>JAQTZD010000061.1 GCA_028687975.1 Sediminibacterium sp.
ATGGCGGGCTTTTCCACCACCTGGTCTATAAATCCTTCCTCATTGATGGATGCCACTCCAAAATTGCGGGGATCATCTACTTTCTTTACGCCCAGCATGCTGTGCGGACATTCCATCACTTCTTTGATATCGTACTCACAAATGGTATCTCCCAGCACCACAAACACTTCATCTCCGTCTACAATGGTTCGGGTCAGCTCTATGGCATGCCCGGTTCCGTGGCGTTCGTTCTGGTAAACAAAATGCGTAATGAGGTCGGGATATTTCTGCTTTACGTAATCCTGTATTTTTTCTCCCAGATATCCTACAATAAAAACAAATTCGTTGATGCCGGCATCCCTGAGCTGGTCTACAATAAAGCTCAGGATGGTTTTTCCTGCTATCGGAATGAGGGCCTTGGGTTGAGTATATGTATGCGGTCTGAGTTTGGTTCCAGCGCCTGCAACGGGTATGATTGCTTTCATTAGAGGGCTTCTTTGGTTCAATCTGATGCTCCAATCTGTTGTGTATTCATCACACAACGGTCAAATTAACAGCAAAATTACCAAATATGTGCTATTTATCCATTTTTGTGGAAATCACGGGTTAAAACAAATTTTTAAAAATATGGCGTACTGTTCGCTAAGATTTACCTTTGCAAAAACTTTTACATGCAGAAAGATACTTTGGTTTTTGACCTGATCCGCAAGGAATTGGAAAGACAACGTCATGGAATTGAACTGATTGCCTCAGAAAACTTCACCAGTTTACAGGTAATGCAGGCCATGGGTAATGTAATGACCAATAAATATGCGGAAGGGTACCCGGGCAGAAGATACTATGCCGGTTGCGAAATTGTAGACCAGACCGAACAACTGGCCATCGATCGTTTAAAAACCATTTTTGATGTAGAATATGCCAATGTGCAGCCGCACAGCGGCGCACAGGCCAATGCCGCCGTTGCACTGGCGGTGCTGCAACCGGGAGATGCCACCCTCGGACTGGATCTGAGCATGGGCGGACACCTTACCCACGGCAGCGCCGTGAATTACAGCGGTAAATTGTACAAACCCCATTTTTACGGCGTTACCCGCGAAGAAGGACTGGTGGATTATGAAATGCTGGAAGCACAGGCAAGGTCTGTAAAACCGAAATTGATCTATTGTGGCGCCAGCGCCTACAGTCGCGACTGGGATTATGCACGCATCAGAAAAGTGGCCGACGAAGTGGGCGCACTGGTAATGGCTGATATTGCCCATCCTGCCGGTCTGATTGCCAAGAAATTACTGAACAGTCCTTTTGAACATTGTCATTTTGTTACTTCCACTACCCACAAAACACTGCGTGGTCCAAGAGGCGGCATCATTATGATGAAGAAGGATTTTGAAAACCCATGGGGTCTGAAAGATGTGAAGGGCAATATCCGGATGATGAGCAACCTGCTCGATATGGCAGTGTTCCCGGGCATCCAGGGTGGTCCGCTGCAGCATGTGATTGCTGCCAAGGCCGTTGCTTTTGGTGAGATCCTCTCCGACGAATTCCTGCAGTACCAGCAGCAGGTGCAAAAAAATGCACAGGCGATGGCTGCGGCATTTGTTCAGAAGGAGTATAACATCATCAGTGGCGGTACCGACAACCACCTCATGCTGATCGACCTGCGCAACAAAAACATCAGCGGTAAAAAAGCAGAACAGGCATTGGTGCAAGCCGATATCACTGCCAATAAGAACATGGTTCCTTTTGATGATAAAAGCGCATTCGTTACCTCCGGTATCCGCTTTGGAGTACCTGCCATCACTACCAGGGGCATGAAGGAAAGCGATATGCAGTTTGTGGTAAATGTGATCGACGATGTGCTGATGAATGCAGACGATGCCAATATCATTGGCAAGGTTAAAAAACAAGTGAATGAGTTCATGGAACAGTTTATACTGTATCCTGAAATGGGATAATGCTTAACTTACCGTTATGATTCAAAGAATACAGAGCCTATGGCTGCTGCTGGCAGCTGCTTTTTCCGCCAGTGGATTCGGGTTGTCTTTTTTCAGTGGCAACCAACTGGATGCAGCATCCAATACCAAAACCTGGGTTGAATTCACTGCATCGGGCCAATTGCTGATCCGGCTCCTCACGGTAGCAGTTGCAGTTGCCTCGCTGGTAGCGATCTTTATGTACAAAGACCGGAAAAGACAAATGCTCATTGTGTTTGCAACAGCCGTTGGCGCTTTCCTGAACATTGCAATGTATTATAATGCCAAATCCGGTTTTGTAGAATCAAAACTGGATTTGGGTTCTTTGTTCAGCTTTGCCGTTCCGCTGTTCCTCTTACTGGCCATCCGTTTTATTTACAAAGACGAACAGCTGGTGAAAAGTGCAGACAGACTGAGATAGCAGCGCTGTTCCGGAGCTTCCCTGTTTACAATTCCTGTGCTGATGTATAGGAACGGCTTCCTCAAAGGCTTCGATGGCTTTATTGTATCGCTCCCCGGGGTCAATGCTTTTTTGGTGTTTTTACAGAGCCGGTTACAGGAACTTTCCTGTAATGCTTTTCTTATTTTTCTGTATGGCAGAAGGCACGCCTGCATATACCAGCGTTCCGCCGGCATCTCCCGCTTCCGGGCCCAGATCAATGATCCAGTCGGCCGACTTCAGCACATCGGTATTGTGTTCAATTACAATCAATGAATGTCCCTGTTCAATCAACGCATTGAATGAGTTCAGTAATTTTTTGATGTCGTGGAAATGCAATCCGGTGGTTGGCTCATCAAAAATGAAGAGGATCTGCCCGATGCCTTTTCCCTTGCCCAGGAAGCTGGCCAATTTTACCCGCTGGGCTTCCCCGCCACTGATGGTATCGCTGCTCTGTCCCAGCTTGATGTATCCCAAACCCACATCCTGCAAGGGTTGTATGGCTTTTTGTATGGCTTTTTCTTCTGCAAAAAACTCAACCGCTTCGTCCACACTCAGTTCCAGTATATCAAAAATCGATTTGCCATTGTATTTAATTTCCAATACTTCTTCCTTGAACCGCTTGCCGCCACAAGACTCACAGGTAAGGTGCACATCTGCCAGGAACTGCATTTCCACAATGGTTTCCCCCTCTCCCTTACAGGTATCGCAACGGCCTCCGTCTACGTTAAATGAAAAATGTTTGGGTTGAAACCCGCGCATCTTCGCCAGTCCCTGACGGGAATACAAATCGCGGATGGCATCGTATGCTTTAATATAAGTAATCGGATTGCTGCGCGATGATTTTCCGATCGGATTCTGATCGATCATTTCCACCGAACTGATGCTGTCTATATCTCCCTTGATGGCTTTGTGCAGACCCACTTTGTCTGCAGTACCTGCTTTCATTTTCTGCAATGCAGGATAGAGTATCTGTTTTACCAGTGTTGTTTTACCGCTGCCGCTTACGCCGCTTACTACACAGAGTGTATGCAGGGGAAACTCCACAGTAATATCTTTCAGGTTATTCTGTCTGGCTCCTTCTACCAGTATGCTGCTGTTCCATTTACGAACCTGTTTCGGCGGATCTATCTGCAATTCACCGGTAAGGTATTTTCCGGTAAGGCTTTTCGGGTGCTGCACAATCTGATCGTAATTGCCTTCGGCCACTACTTCTCCGCCCAGATGCGATGCCAGCGGTCCCATATCGATGATGTGATCTGCTTCGCGCATCATCATTTCATCGTGCTCCACCACCACTACCGTATTACCCAGATCGCGCAGCGATTTCAGTACACCAATGAGTCGTTCTGTATCTCTGGAGTGCAACCCGATGGATGGCTCATCCAATATATACAACGAATTGGTGAGGTTGCTTCCGAGGCTCCTGGTTAACTGTATGCGCTGGCTTTCTCCTCCACTGAGTGTATTGGCCAGCCTGTTCAGCGTTAGATAGCCCAGGCCCACATCCAGCAATGTTTTCACGCGCTGGTTCACTTCGAGCAAAATGCGTTTGGCCACCTGCTGATCGTGTTCGGAAAGTTCCAGCTGATCCAGCCAGGATTTCAGATCACGCACCTGCATTTCACTGAGTTCCGCAATATGTGTTCCGTTGATTTTTACATAGAGCGCTTCCTTGCGCAGCCGGTATCCTTCACAGGAGGTACAGGTGGTTCTTCCGCGGTACCTGCTGAGCAATACCCTGTACTGCACTTTGTATAAATTCTGTTCTACTTCCTTAAAGAAATCGTTGATGCCCAATGATCCGTGTCCGCCTTCCCAGAGCATCTGGTACTCCTCTTTGCTCAGATCAAAAATGGGTTTGTGAATAGGGAAGCCTTTTTTTCCTGCGCCTTTTATGAACTGCTCTTTCCACCAGCCCAGCTTCTCTCCTTTCCAGCAGGCTACTGCACCATCATATACGGAGAGGCGCTTATCGGGTATCACCAGGTCGGCATCTATGCCCAGGACCTGACCAAATCCTTCGCAAACCGGGCAGGCGCCATACGGGTTATTGAATGAAAACAAATTGGGGGAAGGTTCTTCGAACACCATTCCATCTGCTTCAAATTTATTGCTGAAATGCCGGAGGGCTCCGCCATCCGGCTCCATGAACAGTTCGCCATCGCCTTCGTAAAAAGCAGTGCCGATTGAATCCGATATCCGGTGCAGGTCTTCTTCTTCAAATGCTTTCACCACCACCCGGTCGATCAGTACATAGGTATTGGCGCCAATTCTTGCTTTTAATTCCTTGTCGCCCAGTTCCAGCAGGTCTTCTATCCGTTCTATTTTTCCCTGCTGTTCTGCTGCTTTCAGGTACATGCGCGAAAATCCTTTCTGCATCAGGATATTCAACTCCTCACGGGCTTCTCTGTTGGCATGTTGCCTGAACTGAACCAGCAACACCAGTTTTACACCCTCCTTTAATGCACTGATGGCTTGCAGTACATCGGATACTTCATCCTTTCTCACCTGAACTCCACTTACCGGAGAAATGGTTTTTCCAATCCGCGCATAGAGCAATCGCAGGTAATCGTATATCTCCGTCATACTGCCCACGGTACTTCTGGGCGTACGGGTAATCACTTTCTGTTCTATGGCAATGGCCGGACAGAGTCCCTTGATGTAATCCACATCCGGCTTATTCATCCGGGCCATGAACTGACGGGCATAGGCGCTCAGGCTTTCCGCATACCTGCGTTGTCCCTCCGCAAAAAGGGTATCGATGGTAAGCGAAGACTTACCGCTTCCGGATACACCGGTAACCACAATCAGTTTGTTTCTGGGAAACCGGACCGATACATTTTTAAGATTATGTGTTCTGGCACCTGTTACGATGATATCGGTTTCAGTGACCTTGTTTTCCTGCTTTGCGGGAGTTGCCAATTTAGTTGCCATAGCTTGTCAAAATTAAACAGATTATTACAGCTTTGGTTGAGAAATCATCCATAACTGCCTCATATCCACCGATTAAAATGTGCATAACCTCGATTCTGTTTTAGAGAATTTCCACAACAGCGTTGTGAGTGAAAAAGAATTCTAATTTGTTCCTGATTTACGAATCGCTATCCAATATCCTGATTTTTCAACAATCCTGACTCAAAAACCTACACTATGAGAACATTAGACCATGCGTCTGATACCGAGTTGATTAGGGCTTTTCAAGATGGCGATACCGATGCCTTTGAAACCTTAATTTACAGATACAAAGACAAGATTTTTTCTTCTATCCTGTTTTTTGTAAAAGACACTTACCTGGCAGAAGACCTGTTTCAGGACGTATTCATCAAAATCATCGACACCCTTAAGAACAAGCGCTATACAGAAGAGGGCAAGTTTTTGCCATGGGCGCTGCGCATTGCCCACAACCTCTGCGTAGACTATTTCCGCAAAGTAAAACGCACGCCTGCCATCCGTACCAGCGACAACAAAGACATTTTTGATGTTCTGCTAATTTCAGAAGAAGGCCCCGACGGAAAAATCATGCAGGGCCAGAGCCACGAAAGGGTAAGAAAAATGCTGGACCTGCTGCCCGAAGAGCAGCGCGAAATCATTGTACTGCGCCATTATGCCAATATGAGTTTCAAAGAAATAGCCGAAGTAACCAATTGCAGCATCAATACTGCACTGGGCCGAATGCGGTACGGGCTCATCAATCTCCGGAAAATGATGACCGAAAAACAAATTGCACTTTAACAAAAAACCCCTGTGAATAACGGGGGTTTTTTAGTGCGTTCTGTTCGCGGTATGTATCTGCGGTATCTGTTGGCCGCTTACTTTTTATTCTGCTGATCAAAGGCCGCTTTGGCTGCATCCAGGTGCGCAATGAACTTGGCAATATCCGGATTGTACCCGTATTTAATAGAGCTTAGCGGTTTTCCCTCCAGGTCCAGGAACATATACAACGGCTGGGCATTGAAGCCGAACTGGGTAATTTCATAATCCAGGTTCCGGTCTCCTTCCGTTACCATCAGGTCTCCGTCTTTGTTCCGGTACTGTTCTGCCACCGGCAATTCTGTAGACTCATCCACATACAGGCTCACCAGCACAAAATCGTTGCGCATTCTTTTCAGTACTTCGGGATCTTTCCATACTTCCTTTTCCATCTTGCGGCAATTGGCGCAGCTGTGTCCGGTGAAATCGAGCATGACGGGCTTGTTCAGCGCACGGGCTGCTGCCATTCCTTCTTCCAGGGTAAAATAGGCCACCAGTCCGTAAGGCACATGCAGTTTTTCTGCCAGCCGTTTGGGTGGTTGTGTCAGTGAAACCGTGGCTCCGCTTCCTGCAGCATGTGCATTGCCAACCCCCTTGTACTGTAGTTCATTGAGGTTAAAATCCTGTGTGCCATCGGGTGGAATGAATCCACTCAGGTGCCTTAAAGGCGCTCCCCACAATCCGGGGAAAATATATACAGCAAAGGAGAAAGATAAAATCGCGAAGAACAATCTTGGCACACTTACATAAGCAAGGTCGCTGTCGTGTGAGAACTTTAACTTACCCAGCAGGTATATTCCCAGTAGGAAGAAGATCACCACCCAAAGTACCAGGAATACATCGCGATCCAGCAAACGCCAGTGGTAAATCAGGTCTACATTCGACAAGAACTTCAATGCCAGCGCCAGCTCAATGAATCCGAAACTTACTTTCACCGAATTCAGCCAGCCACCGCTTTTCGGAAGCGACTGTAACATGGACGGGAAAAAGGCAAACAAGGAAAATGGCAATGCAAGCCCTGCCCCGAATCCGAGCATACCCATTACCGGTGCCAGTGAAACACCTCCGGTACTGGCCTGACCAAGCAGGGTTCCTACAATGGGTCCGGTGCAGGAGAAGGATACAATCACCAGGGTGAGTGCCATAAAAAAGATGCCCATCAGTCCGCCCTTACCGGCACGCTGATCTGCCTTATTGGCCCAGCTGCTGGGCAACTGCAGTTCAAATGCGCCAAAGAACGATATGGCAAACAGGAGGAAAATTGCAAAGAACAAAATATTGGATACTGCACTGGTCGAAATCTGGTACAATACATCGTCTCCAAACAGCAATACCAGCACAAAGGTTGGTACGGTATAGATCAGTATTATTGAAAGCGAATACCACACTGCATTGCGGATACCTTCTGCCCTGGTCTTGCTTTTCTTTAAAAAGAAACTTACAGTAACCGGGATCAGCGGAAACACACAGGGGGTAATCACGGCCAGCAGTCCTGCAATGAAACAAAGCAGAAATATCTGCCAGATCGATTTATTGGCTACATCTCCCGCATCTGCTGCTACCGGCTGTTCTGCTTTTTTTACCTGAACACTGAATGCTACTTCCCCACTCGGAAATGCATCGTTCTGTTTGCCCAGCCAGGTGAATCTTCCTTTCACCACAGCGCTGTCTGTTGCTGCCAGGTGCAGGGGATATTGGATCTCTGCACTGTCTGCATAGAGTCTGTAGCTGGTTCCTGGGCTTGCCGGATCGGGCACTTGCAACAATGTTCCTTTTTCAATAGCTGTATCTGCGGCACGCAGCAATGGTTGTACCGTGCTGTCGAAAGCAACCGATGAAACAAAAGGATCATCTGCATTGCGTTGCTTTATGGAAAAAAGCTGCATGCCTTTTTCCATGGTTGCCTTCACCGATATGTGTACAACCGAGTCGTTTACCCGTACTGCATTAAAAGCAAATTGCACAGGTTGCTTTTCCTGTGCAATAATACCTGTAGCCAAAAAGAGTAACGACAGTATCGTCGTTGTAATTTTTTTCATGCTGTATGTTGATTTCTACATTATTGCAACTTGAGATCGAAGGTTTTTTTGGTGGGTGGCAAACATTGCTGATCGTCGCAAACCATATAACTCACTGTTCCGGTAAGATTGGTTGGAACACTGGCTTTTACCCTTACCACCTGCGAATACACCACCTGGCCATTGTAGTAGAACACTTTTATGCCAAACACCTTGTCGTTGATCTTTTCCATTTTACCGCTTTCCTTCATGGTTCCCTGCGGTACAACCAGTGGATTTTTATTGAAACTTACTTTGGTAGGAATCGGGCCTCCCTTGGGTGTACTCTGCGAATACATATGCCAGGGTTTGGGTACATTGGCGGTGATTACAATTTCAAAAACACCGGGGCCTCTTTTAATGGCTTTGTAATCCCAGCTTACGGGGTCCTTTACCTGACTGCTCGCCTGCAGTACAAGGAAGATGCCCAACAATACAATCACAATTCTTTTCATAATGATTCTACAATGATTCAGGTGATTAATTAATTTGTAACAATTCAAATACTTTTTTTCCATCCAGGTTGTTCAGCGCGGCTGAAGTGGCCCTTTCCGGATGCGGCATCATACCAAATACATTGTTGTTGGCATTGCGGATACCTGCAATATGGCGGATGGCTCCATTGGGATTGTAGGCATCTCCGATGGCTCCGGTTTCGGAACAATAGCGGAAAATAACCTGGTTGTTTTGCTCCAGCCGGTCCAGCGTGGCCTCATCTGCATGAAAGCGACCTTCGCCATGTGCAATAGGCACTTTCAACGCCTGGCCATCGCTTCCCTTGATGTATACATTCTTACAGATGAACTGCTGGTTGGCATTCTGCAGCAATACGCCGGGCAACAGGCCGCTTTCGCATAAAATCTGGAATCCGTTGCATACGCCCAGTACTTTTCCTCCCCTGTTGGCAAAATCTACCACAGACTGCATCATGGGACTGAAGCGGGCAATGGCGCCGCAACGCAGGTAATCTCCGTAAGAAAACCCGCCCGGTAATACAATACAGTCGTTGGTGCTGAAGGCAGACAAATCCTTGTCCTTGTGCCAAAGCATCACTACTTCTTTATTGAGATCATTTTGCAGGGAGTCCTGCATGTCTCTGTCACAGTTGGAACCGGGGAAAACAACCACACCAAATTTCATGGGCTTCTTACATTTTGAGGCGTAAAGGTACTAAGCAGAAACAGAAAGAATCGCTAAAATTTAAAGACCAGCCAATTATTGCTTAATACCTGCCAATTCGTGAATAAAACCCCTCCCAGCAATAGAAAAAACAACAGGTTGGGGAAGATCAGGCGTTTGGGATAGGAAAATGAGTTGGACACAAAGGCAGATAAAGGAACCAGACACAGAAAAGCCGACTGAATACCGGCATCTTTAAATATAAAGGGCACTGCCAACAGGATCAGCCCCATCAGCAACATCACACTCCAGTTTTTCCGGATCTGGATTACCATCCTGCTGTTGAATTGCTGCCAGCAAATGATGCCCGAAAAAAGGGAAAGCAGCAGGAGCGATCCGCTCACCAGCAGCGGCGTACCAACCTTGGTTACGGGCAGTACCAGACCGGGATGGGGCAAAAACCGGAGGATGGCTTCGGGTTGATCCGTTAAAAAAAGGCCGGCTCCCAGAAAATAATAAGGCAGGAGGATGCCTATCAGTAAAATGAACCATTCCTGCAGCTTGAACGGGCGGATGATGGCCAGGCTGAACAAGACCACTAAAATCATGATGGCCGTTGGATGATAACAGAGTACTGTTATTCCAATGATCATCCCGATATAGAACAGGAGGTTCTTGGGGTTGGCCTGGTTAAACAACCGGGTAATTTTGATGAAAAGCCAGATCAGCAGAAAGTTGGCAAACAGGGCGGGAGTAAGTGCACACCACTGGGTCATCAGCCCCGACAATAATATGTACGACATGGCCACGGTATAGCCGGAACGTTGGAACATTTTCAGTTCCAGCAACAACATATTCAACCGGATGGCCTGTATCAGAATCGTCAGAAGATATACCAGGAATAATAAATTAGTATCCAGTCCGGCCAACCACCTACGCAGGAAAATGCCGAAGAACCCGTCGTTGGCCGATGCCAGCACCAGGGGTGCCTGAAAAAACAGGTGTAAATGCACCACCAGACTCAGCAATGCAAGGAATAAAATATTGATGACCGATTTATCTCTGAATAAAAAAACCACAGCTGTATTTTAAAAATCAATTTTGGCAAAACAGGTATATCCTCTGTACACACAAGGTACAATCACCTGACGCGCTCCCGTTTGCTTGGCATGACGGGGCATAAAGTCGTAACCGCGATCCAGATTTTTGATGGTGGGGGTACGGTCGATTTGTCCTACTGGTGAGATCGACTGATCGGTGAGGGTATTGCTGCGCTTGTCCTGGATATTGAACATGAAACGAATCTGATCGCCCAGGTTAAGCAGTCCGTAGCCTATAAAGTTATCGGTATTGTCGTCGTACTGCGATTTACGGATCACATTGCTCCACTCCATTTTGCCGTCTGGTTCAAATGAAATGATCGCCACATTCTCTGCATAATAGCGGTTTACATTACTGCCCATATTTCTTCCGCTCATCAGTCCGAAACTATTGAATCCTCCGCCCCAGGGATACAGCCCCATAGGATTGTTGTAATAATAGTAGTTGAAAGGACTTCCGTAATATCCGCCGCCGTTCATGGGATTGAAGAAGGGCGAGCCATTCATATAATCCCATCTGTTCAGAGTATTACCCCGGTTGGTGACATAGGCTGACTCGGCTATTACCATGAACCCGCCGTCTTTGCGGAGGATCAGGTTCTTCAGATAAAAGTCGTTGAATGCGGATTTCAGCGGGCCTTCTCCCCGTACATCTGCCCGGTACTCTTCCGAAAACACCGTAGTGGCATTCAGCAATTCCTTGTTTTCCGCCATATCCCAGAGAGTGTAGTACAATCCGTCTACATTGCCCCTTCGAACCTTGCTGAAGAAAGATGTAATCAGATAATGCTTGTTCAGGTTGTCGATCTTGATGCGGATATCATCGAGGTATATCTTGTTTACCTTCAACTCGCTTTCTGTAAAGTTGATGCTGCCAACCGGCTTCACCAGCAGACTGATCTTATTAATATTGTCGTTCTGGCTGGTACCCGACTGGCGCAAACAGACCATGGCCCCGTCGTTGCCTACCCCAAACTCTCCCAGGAAATCGTTCTTGTCGGGCATGCTCACTGCCACCCTTACTTTTTCAATAGGGTTCAGTTCCTTATCGAAGAGGGCCGAAATGATCACATGCTCCTTATCGCTTCTGGTACTGATTTTAAATGCTACAATCTTCTGTTTGTCTTCGCTGTTGATGAATGTGTAGATCTTGTTGTTAACGGTGTAGTTCACATTACTGGTAGTATCCAGCACCACCGGATCGCCGATCCGCTTGCCGTCTGGCCCCAGTTTTACCGCCACGGCATACACCGTAGTCTTTTGCTGGTACTGGTAAAAAAAATAGGCAAATCCGCCATAGCTGAGAAAATCTGTACTGAGCAACCGGCTTCTTTCGGGCAGGTAATCGGGCCTGACCTTATCCCGGATGTTCATTTCCATATCGTATACGGCAATATGGTGAATATCCCTTGCCTCCTTGTGTACCAATATATTACCTCCTATTTTCCCGATAATTTCAAAATTCAGGTTCCGGGCATCCTCCCGGTCCGGAGTGGAAAACACAATCTGCTGCGCCCGGGCAGTACCCAGAAGCAGTATACCCACCAGGAAAAGAGAAAGGATCTTTTTCATTTTCGGATAAATGTTTATACGTCAAATGTACGTGTTGTGCTGTTTATATACTGTATTCAATTTACTCATACATTTGTTAAAGAAGATTTAAGCATTTAAGCTACAAAGCCAATATTGTGAGTAAAAACATCAACAAAGTTACCGCTACGGGATTAATCATAGCCCTGGGTATCATTTACGGAGACATCGGTACCTCTCCCCTCTACGTTTTCAACGCCATCATCAGCAACAGGGTCATCAGTGAAGAGCTGATCATGGGCGCCTTATCCTGTATCATCTGGACGCTTACATTGCAAACCTCCGTGAAATATGTGTTACTGGTATTGAAGGCAGACAACAAGGGTGAAGGAGGAATATTCGCTTTGTACGCCCTGGTAAGGCGAAGGAGAAAATGGCTGGTACTGCCCGCTATGATCGGTGGTGCGGCTTTGCTGGCAGATGGCATCATCACTCCGCCTATTTCGGTAACCTCGGCCATTGAAGGTTTGAAAGAACTTCCTTCCATGCAGCATATTGCCACCAACACCATTGTGGTAATTGTGATCGGCATCCTGGCGGTTTTCTTTTTCATGCAGCAATTCGGCACAGCCAGTATCGGAAAACTTTTCGGGCCCATCATGTTCATCTGGTTTAATATGCTGGCGATATTCGGCATTATACAAATGAGCCAGAACCTGAATATTCTAAAAGCAGTGAATCCGGCCTACGCCGTTGATCTCCTGTCTAAATATCCGCATGGCATCTGGTTACTGGGCGCCGTATTTCTGTGTACCACGGGGGGCGAAGCCCTGTACAGTGATCTGGGTCATTGCGGCAGAAAAAATATCCGGATCTCCTGGGTCTATGTAAAAATCTGCCTGCTTCTGAACTATTTTGGACAAGGCGCTTCCCTGCTGCTCAACCACAAAGGATTGCTGGTTAATGAAGAAGCCAAAGCGCATTTCGGCATCAATGCATTTTACGATCTGATGCCGCAGTGGTTCATCATCATTGGCGTTATCATTGCCACGTCCGCTGCCATCATTGCCAGCCAGGCCATGATCTCCGGTTCCTTCACCCTCATCAGTGAAGCCCTCCGACTGAACCTCTGGCCTAAAATGAAAGTACGTTATCCTTCCGAAGAAAGAGGCCAGCTCTTTGTTCCCGGCATCAACCTCCTGTTGTTTCTTGGATGCGTAAGCATTGTATTGTATTTCCGCGAATCCTCTAAAATGGAAGCAGCATACGGTCTGGCCATTGTGGTTACCATGATCATGACCACCATCTTGTTTGCCAATTACCTGGTATTGAAACGGCTCTTTCCGGTATGGATTTATATATTCCTCTTTGCCTACCTGAGCATCGAACTCGGATTCCTGATTGCCCTGCTGCAGAAATTTGTACACGGCGGTTATGTTACCCTGCTGATCGGCGGTGGTCTGTTTCTGGTAATGTATGTATGGTACAGAAGCCGCAAAATCAAAAACCGGTATGTTGAATTTGTTCGCCTCGAACATTATATCCACATGATCCAGGAGCTGAGCAACGACAAAACCATTCCCAAATACGCCACTCACCTGGTGTACATGACCAGCGCCAATAATCCAAATGAGATTGAGCACAAAATCATTTATTCCATCCTCAACAAAAAGCCCAAGCGGGCCGATATTTACTGGTTCGTGCATGTGGATGTACTGGATGATCCGTATACCTGCGAATATTCTGTACAGCACATCATTCCCAACGACATCATCCGCGTAGAGTTCAGACTGGGATTCCGGGTAGAACAACGCATCAACCTGATGTTCCGCAAAGTGGTGGAAGAACTGGTGCGCAACAAGGAAGTGAACATCACCAGCCGCTACGAAAGCCTCGAAAAGAACAATATCGTTGGAGACTTCCAGTTCATTGTATTGGAAAAATACCTGAGCCAGGACAACGAATTGCCGATTCTGGAAAGAGTGGTCATGAAGTTTTATTTCTGGCTGAAAGAGATCAGTCTGGGCGAAGAAAGAGGTTTCGGATTAGACCCGAGCAACGTAACAATCGAGAAGTTCCCGTTGATTGTGGCTCCGGTATCCAAACTGAACCTGAAAAGAATTTTCACAGAAGAAACCGATTTCAGTTAAGCGCTGAATTCAGGAAAGGCTTGTTTTTATTAAGGAAAAAGCAGATATTACTGTTCAAATAAGAATGGCTGCTTGTATCCACTACTATTGTATATCGTTCTGGGGTATCTCCTGATCATCCTGATCTCTTACCTGATTCAGGAAAAACTGATTTTCCGACCCGAAAAACTTCCGGCCGATTTCGAATACAAATATGAAGCGCCTTTTGAAGAACTCTTTTTTGATGTTGAGCCCGGGGTTCGCATCAACGGCCTTCATTTTTATGTAACGGAACCCAAGGGACTGATCCTGTATTTTCATGGTAATTCCAGAAGCATCAAGGGCTGGGCCAAATATGCCCGGGATTTTTTCCGTTTTCAATACGATGTATTACTCGTAGACTACCGGGGATTTGGCAAAAGCACGGGCAAGCGCGGCGAAAAAGCCATGCTGGCCGACATGCAGTTTGTATACGACCGGTTGAAAGAAAAATTTGATGAACAACATATCCTTGTATACGGCAGAAGTCTTGGAAGCGGATTCGCCACCAAAATAGCCGCAGACAATCATCCGCGTTACCTGATCCTGGATGCGCCTTACTATAGTTTCATTAAAGTGGCCGAACGGTTTACGCCTTTTCTTCCACATCGGCTAACCCTGCGCTTCAAACTCAGGACAGACCAGTGGATCCGAAAAGTAAAATGCCATACCTACATCATACACGGCACCAAAGACTGGCTGATCCCCATCAGGCAGAGTGAAAACTTACAGCAGATCAATCCACACAAAATTACCCTGATCCGGATCCATGGCGGCAAACACAACAACCTGCCCCGGTTCGATGAGTACCACAACTTCATCCGGGATATTCTGAAATATTAATCTGTTGCAGCACTTACCTTTGCCCTGTGAATAAAACCAACTTCTTTTATTGGATCAAGCTCCTGCTGGTCGTTTACGCGGTAGCAGGTACAGCGTTGTATTTTGTACAGGACAAGCTGTTGCTGCATCCTGTTGCCGTTGATGCAGACAGCACTTATGCATTCCGCGAACCCCACCGCGAACTGTTTCTTCCTTTCGACAGTGCCACCCGGTTGCATGTGGTGCAGTTCACTGTACCGGACAGCCTGCGCAAGGGTGTTGTACTCTATTTCCATGGCAACAAAACCAATATCAGCCGCTATGCACCCTATGCAACCACATTCACCCGCAACGGCTACGATGTATGGATGATCGACTATCCGGGATTTGGAAAAAGCACCGGAACCTTTTCAGAAACGCTCTTGTACGAAGCCGCCTTACAATTTTATAAACTGGCCAGGGCCAGCTATTCGCCGGAACAGATTGTTGTGTACGGAAAATCACTGGGAACGGGCATTGCCGCAGAACTCGCTGCTGTACGCGATTGCCAACAACTGATTCTGGAAACGCCCTACTATGGTTTGTCTGAATTGGTGGGGTCTTACTTATGGATGTACCCGGTTAAGCGGATGATGCATTTGCAATTGCCCACGTATCAGTACCTCCCCGAAGTAACTGCACCGATAACTATTTTTCATGGAACGGAAGATGAACTTATTCCATACAGAAATGCAGCAAAACTAAAGCCGCTGTTGAAAAAGCAGGACCGCTTTATTTCTGTGGAAGGTGGAAAGCACAATAACCTGTTGAATGATCCGGTGGTACTACAAAAGCTGGACAGCCTGCTGAAGTAATATCAATATTTATACTACATAAACATATGATCAGATTAGTCCGGCTTACAAATATTTTACTTCACTTGCAATCCAGGCGGGTAGTAACAGCCCAAGAACTTGCAGATAAATTCAATATTACCCAACGAACCGTATACAGAGACATCAGGGCATTGGAAGCTGCCGGAGTTCCTATAATCGGAGAAGTTGGTAAAGGGTATTCTTTGGCCGATGGTTACCGGGTGCCGCCCGTTGCATTTACGCAACAGGAAATAAACGCCTTACTAACTGCGCAAAAATACTTTCAGAAGAACGCAGACCAGTCTGTTTACAATGACCTTTCGGGTGTTGTAACTAAAATAAAATCGCTCATTCGCTATATAGAGAAAGAAAAAGCTGAAAAACTGGAAGATCGAATTTGCATTTTTCCCGATAAACTCCAAAATGAAACACATCTTCTCTCTGTTATTCAATTAGCGATTACCAATTGTATCGTACTGAAAATAAAATATCATACAATTTATACAGACACTATAGCCGACAGATTTGTTGAGCCATTAGGCGTTTACCTTACCAAAGGCAATTGGATTATGGTTGCGTTTTGTCGTTTACGAGGCAAAATACGAGAATTTCGCATTGACCAAATTTTGCAATTAACCAGTACAACGGACATATTTCCTGAGCATAGCTTCACAATTGAAGATTATTTCAATTCATTAAAACATAAATAATTTTCAACTACTGACATACCCTTGTCAGTACCTGCTGCTACTTTGCACAAAATTTAAATATATGCAAAAGAAAGTATTTTCAGGAGTAGTAATGATAGCTCTAACAATTACCGGTGTGGTTTGTAGCAGCAACAATTATGCACAAGCGATAAAAATGGAGCAAAAAGAAAGCCAAAAGGCATTGCCCACAACAGACAGATGGGTGAAAAGTCCTGTTCGCAACAGGTTGGTTTTGGAACTCAATAAGCCCGTTTCAGCAGTGTGGGCTTTAGTAGGCAATCCGGCAAATATGCCAAAATTCAGCTCCGGTCTGGATAGTGTAACCACTGAAAGAATAAATGGTAAATGCACACAATACACCTGCTATTTTAAGTCAGTTAAAGAAGGTGAATCAGGTTATGTACATACTGAAAATATGATTTGGCAAGAGTATAAGAGAGGTTGGGCATCCCGGTCGATAGAACCAAATGCAATGGGTTATACAGATTATTTAAGTCTCTTGACATTTGAAAATCTCCCGGGCAAGAAAACCAGGCTTACCTGGGCTATAACCTCCAACCATAAAGATCAAAAAATGATTGAACTGAGTACAAAAGGCTTAGTTGAAGCCTTTGATAATATTAGCAAGCACTTAATTAACAAGTTTGGCGGAAAGCTGGTAGAAAATTTTTACGAAAAGTAATCTGGCAAATGCCTTTACCCTTGGGCCTGAACATAAACAAACAGCTAAGTCTATTACCCGAATTATGTTACAGTCAATAATTTCGATACAATTACGGACAATACAATTATCAAAATGTACAAAAGAAATCTTGCGGAGTTTAAGCTGATTGGACTCAAATTAGCAAATAAGACTACAAATGAAGGTGGGCAATCAAGCGTTGACTGCGGTAATCTTTGGCAAAGATTTGAGTTAGAGAAACTTGCGGAATTAATACCGGGCAAGCTAAGCAATGAAATTTATTCAGTCTATTTTGACTACGAAGGAGATGATACCAAACCATTCACCTATTTTATTGGCTGCAAAGTTAAAAAGGACACCGAAGTGCCTAAGGGGATGCATAGCTTGCTTATTCCTTCAGACAATTATTATAATGTAACAGCAAGTGGGAAAATGACAGGCTGCATCACAGATGCATGGAAACGAATCTGGAATTCAGGAATAAATAGAACATATCATTATGACTTCGAAGTTTATGACGAGCGAAGTAAAGACTGGAATAATGCAGAGGTTGAAATTTTTGTTTCAACATTATGATCAGACTCAAAATAGTATAAGATCACGTAATAGTCTTTTCAGATTAAGAAACAGTATTATCCACAATATTGCGAATGATCGTATCCAATTCTTTTGCAGACTGAGATAGATAGTCAAGTTGATCCTGGCTTTCGGGGTCAGTTGAAATTATATTGGCTTTTAACAAATTGCATATTCCGATGATATTTG
>JAQTZD010000062.1 GCA_028687975.1 Sediminibacterium sp.
GGCAATCTGCTCAATCTCCTGCAGTTTACCTGTTGTGAACAAGCCCACACCAATCATATTATTCAGAGCACAAACAGGCATATATCGGGTAGTCTTTTATGAATCCATTAAACAATTTCCTGAGATTTCTTCACGCGTTTTCTCACGAAGAAGAAAGAGGCAATCAGGATCAGCAGCAAACCACCCAGAATAAAGAACCGGTAATTGTTCCAGAGGAGCAGCATATTGTTTTTGTCGCCGCGGTAACTCACCATACCGGAGTTATCGGGAAGCTTGAAGAAGAAATTACTTTTTCCCTTGCTGTTGGCAATACACACGTTACTCTCAATGGCAGAGTACTGTGAGCCAAAGCTTTTGATTACTCCTTCAAAGGCATCGCTTACAGAAGTATCTCCCAGGGCAGTGATCAGCATAAACGTACTCTGACCCTGTTTAAATATCTGCGCAATTCCACTGTTGGAGAAATCGTTGATGGAGTAAGGCGTTTGCCCGTTCACATCTTTATAGAGCTGAAAATCTTTGTTGAACTGAATCGGCAAAGAACTAAAGTTCTTAACGAATCCGTCGTTGCGGTGCAGCAGGGCAATGGCATTGTAGTTCCTGAGCTCATCGAGGGTGATCTTATCGGAACCCGCCATTTCCGGAATATTCATGTAGTTGGAAAGAATGGTTGTGGTATTCAGTTGATAAATCAGCTGACCCATCGAAGCAGTGAGGCTTGGCATCAGCGAAGGCGTTACAACAAACTTCAGCGGCTTTTTACGGAACTCGCCCGGATAGTTAAAGAAGTTGAAAAATTCATTGGTTTTTTCTCCGGAGAACACCAGGTTAGATGTTTTGGTATCGATGAAACCAAAGAAGTTGGCAAAACCTTCTTTACAAATATTACCCTGTGGATGAAACCGCATTTCTACCACCAGGGAGTTGTTCTTGGTAAGCAGGTAAGGTTTCAGTTCAATGTCTCCGGTGAAACTGGTTTTATCGTGCAGGTCGGTACTGAACACCAGGTTTTCATTGAGGTAAATGTTCAGGAAACCGCGGTCGCCGGGCTTCAGCATAGAAAGCATGGCTTCCAGGTGAAAGGTCAGTTTCTTGGGAATAGCATTATAATCGGAAAGTGAAAAAGCATAGTTGGTTTTCAAGGCACCTACCCCTTCCATGATCCTTGGTGTACCTCCCAGTTCTTCCAGTGAAAACACTACCGGTAAAGGATTCTTGTCGAAGAAGTTGGGTGTAGCGTTTTCGATCAGCATCCGTGTAGAGAAACTGCTGTTGATGATTTTGTAATTGGTTAAGGTATTGATGGCCTTTTTATATCCCTCGGTTTCCTTACCGGTAACCACCAGCACCTGCCTGGAATCGCCGTAAGGATTCAGTGCCATGATGCAACCCTGGCCGCTGGGGAAATCGGGGATCTGTGCACGAATGGCAGCAGGCAATTTGCTGAGAACACCGGTAATAATGGTGTTGCTCACTGTATCGGTTTCGCGGTAATTATCGGTGATGATTTCTCCCAGGCTGGCTTTTTGCTTAATCAGCGCAAAGAGGATACCACCAGACAACAGATCGTCGAGGTCCGAACTCACCGGTGTGCTGATGCGGTCGAACTCCTGGATGATTTCCTTTAAGCTGTAATTGTAAGAAGCCATGGACTGTTTTCTTACATCGAGGTGAGAAGAGTTGCGCACATTGATCCAAACCGCAGGATTGTCTACGTCTTTACAATATTCATCCGACATGCACAATTTGGCATCCACGCGGAGTTTAATGAAACGGCCATCGGGCTGAACATATCTTTTATCCAGTGGAATAACGATGGTCAGAATGGAATCAATGGCATTGGCGTAAATACGCTGCGTATATACCGGCTCATCTTTCAGAGCAACGGTAATGGTCGACTTGTCTTTGTTCAATACCTGCGAAGGACGGATATTCAGGACCAGCCTGGTATTATTCACATCATCACCGGGTTGCAATTTCAGGAAGTAGGTTAATGCACCCGCAATACCAATCACAGACTCATTGCGATAACCCATATCTTCCAGTGTACGGCGTTGTGCGTCCTGGGCCAGCAACCCCGACATAATCAGCATAAACAGCGCAAACAGAGACAATTTCGATTTCATAAGCAGGTATTTAAACTAGGCTAGTTTGAATTTTAATTTAAAATAATTTCCAACAGTGGGATTACTTTCATAGGTAAGGATTCCGCCCATTTCAGTTGTTAGCTGTTTCGCAACAGAAAAGCCCATACCAGACTGGGTAATGGCGAATTCTGATTGGTTGGGGGCCTGCAGCCTGTTGAAGTATTCATCCAGTTTTTCTATTCCGATGGGCGTTGCCTTATTAATAATTTCAATAATACACCAGCCATCGGAGTCCGCGGCATGAATACTTAAGGCTGAACCCTTTTGGATAAACCTAATAACGTTCGAAAGGAGCTTAAACAGTATATGACGTAAAAATATTTTATCCAGATTCACAATAATGGCCGAAGGAGAAAGGTGTACCTGCAGGCTTACTTGCTTGATGCTGGCAGCATCCACCAGGGCAATCGCAGCTTTTTCCACTTCGGGAATGATGTCGAATTCTTCGTACCGGTATTCGATTTTGCCGGTATCGGCTTCGGCCGAGTCGGCCAGTTTCTGGGAGAGGTAATGGAGTTTCTCGTTCCCCATGGTGATGTAGCTCAGGATCTCTTTCTGGTCAGAAGTAAGATTGCTCGATTTCCGGTTGATCAGATCGATGGAAATCTGGTTAGATCCGATAAAGTTCTTCAGATCGTGGATCATGATATTGAGCGTGTTCTGGCGGTAATCGCTCAGTTCTTTCAGGCGGCGGTTGGCTTCTTCGATCAGGTGGTGCTGGTCGTTGATTTTTTCGTTCTGTTCCAGCATGCGCCGGTTCGATTCCTCGATGATCAGGTTTTTCACCGTTTCTCTTCTGATGATCTGGTAGCGGTTATAGGCAATCAGGCAGGAAAAAGCGGAAACCAGGAAATAGACCCCGCCCCCGCTGCTGATCAGGCTGCTGTAGCTGTCGAGCCGGTTGTTAACGGTATACAGCAATATGATAATGGTATAGGAAACCGCGCAATGCAGCTGAGAAAACAAAGGTCTCCAGAAAACCGTGGTGTTCAGGAGGAGCATCATGATAGAGGCCAGCAAAAAATATGGGAGGGCATTGGCAATGGGAATGATACCACAAATGAAAGAAGTCAGTACCACATTGCTGCCCACCACCAGGTTCAGGATCAGCTCATAATTCCAGAGTTTGCGGGTTCCGTAGCTGTAAAGAAAATACGACACCACAAAAGAAGAGAGCCGGAGCATCAGGAGCAGCACCCAGTCTTCTTTCATGAAGAGCAGATCCAGCAGCCAAAACAATGGCAGAGAGAACAAAATAGTCCATACCGCAACATTCGAAAAGTAGGCACCCCGCTTATTCAATTCGGAAACTAGCTTCTGGCGGTCTATATTTACATAAGGAATCTTATGATAATCCATCATACGTACAAATATGCAAAAGGTAATTGATTATTCATTGAAATTAAACGCAGAAAATATAATAAAATCATTCATTTTAGCCGGTTTATTGACATTTGTTAGTTTCTTTTTCCCCGTTTATGCTGCAGAGCCAACCGATTGGAATAAAATCAGGTCGGGGCTCAGTAAGGGCATCAATCTTTCGCATTATGAACAATACTGGGTGGCCCCTGATGAACTATGCAAAAAAGAACTGCGGCCAATGCTGGATGCCATGCAGAAAGCAGGATTTAATTCGGTGAGGATACCGGTTGCCTTCGATCAGTTTTTGCTTCCGGAATCCGGTAAAATCCGGCCCGATCTGCTGCAACAGCTGGTAAACCTTTATAATACAGCCAGCAGGCTGGACATGAAAATGGTGCTAGTGTACCATTACGGAAAATTAACCGATGAAAATACCGAAACGGAAACCGAAAGAATCATCGGCATCTGGAAGCAGGTCATCAGCGCCACCTACACATTGAGTACAGAGAAGTTGTTTTTTGAACTGTACAATGAGCCTACCATCGACGCAGCGTTGTGGAAAACCACGGCCACCAAACTGGTCCGGGAACTCAGAAAGGAAGATCCGGAAAGGATATTTATCATTGGCGGCACCAATTACAACGGAGCCAATGACCTTATCCAGATGGGAAAATTGCCCATCCACGATCACAAAATCCTGTATACCTTTCATTTTTATGAGCCCTATATTTTTACCCACCAGGGCGCAGACTGGACACCGGAGAAAACATTCATCACCGGGTTCCCCTATCCGTACAAGAAAAATAAAATGCCGAAGTTGTACAATGCACCACACGATTCTCCGGTTGAAGCCGATTACAACCGCTACCCCAAAGAAGCCACTTTCGAATACCTGCAGGAACGCATCAGACAAATCAACAAGGATGCCAACCGCCTTAATTTACCGCTCATCTGCACAGAAACGGGGGTGATCAAAATTGCCGACAGGAAATCCAGAGGCGCTTACCTTAGAGACATCGTTCACATCATGACAGACCTCAAGATACCGGTAATGTTGTGGGACTGGAACGATAAGTTTGAAGTGATCCGGCAAAAAAAGCCCATCAAAAAAATCAGACCCTGGCTTAAAGCGCAGGTATAAACAAACGATATGGATACTGTTTTATCGCTGGAAGCAATCAGCAAATCTTACGGCCGAATTCAGGCTTTGAAAGAAGTGTCGTTTACGGTTCCAAGGGGAAGTGTATATGGCATACTCGGGCCCAACGGCAGCGGAAAGACCACGCTGATGAGCATTGTACTGGATGTACTCAAAGCCAATACCGGTAATTACAACTGGTTTGGGAAAGGGAATCATCCCTCCGAAAGAAAAAAAATCGGTTCCCTGCTGGAGACCCCCAATTTTTATCATTATTTATCGGCAACGGATAACCTGAATATCACCAGCGCCATCAGCGGAAGGGGAACACCGGAAGACATCAGCCGGGTACTGGAACTGGTGAAGCTGTCGGAAAGAAAAAACAGCCGGTTCAGCACCTACAGCCTTGGAATGAAACAGCGGCTGGCCATAGCCGCCGCCCTGCTGGGCAACCCGGAAGTGCTGCTGCTCGATGAACCTACCAACGGACTGGACCCGGTGGGCATTATGGAAATCAGGGACCTGATTAAATCGCTTGCACAAAAAGGCATCACCATCATCATTGCCAGTCATTTGCTGGATGAGGTGGAAAAGGTTTGCACGCATGTGGCCATACTCAAAAAAGGAACCTTGCTTACCTCCGGTCATGTGAACGAAGTGCTGGCACACGAAGACATTGTAGAGCTGGCAGCAGCCAATATGGAAGCGCTGAAACAATGTATTGCAGATATGGGAGGCTATAGTGCACTCAAAGAAGAACACCAGCGATTACAAATACACTATCCTGCAGGAACAGCCAATATGGAAGCCATCAACGGGTATTGCTTCCGCAACGGCATTACGTTGCAATTGCTGCTCAACAAAAAAAGAAGCCTCGAAAGTAAATTTTTTGAATTAACCAACGACTAAACAAAAAGCATGTTGTCTTTATTAAAAATAGAATGGCTGAAGATCAGGAAATATCCCGCGTTCTGGTGGATGCTGGGCATTGTATTGCTCACGTACCCCGGCATCAACGGTATCTTCCTGAATGTGTATCAACAGTTCACTACCCGCAAAGATGCAGCAGGCAGTTTTGCAAAAATGGTATTGGGCAATCCGTTTTCCTTTCCGGAAACCTGGCATACCGTGGCGTATTTCTCTTCGTTTTTTGTGCTCCTGCCCGCCATCCTCGTCATCATGCTGATCACCAATGAATACGGTTTCCGGACACACCGGCAAAACATCATCGACGGTTGGAGCCGGTCCGAATTCATCACCGGCAAACTGATGGATGTGTTGATTATTTCCGGTGTGGTTACCGTTGTGTACATAGCCACTTCCATTGGATATGGCATTTACGCAGATGCCGATAATATGAACCGCTGGATGGAACAACTGCAGTACATTCCATTGTTTTTCCTGCAAACATTTGCCCAGTTGTCCATTGCATTTTTCCTGGGTTTCCTGGTAAAGAAAGCATTCATAGCCCTGGGCATTTTCCTGTTTTATTACCTGATTGTAGAAAACATCCTGGTAGCATACCTGAAATACAAAAAGATTCCGATCACCCGCTTCCTGCCATTTGAGATATCGGATAATATGCTGGTGGCTCCTGCATTTGTAGGAAACTTCGGAAAGGATGCCAAAGCCGGATACGAAACTGCACTGGCACTGGTACCGCAGCAGGCAGTACTCACGATTGTGCTCACCACGTTGATCTGGTTAGCCTGTTTCCGGTTACATAACCGAAAAGACCTTTCTTAGATCAGTTCAGCGATTGCCTCATCGATGGTGGGATACTGAAAAGTAAATCCTGCAGCAGTGATTTTTTCTGCACTGACCGTAGTGCTTTTAAGCACTTCAATACTCATTTCTCCCAGCATCGTTTTTAATACAAAGGCCGGAACATAAAAGGGGATATACCATTTGCCGCAAACCTGCTCCGCCAGTTTCAGTGTAAGCGTTTTGTTGTTCACCGGATGAGGTGCCACTGCATTGTACACCCCTTGCAACTGCGGGTGCTCCATGGCATAAATGTATTGGTTACAAAGATCGTCTGCATGAATCCAGCTGATCATTTGCCTGCCGCTCCCGAGGATGGCAGCCGTTTTGAATTGCAGCGGTTTTTTGAATTCGGCAAAAGCGCCGCCCTGGTTGCTCAATACAATTCCGGTTCGGAGAATCACCAGCCTTTTGCCCAATGCAGTAACCGGTGCAATGCTTTCTTCCCAGAGCCGGCAGGTTTCTCCCAGGAAATTCGGATAAGGTGGCGCTGATTCTTTAAAGCCTTCAGTTGAGCCGGTTGCGTCCGGGCCATACCAGCCAATGGCAGAAGCGCTTACCACACATTGCACCCGGTTGGGAATGCGCTTCAGGGCATCCACCAGCAGCGCACTGGTTTTGGTTCTGCTGTCGGCAATTTCCTTTTTGCGTTTTTCGGACCAGCGCTGATCGGCCACACCGGCACCGGCCAGGTGAACAATATAATCTGCCGATTCAATGGCGGCAGGGTCAATGTATTGTTTATTGGGATTCCATTCAAAATAGCGAAGCGGGCCAACAGCCTTACCGGGATTCCGCGACAGGATATGTACCGTGTACCCTTTTTGCAAGAGCAATTCGGTCAGTCTTTTTCCTACTGTACCGGTACCACCGGAAATGAGTACTACTGGCATGGCTTTTTTTGATAGAACAAGTGAACAGATACTAAGTTCGGTATAATCTCAAAAAAAACCTCCCGCAAGCGGGAGGTTACAACTAAAATCACCATACATACCTGGCTATATAAAGGGTTAGTCTGGTTTCTTTCCGTCGAGGAAAGTATTGATAGAAGATATTTGTGTCTGGTTGTTTTCGTCTTTTCCAACAGTGTACTTACTGTAGAAGTTTTCTACGGAAGTAAGGGTATTCCCGAACAGTTCCATATTTCTTCTGATGTAAGCAGGCACTGCATCAAATTCGCCATTGGCATCTGCAGCATTGTTCATGTTGAAAGACAGGTTGCGCAATTTCTGAATTCTTTCAGCGGCTCTTTTCTTCTGCTCTTCCACATCGTCTGTATACTGTTCATTGTTGAAAGCAGGGGCAGGTGTTACCGGAGCCTGTGCCATCTGTTCCTGGTGCATGGAAACCTCAACTTCCGATTTTTCTACCAGCTGCATTTCGAAGAGCGGCTCTTCTACCGGCATTTCTGCAGGAGCAGGTGCAGGCGTTTGAACCGCTACTACCGGTGCAGCAGCAGGGGCTTCATTTGCGTAAATATGCACGGGCTTATTCAGGATACCGGAATGGCCAATACCCGCAGGTTGCTCATTCATCTGGAAATTCAACAACGGATCTGCCTCAGGCGCTTTTGCCTGTGCAACCGGCTCAGACAACTCAACAGGAGCTGTGATTTCCGGGCTCAGTTCAAACTGCAGTACCAGGGATTCTCTTTCTTCTGCCGCATGTGCAGCAGTATCATCCGCAGCAGTATCAGCAACCGGAGTTGCCTCGCTGAACAGGGTCTGCATTACAGGAGCCAGTTCATCCGCAACAGGCGTTTCCATAACAGGTTCGGTCATCTGCGGTTGTGCTGCAACTGGTTCAGGAACAGGCTGTGTCGCTGGCACTTCAACCGGCGCTTTGATAGCGATTGGCTGAGGAGCAGGTTCTTCCAGATCCAGTTTTAAGGTAACTACTTCTTTGGCAAGTACCACTTCCGGAGCTTTAACCGCCTGTGGTTTTGCAAAAGGATCTTTGTGTTCAAATCCGGTTGCAATTAAAGTAATACCAATTTTTTTATCGAGGGTTTCATCGTATCCCATACCCACAATCACATCGGTGTCTTCACCGGCCTGCATCCGCAGGTGGTTGTTGATGATTTCGAGTTCATCCATGGTGCACTCGTGTTCACCTTCTGCACTGTTGATGTTGATCAGGATCCATTTGGCGCCTTTGATATCGCTGTCGTTCAGCAAAGGAGAATTCAGGGCTTCTTCAATGGCCATCTGCGCACGGTTCTCTCCTTCTACTTCTGCTTTACCCAAAATAGCCACACCACCGTTCTTCATTACGGTACATACGTCGGCAAAGTCTACAATGATGTGACCGCGGCTGTTGATTACATCGGTAATACATTTTGCAGCGGTAGCCAGTACATTGTCTGCCTTGGAGAAGGCTTCCTTCATTTTGAGGTTGCCGTACTGCATGCGCAGTTTGTCGTTGCTGATCACCAGCAGCGTATCTACATAAGGTTTCAATGCTTCAATTCCTTCCTGGGCCTGCTGATGGCGGCGGGGACCTTCAAACCCAAACGGTGTGGTTACAATACCAACAGTCAGAATGCCCAGTTCCTTGCAAATTTGTGCAATGATCGGCGCTCCACCGGTACCGGTACCACCGCCCATGCCTACAGTAATAAATGCCATTTTGGTATTTACTTCCAGTATGCGTTTGATTTCATCGAGTGATTCTTCGGTAGCCTTCTTACCTACTTCGGGATTGGCGCCGGCGCCAAGGCCCTGGGTCAGGTGTGGCCCCAGTTGAATTTTATTGGGAATATTGCTTTGTTCAATCGCTTTAGCATCGGTGTTACATATAATGAAATCAACACCTTCGATGTCTTGCGCAAACATGAAGTTGACTGCGTTGCTTCCACCACCGCCAACACCCAACACTTTAATGATGGATGATTTTTGTTTGGGAAGATCAAAATGAATCATAGGGTAGTTTTAGGGTTAGTTAGTTGTATCAGCGGATCACCTGGTCTTCTTCTTCTTTAAACAAGTCGATGAGGTTGTTTTTGAATTTATCCCAGAAGCGTTCTTTGCGTACGGTTACATCCACAGTAGCAGGGGCCGGAGCCTGTTCGGCCGGAGCATCCGCCACGGTTGCTTTCTTGGTGAGTTTTTCCGGCACTTCCATTTTCACAAACTTGTCGGAGAACTCTTTGTATTTGTGTTCGTAGTCGTTGTATCCTTTCAGGATCAGACCAATACAGGTAGCATACATGGGCTTCTTCAGCTCATCAATGTGATTCGCAGCCAGGTGCTCGTTCGGTAAACCGATCCGGGCATTCAGGCCGGTTGTATACTCCGTCAGCTGAATCAGGTGCTTCAGTTGGGAACCACCACCGGTGAGGATGATGCCCCCGTTCAATGCACGGTGATCCAGACCAACCTGCTTCAGGTGGTAGGTTACAAAATCGAGGATTTCACCCATACGGGCCTGAATGATGGCAGCCAGGTTCTTCACGCTGATTTCTTTGGCAGGCATTCCTTTTAAACCCGGAATGGTAATGTAGGCATTGGCTTTTGCTTCATCGGCCAGTGCACTTCCAAACTGCACTTTCATGGCTTCGGCCTGGCTTTTCAGCACACCCAGTCCCATGCGGATATCGTTGGTGATGTTTTCTCCACCAAAAGGAATCACGGCAGTATGTTTCAGAATACCTTCATAAAAAACGGCCAGATCGCTGGTACCACCACCGATATCGAGGATGGCCACACCTGCTTCCATATCTATTTCGCTCATCACCGCACTGGCAGATGCCAGAGGCTGCAATACGAGGTCCTTGGTTTTTAAACCGCTTCTGTCTACGGCACGGTGAATATTACGAATCGCATTTCTGTCGCCGGTAATGATGTGGAAATTGGCACCCACTTTCACTCCGTTGTATCCAACCGGATCCTTGATATTCTGTATGCTGTCTACATGAAAATCCTGTGGAATCACATCGATGATCTGATCGCCTGCAGGAATAAATGTTTTCCGCTGGTTATTGATTAACTGATCAATTTCACTGTGTTGAATTTCCAGTTCGGCGTCCTGGCGAACAATATCGCCACGGGTTTGCAGGCTCTTGATGTGGTGACCGGCAATACCCACATAAACTTCGGAAATTTCAAGATCGGGATTGCTTTGAGCGCAATTTTCCAAAGCCTGCTGAATGGCTTTGATGGTTTGATCAATATTCAACACTTGTCCATGCTGAACCCCATTGCTGTTGGCACGGCCAAAGCCCAGAATTTCGAGCTTGCCGTATTCATTTTTGCGACCGGCAATGGCCGCAATCTTGGTGGTACCAATATCCAAGCCAACAATGATGGGTGATTCATTGTGATTCATAAGGTATGTATTTAAGTTCTTAACGGTTTTTGATTCTTTTTATTGTTGTTAGGCATTAAAGTTTTTGGTGATTTTAACAGCTTGCCTGCCGGTTGGGCAACAGCCGGTTTCGCCGTGGTATTTTTGGTGCCGGCCGGCTTAATCACCGGTTTGTCTGCCGGCTTTGTTGCCGGTTGTGTTGCTGCAGGTTTCGCAACGGTCTTTTTCACCGCAACACTGTCTGGTTTTTTACCGGCCTGTACCGAGTCGATGGAGGGCGGGAACATGGCCGTATTGCGGATCAGCGCCAGCGCCGAAGCTGAATCTGCAAAAGCTTTTGCCGTACCCCTGCGAACTCCAACCACCTGGTTTTTAAACTGCAGGTCGATGGTTTCATAGGTGTTGATGCCGTATTGCAACCAGGCAGACCGGTAAAATGCTTTCAGTTTTTTGAATTTGTTTTCGAGGTCGGAAGCATCTCCAAACCGAACCAGCTGATCGCCCACCAGGGGTACGATTTCAAATTGGCGATTGGGAGTAATATCGATCTGGGAAATCTGTGCCGAAAAAAAGGAATCCGCCTGAATATAAAGGGCCATGTTAATGACCTGCTGCAACAGCGCCGAATCCGGTTGCTGCTGCTCGGGAAAGCCGGTGAACACAGGCACCCGCGCACTGAGCTTGCTGCTCAGGGGAAGGAACACAGCAGTGGTATCCAGGTAAAAAGAACGGCCATTGGTTTGGAATACACGCGCAACCGGCTGCCTTTCTTCAATATAGATTTGCAGCACCTGGTTGTTGTTGAAAAACATTTCTGCGTTCTTCACCCACTTGTTCTGCTCCACCAGCGATTCCATTTGCCGAAGGCTTAGCTGTGCAATGGGCCGGCCAATCACCGGGTCATTGGCATTCAGCAGGTCCAGCACATCTTTCTCGTCGATGAACAGGTGCTGTTCCGCGCCGGTAATATCTATCCGCACTTCTTTGCACAAGCGGTTGTTCTTTTGCTGAATGGCTGCACCGGCAAGCACAAAGAGCCCTATGCCGGCCAATATCCAGCAGATGCGCATCAATCCTTTTTTCCAGTTCAGCGGTTGCTTCATGAACAAATAATTCTTATAAAATTTTTTCTAAAATAATTTTCACTTTAGGTACAATGGCATCAATATCCCCCGCACCGGCCATCACCACCAGCCTTGGCTGGTGTTCTTCCATCCACTCCAGCAATGCATTTTTGCCAATCACCCGTTTGTTATCCAGTTTCATTTTATGGAGTAGCAGGTCGCTGGTAACCCCCACTACCGGAAGCTCCCGGGCAGGATAAATCGGTAACAACAACACTTCATCGGCCCTGCTCAGGCTTTCTGCAAATCCATCCGCCTGATCTTTTGTTCTGCTGAAAAGATGTGGCTGAAATACCAGGGTCATTTTTTCTCCAGGAAAAATGCTGCGTACACCGGAGATCAGGGCATTCAGCTCTTCGGGATGGTGTGCATAATCATCGATCAGAATATGCTGTTCTGTTTTCAATGCATATTCAAATCTTCTTCTCACTCCTTTAAAAGATTCTACCGCTGCCCTGATTTTATCATCTGCTATACCAACGTGTTTGGCTACGGTAACGGCAGCCAGGATATTGTCGATGTTGTGCAGCCCACCCATGTGCAGTACCATCTGGTCCAGCTGCCATCCCTTGACCACAATGGAAAAATGATAGCTGCCATTGTTCACTTCCAGGTTGGTCACATGCACATCCGCAGCCGGATTGTTGTGGTCGTAGGTATAGTGGTGTGCGGCCTGTAATTCGTTTCCGCGGGTAAGCCCGAGCTTGGTGACCAGGCAGCCACCGGGTTTCAGTTTTTGAGAAAACTGCACAAAGGCATTTTCCACTTCTTCTGCGGTGCCATAAATATCCAGGTGATCCGGATCCATGGAAGTGATCACGGCAATGTCTGGAAACAGTTTCAGAAAACTGCGGTCGTATTCATCGGCTTCCACCACCACCACATTGCGGTCGTGACTCCAGAAATTGGTATTGTAGTTGGCTGCAATGCCACCCAGGAAAGCGTTACAACCATATTCAGAATCGCGCAGAATATGCGCAATCATAGATGTTACGGTCGTTTTACCATGAGTACCGGCCACACAGATGTTGAATGCGTTTTCTGTGATCCACTGCAGGATGTCGCTGCGCTTTACTACGGTAAAACCATTGTTGCGGTAAAATACCAATTCCGCATGCTGTGCAGGAATGGCCGGTGTGTACACCACCACATCCGCATCTTTGGGTACCAGGTCTGTGTTCTCTGTATAATGAATTGAGATACCTTCTTTTTCCAGCGCTGCGGTTAAAGGTGTTTCCGTTCTGTCGTATCCGCTTACACGCACCCCTTTCGATACAAAATACCTGGCCAGGGCGCTCATACCAATGCCGCCGATGCCAATAAAATATATGTTCCGTATCTCCGTCAGTTTGTTCATGCAATTGTTTTCAAAATTTCACGGGCAATCAGTTGGTCTGCATCCACTTTGCCAAAGGGACGAAGCTGTTGGATCAGGGATTCCTGTACTGCGGAATTCATCGCAAGCGCTACCACGGTGTTAACCAGGGAAGCAGCGGCATCCGCATCTTTCACCATCAGGGCTGCTCCTGCCTGAACCAGTTGCATGGCATTGGCCGTCTGGTGATCTTCTGCAGCAAAAGGGAAAGGAACCAGTACCGCCGGTTTGGCTACCACGGCAATTTCAGTAACCGCCATGGCACCTGCCCTGCTCACAATCACGTCTGCGGCTGCATAGCCATATCCCATTTCCTGAATAAACTCATTTACCCAAATATGTTGTTTACCCGCAGCAGCCTGTGCATATATTGCTGCCTGCACTTTGCCGGTTTGCCAGATCAGCTGCAGGTTGTTTTTTTCAAAAGCATCCAGTCCGTTCAGCATGGCCTGGTTGATGCTGGCAGCGCCGAGGCTTCCGCCCACCACCAAAACAGTTTTCCGGTTGGGATCCAGTCCAAAAAATTGCAAGGCCTCCTGCCGGTTCAAATGGCTGTTGGCAATAGCGCTCCGGATGGGATTTCCCGAAACCGTGATCTTATCAGCAGGAAAGAATTTTTCCATACCGGGTGTAGCCACAAAAATGCGGGTGGCATTTTTCCCGAGCAGGATATTGGATTTGCCTGCAAAGGAATTGCTCTCGTGAATAAAGGTTTTGATGCCCCTGGATTGCGCATAACGCAATACCGGGAAAGAAGAATATCCGCCTACTCCGATCACCGCATCGGGCTGAAACTTTTTGAAAATATGCCGAACCTGCATAAAACTGAGGACCAGTTTGTATGGCAGGCCAATATTGCTGAGTAAAGAAGAGCGGTTAAAGCCAGCAATGTCGAGACCTTCGATGGCATAACCGGCCTTGGGCACTTTCTCCATTTCCATTTTTCCCTTGGCGCCCACAAACAGAAAAGCCGCATCCGGCATCTGTTGTTTGATGGCGTTGGCAATGGCAATGGCCGGAAAAATATGTCCGCCTGTACCCCCTCCTGCTATGATGAAACGTTTACTCAATTGGATCAAATGTTTTTATTGGTTGGTGTTGCCACAGCTGGCGCAGTGCTTTGCGCCACCGGCTGCGGCGCTGGTTGCGGCGTTGGTTGCGGCGTTGGTTCTGCCGGAATTTTTCCTTCCAGCTGTTCCACATTTCGGGCCACACTCAATACAATACCGATAGCGGCACAGGTAAACAGGAAGGAACTACCTCCCATACTCACCAGCGGAAGCGTAACACCGGTAACCGGTACCAGGTTTACGTTTACCGCCATATTGGCGATGGCCTGAATCACCAGGGTAAAGCTCAGTCCCAATGCAAGAAAAGCACCGAAAGCATAAGGACATCGCCTGAAAATCTTGATACACCTGAACAAGAAAACCAGGTAAATAAAAATCATGAAAGCGCCCCCCAGTAATCCATACTCTTCTATAATGATGGAATAAATAAAGTCGTTGTAGGCCTGCGGAAGAAAATTGCGTTGCTGGCTGTTGCCCGGGCCAAGACCAATGAGCACACCGCCGTTGGCAATGGCAATTTTAGCCTGCTGTACCTGGTAAGGGGTTTCCTTATCGCCCGCATACATAAAGTCCTGCACCCGTTTTACCCAGGTACCGAAACGGCCCATCGATTTCATTTTTTCGGTCATCACCGGTTGGGCAAGATCATCTTTCACTTTGCCATTGTACGTGAGCATGGCCACCGAAATGATGAAAGCCACCGGAATCATGGCAATGAGCACGGTCAGCAAAATATGTTTGAGGCTCACCCTTCCGATAAACATCAGCAACAGTGCGGTGGCGCCTGTAAGCAATGCGTTGGAAAGGTTGGCTGGCATAATGAGGGCACAAATAATCAATACAGGTGTTACTACCGGTATAAACCCTTTTTTGAAATCCTTGATGACTTCCTGCTTTTTACTCAGGAGTTTGGAGATGTACATGAACAGGGCCAGTTTGGCGAAATCACTGGTTTGAATGGTCATGTTGATGATGGGCAGTTTAATCCAGCGGCTGCCTTCATTAATCCGCGCTCCAAAGAAAAGCGTGTACAGCAGTAAGGGAACGGAAATCAGGAAGAGCAATGTAGCCACTTTGGAAAAAACAGCATAGTTCACCCGGTGCAAAAAATACATGATCAACAGGCCAAGCATCGTAAAAGACAATTGCTTGAACAGGTAAATATTGGCGTTCCCCTTGTACATCTTATACGCCAGCGACCCGGTAGCACTGTACACTACCAGGATGCTCACCAGCGACAATACCACTACTATACCCCAGATATATTTATCACCCCGGGTACGGTTCACCAGCTGGCTGCGCATCCCTTCTACCGAAGGAATTTGAGAAAAAAGGGTATCGTTGATTTCAGGCACGGATTCGGTTGTTTTATCAGAGTTCCTTTACAGCTTCTTTAAACTGGGTTCCCCTGTCTTCGTAATTCTTGAACAAATCAAAACTTGCACAGGCAGGACTCAGCAATACCACATCGTCTTTGGTAGCGGAACGGAATGCTGCATTCACGGCTTTCTTGGCACTGTCTGTTTCCACTATAACAGGTACGATGTCTTTGAAAGCTTCGATGATTTTTTTATTATCTGCGCCCATGCAAATGATGGCTTTCACTTTTTCTTTTACCAGGTCTTCGATCAGGGAATAATCGTTGCCCTTGTCGGTGCCACCCAGGATGAGGATCGTAGGCTTGTTCATGCTCTCGAGTGCATACCAGGTGCTGTTTACATTGGTGGCTTTGCTGTCGTTGATGAACTCAACGCCGCGCACCATGGCAACAAACTCCATGCGGTGCTCGAGGCTGTGAAAATTCTTAACGGCTTCGCGGATCTTTTCCTTTCGGATACCGATGGTAGCCGCTGCAATACCCGCTGCCATTGTATTAGACTGATTATGCTTGCCTTTCAGGGCAAAATCATAAATACTCATGCTTACTCTTTCTTCCTGGATGCGCAGCATCATCTGGTCGCCTTTGATGTAGCCGCCTTTTTTTACTTCTTGTTTCATAGAGAATGGTAGTGGGTTAGTATGTAAGGTTAGTAATGGTAGATGTTTGATAATTACTTCATCGTCTTCGTTGTAGATGAAATAATCTTCCATGGTCTGGTTCTGAATTATTTTAAACTTGCTGTTGATGTAGTTTTCAAATTGGTAATCGTAGCGGTCCAGGTGGTCTTCGGTGATGTTCAGCAACAAGCTTACATCAGGACGGAAGGTTTGGATATCGTCTAGCTGAAAAGAACTGATTTCGGCGATGTACCATGCTTTGGGCGCTTCGGCAACCTGTTTGGCAAAGGAGTAACCAATATTGCCCACCAGCGCACAATCCAGGCCTGCTGTTTTACAGATATGGTAAATCAGCGAAGTGGTGGTACTCTTACCGTTGCTGCCCGTGATGGCAATAATTTTACTGTTGCCCTTGTGCCGGTAAGCCAGTTCAATTTCACTGATCACCGGAATGCCTTTGGCGCGAATGGCTTTTACCATTTCATTTTTCTCCGGAATGCCGGGACTCTTCATTACTTCATCGGCTGCAAGGATCCGATCAACGCTGTGCTTCCCTTCTTCAAAATCAATACCCATGCTTTGCAGTTCGTTGCGGTATTTATCCTTCAACGAACCTGCATCACTCAGGAACACGTCGTAGCCCTGCTGCTTTGCCAGTATGGCAGCGCCTACACCGCTTTCGCCCCCGCCCAATATGATGATCTTTTTCTGCACGCTGATTATCTCATTTTTAAAGTGATGATCGAAAACACCACCAGTAAAACGGTCACGATCCAGAAACGCACTGCAATTTTGCTTTCGTGAAATCCCTTTTTCTGATAATGGTGGTGAAGCGGACTCATCAGGAATACCCTGCGACCCTCTCCATATTTTTTCTTGGTGTATTTAAAATAGCTGACCTGTATAATCACACTCAGGTTTTCGATCAGGAACACGCCGCAGAAAATGGGGATCAGCCATTCCTTGCGCACAATGATGGCCAGGGAAGCAATGATGCCACCCAGTGCAAGGCTACCGGTATCGCCCATGAAAACCTGTGCGGGATAAGCGTTGTACCAGAGGAACCCGATACAGGCTCCCACAAAGGCGGCCGCAAAAATAGACAGCTCACCCAGGTTGGGGATGTACATGATGTTGAGGTAATCAGCCAACTTATAGTTACCGCTCACATAAATGAACACCAGCAAACCTGCACCAATAATGGCGCTCACGCCTGCTGCCAGACCATCCAGCCCATCGGTGAGGTTGGCGCCGTTGCTTACCGCTGTAATGATCAGTGTCACAATAAGGATATAAACAATCCAGGTATATTTTTCTGCGCCGGGTCCCATCCAGCTGATCAGCTTGCTGTAATTGAACTCGTGGTTTTTAACAAAGGGAATGGTGGTGATGGGCGTTTTCACTTTCACAAAACTCCGCTCCACACCATCCATTTGTCTTACAATCACCGTGGAATCTTTGGCCAACCGTTCCCCCTGTTGCAACACACTTACTTTTCTTTCGGACCCAATCACTTCTCTTTCTACCGTAACAGCATTGCTGAAATACAGTGTAGCGCCAATGATCACACCCAATCCAACCTGTCCGATGATTTTGGA
>JAQTZD010000141.1 GCA_028687975.1 Sediminibacterium sp.
CAGCCAGCCAGTTTGCCGATTGGGAAACCTACAACATCAAAACAGAAGACTTTAAAAAATACCTGGATAAAAAAGCGGGATACGATTTTGAAGGAATTTGGGAAACCGAACCCTATCAGATTGGTATCAAAAAAGAAGGAGACCAATACATTGGCGCTATCATAGAATCCGGCGCCCCCACCTGGATAAAGGGACAGGTGAAGCTGAAGTTCAGCACAATCGCCGGCAAAGAGAAAGCGGTGTTTTACCTGCGGGATCATTCCGCTGTGGAATCCGGCAAGGCAACCCTTACCGGGAAAAACTATTTGCAGATGGGCAATTTTTCGCTTAAAAGAATTTATCCTAAGGTAAGTGATGATCCTAAATATGATCAGTATTTCAAAGCAATGAAAGCCACTACCCCGTATCTCGAATCCCTGAATGAAACAACCCTCTATCTGAGAATCCCTTCATTTGAAGACGGGTTCAAGCGCAGCATCGACAGTGTGCTTAAAGCCAACAGACAGAAAATCCTGTCTACCAAAAACCTGATCATCGATATCCGCAACAACGGAGGTGGTAGCGATGCGGCTTATCGGGAGATTATTCCCTACCTCTATACCAATCCGGTGCGCACGGTGGGAGTGGAGTTCCTGTCTACCAAGTTGAACAACCAGCGCATGCTGGATTTCATCAACAAGCCCGAATACGGTTTTGATGACGAAGGTAAAAAATGGGCCAAAGAGGCTTATGATAAATTGGAAGCAAAGCTGGGGCAGTTTGTGAGCCTCAACAATAAGATCGTCACAGAAAATATAAAGGACACGGTGTATCCTTTCCCGCAAAACGTAGGGGTGATCATCAATGAAGGTAACGGAAGCACTTCCGAGCAATTCCTGCTGGAAGCCAAGCAAAGCAAAAAAGTAAAACTCTTTGGGGTAACCACATTCGGGGTATTGGATATCTCCAATATGTATTTCGTAGAAGCACCGTCTAAGGAATTTCAACTGGGATATTCCCTTTCTCGCAGCATGCGCATCCCCGACTTCACCATCGACGGAAAAGGCATCCAACCGGATATCTATCTCGACAGAAGCATTCCCCAGACAGACTGGACAGATTTCGTGAGCAAAATCCTGAACGGGAAATAAACGGCAGAAAGATCATTATATAACTCCCAACAATACATCATGCAACAAAAACTGCACTTAATAACACTGGGCACCGATGACTTTGAAAAATCAGTGAACTTTTATGAAAAAGGGCTTGGCTGGAAAAAGTCGGACAAGAGCATGGACGGGCTGACATTGTTCAACCTGGGCGGAATAGTCCTGGCATTGCATCCAAGAGAAGAACTGGCAGCTGATACCACATTGGCCTATCAGCCATCTGCCTTTTCAGGACTGACCATCTCCCACAATACCAGATCGGAAAAAGAAGTAGATGAAGTGCTGGCCAAAGTAGCTGAACTCGGCGCCACCATTGTAAAGCCAGCACAGAAAGTATATTGGGGCGGATACAGCGGTTACTTCAAAGACCTGGATGATCATTTGTTTGAAGTGGCGTACAACCCGTTTTGGGAACTGGATGAAAATGGGCACCTTGTTATCTAAGCATAAAATCAAGTATGAGTTTGTTGCTACGGTGTGGCAATATTTACCACCCGGTGGCTGGCACTTTGTTTCCCTGCCAAAAGAAACTGCGAAAGAAATCAGAGATCAGCTGGGATGGCAGGAAGAAGGCTGGGGCAGGTTGCGTGCTGTTGCAACCATCGGGGAAACCGAATGGGATACAGCCATCTGGTTCGACACAAAGCAAAAAACCTATTTGCTGCCACTTAAATCGATTATCCGAAAAAAAGAAAATATCAATGTAGGGCAATCAGTTACCGTTGCTGTCTGGATATAGATTACCACGGATAGCTTTACCTGCAACGAATAAAAATATCAACCAATGCGCAGCGTATCCCTTTTTATTGCCACTAGCCTCGACGGCTATATTGCCAAGCCCAATGACGACCTGAGTTTCCTGGAAATCGTAGAAAAGCAGGGAGAAAACTACGGATATGTGGCCATACACTTTTTCTCCATGCTGTCGGTTATGTAATGGCTGATCAAAAAATGGGCACAGTAAAAATGATCACATGAATAAAGTAAATCTTCAAGAAAAATTCTCACTGTTTACAGAACACTGGACTCCAAAAATTGTGGGTGAACTTAATGGCCAGATGGTTAAACTGGCCAAGCTCAAGGGGGAATTTGTTTGGCACAAACACGATCATGAAGATGAACTTTTTTTTGTGGTATCGGGCGTGTTGAAGATGGAGCTCAGAGACCAGACGATCCTCATTCATCCGAATGAATTTCTGATTGTTCCCAAAGGAGTTGAACACCGGCCTGTTGCCGACGAGGAAGTGCTGGTAATGCTTTTTGAACCGGCGTCTACCTTAAATACCGGTGATACAGAAGGTGAGTTAACCCAGCGCAGGCTGGAAACATTATAGCAGTTCCTTACTCCTGGTATCAAACCATTCAATGCATTGTTTATGAAAATAGCACTGAACCCCCTCGTAGACAAATACCTCGCAGAAGGTTGTGTGCGTTGCAAATACGGCGCTACACCCAGGTGCAAAGTACATTTGTGGCAGGAGCCGCTGGAGCTGCTCCGCCAGATCGTATTGGAAACAGGCCTGAAAGAAGAAATCAAATGGTCATTTCCGGTGTATACGCACGAGGGAAAGAATATTGTTATGGTTTCGGCTTTAAAGGATTCTGCGAACATCAGTTTTTTCAAAGGAGCCCTGCTGAAAGATCCGCAGAAAATACTTCAGCTACAGGGCAACCTTCAATCCGGCAGAATTATCCGGTTCACCAATACCGCGGATATCAAAAAAATAAAAACGGCGATGAAAGCTCTTATCAGGGAAGCCGTTGCAGTGGAAGAGCGCGGAGAGAAAGTGGTGTACAAGCGAAATCCCGAACCGGTTCCAGAAGAGCTGATCCAGGCATTTAAAGCCGACCCTGCTTTCAATAAAGCATTTCATGCGCTGACTCCCGGCAGGCAGCGCGGCTATATTATTTTGTTTTCGCAACCCAAACAGGTGCAGACCCGGATATCGCGGATCGAAAAATACCGGGAGCGTATTCTGCAGGGAAAAGGCATCAACGACGCTGTTTAAAGCCTTATTCTTTTTCCCTGTTCCGGAAAAATCAGGTTCAGCCCCAGCGGGTTATTCGCTTTTAATTCCTGTTGCAACTGCAGAATTTTTTGCAATGGTGGCTTGCCATGGGTAATGACTACATTCAATCCCTTCATCTGTTCCCTGCCCGTGAATCCGGCCAGCACATTCATTTCCTTCATCAGCCATGCGGGCGTGAGGTGCCCGAAAAGTTTCTTGTCGGACTGGTTGTTGGGATAAGATACTTCAATGAAAATTCCCCGGAGTGTGCCTGCACGAATCAGTGGTGCCACACGCTCCCAGAGTTGTTTTAAGCGATTGCTTTGCTCCACTTCGTCCGGCCCCGTGTCTCCCAGATACAGCAGGTATGCGCCCTGGTGCTCTACCAGGAATGCCGTACTCTCAAACGGATGTACATGACTCAGTACATAGGGCGTTACTTTCAATGCGGTTTGTGCTACCGCAATTTCCTCACCGACTGCTAATGTTTGGTAATGGTATTGCTTAATCAGATACTCCTTGCCTGCATCACCGAAATTGGCCCAGTTATCTCCATTGAAATAATGATCCTGCATCAGTTTCATGCTAGAGGGAAGGGCATAAATGGTTTTAGTGGAATCGTTGGGCGAGGTCATGATCAGACCAGCCACATGATCCAGGTGCGCATGCGAAATAAAATAACCCCTGATCTGTTGCTTCAGCACATCACTTGCAGTTCCGCTGAATACTTTATTGCGGATGGCTTTTTCAATACCGGCATATACCGTGCCTGCATCCAGGCCAATATATGCGCTGGTTCCGGCTACTGATACCAGATAAGCAGACAGATTACTTTCGTCGATGCCTCCCAGTACACCTAAGGGAACCACGTCAAAGGCAGGTTGCTGCCTGTGTGTCT
>JAQTZD010000063.1 GCA_028687975.1 Sediminibacterium sp.
ATCTTTTTACCATGACGGCACATAGTCCCGTAGGACTGGAACCTGAAAAATTTGGTGTAAAAAAACGCAAGGAAGAAACGGGCAGCTTTGCCAACAATGATGTGGAACATATTGATCCTGCCGGAGCCGATCACCAGGCATTCGGGTATGGTCTGGCCAAATCGCTGCTGAACTATATGCATGGAACGCACCTGGATGAACCGCTTCATAAATGGTTCGATTTTAAAGTGCCCAAAACAACCATTGCTCCGGACTATATAGAAAAAACATTGAATGAGCCGGATACCCAGGCAGTTAAGCCAACGACCAAAATAGTGTGGTTGGGAAACCATATCAAAACCACCTGCTTCACCAAATCGAAAAAAGGAAATACCTGGGAAATGGCCAGTTTGCTATTGGTAACACCGCAGCAAAGCCGCGAAATCAGTGTGAGCAGGGCACAGGGTGAATGGCTCGGAGAGATCCTTAAACTCCTGAAAATCGGTAATATTAAAACGTATACCTATCAGGAAGTAAAAGCTCATTATGAACAGGCAGGGCTGGAGGATTTTGAGTTGTTCTGGGACAATAAGCCTGTTAGCGGACTCTATCAACTCGGGTTGCTGAAATTGTAGGTATCTTTGATCAAGGACCAATTTTACCCTTATGGCGCCGTATAAGTTAGCTACCTGGCAAAATCGTTTGCATGAAATCATCTATGAGTCCAATACCCGTGCAGGAAAAGCATTTGATGTTGGTTTACTGGTGTTGATTGTTTCGAGTATACTGGTAGTTATGCTAGACAGTATGCAGGAACTGCATACCCAATACGGAACATTGTTCCTGGTGTTCGAATGGTGTTTTACCCTGCTGTTTACCATTGAATATATGCTTCGCCTCATCTGCATTAAAAAGCCATTGGGTTATGTGTTTAGTTTTCTCGGATTGATCGATCTGCTCACCATCATTCCCGGATACCTGAGTTTTTTTTATGCAGGATCGCAGTCGCTGATGGTCTTGCGCGGGCTTCGTTTGTTAAGGGTCTTTCGGATTTTCAAATTAACCAGGTATGTATCGGAGATGCAGTTTCTGATTGTGGCCTTAAAAGGCAGCATGCGAAAGATCAGTGTGTTTATGCTGTTCGTTTTTGCACTGGTGGTGATACTGGGATCGGTCATGTACACTGCGGAGCATGGCCAGAACGGGTTTAACAGTATTCCCGACAGTATTTACTGGGCCATTGTTACCATCACCACCGTTGGGTATGGCGATATTACACCTGCCACACCTGCGGGAAAACTGGTGGCCAGTGGAATTATGCTGATTGGTTATGCAATCATTGCAGTTCCTACCGGAATCATTACTACAGAAATGGCCCTGTCTGCCCGCCACATGAAACAACACAGCAGAACCTGCAGGGGCTGCGGCCGGGAAGGACATGATGTAGATGCCGATTTTTGTAAGTATTGCGGCGGACAATTGTAAACGGTCTTCATTCACATGAACCACGAAATCATACAAATCCGCCCTGCCAGCGCTTTAGACCAAACTGCCGTTGCACCCCTGATTGTGCAGGCGCTCGACGACCTGGCAGCAAAATATACAAACAGCCACGATCCGCTGAATTTAATACCCGATGTGGCACTTTTTTTTGTGCAGGAAAAAAGCATGTACAGCTATGCTCAAACCCTGGTAGCCGAAACCGGCAATCGGATTGTAGGTTCTGTTACCGCATATGATGGTGCAGATTTTATTTTATTTCGTGATCCATTTATACAACATATAAGCAGGAAATATGGCTTTAATCTGCCACTCGTACCGGAAACAGAAGCAGGTGAGTATTATATGGATACCTTGAGTGTGACCCCATCTCAGCAGGGAAAGGGCATTGGTGCTGCCCTGATCCGGGCAATGCTGCAACATGCTGCTGCATTGAAACAGGAACGGGCTGGCCTGCTGGTGGAAGCCTCCAATGCTCCCGCAAAAAAATTATACGGGCGGATTGGATTCATAAAAGTCGGAGAAAAACAATTGCTGAATAGCAGCTATGAACACCTCGTTTTTGATTTGGCAGACCTTTAAAGAAAAAGCAACTATGATCCGTGATGTAAAGATTCTGAAAACAGAAATATTGTCCGACAACTGGTATACACTGAGAAAGATTACCTACGAATACAAAAAGAAAGACGGCACCACGCAGACCCAGAGCCGGGAGGCTTATGACAGGGGAAATGGTGCAACCATATTACTCTATAATCCGGAACAGAGTACGGTCATACTGACCAGGCAGTTCCGACTACCGACCTATGTAAATGGCAATCCGGATGGCATGCTGATCGAAACCTGTGCAGGATTACTTGATAAGGACAATGCAGAAGATTGTATCCGACGGGAAACAGAAGAAGAAACCGGATACCAGATCAGGGATGTCCGCAAGGTTTTTGAAGCCTATATGTCGCCGGGTTCTGTAACAGAAATCCTTTATTTTTTTATTGCTGCATACTCAAAGCAAATGAAAATGAATGAAGGGGGTGGGGCGGAAGGAGAGGAGGAGAATATTGAAGTATTGGAACTTTCTGTTGATACTGCGAGGGAAATGATGGAAACCGGTATAATCAAAGATGCTAAAACGATCATGCTGCTCCAGTATGTTTTATTGCACGGAATTATTTAGCCATATAAAAAAGAGACATTCGGTGTTTTTCCCTTATTCGACAACCGCTTGTCGTAATTAATCTTTTTTTAAGCAAATAGTTTTTAATATTATTCGGCTACTCATTGCAGAATCGTTTAACACATTGCTATGAAAAAAGAAAAAACCATCTATTGGATCAGCACGATCCTGATTTTCCTGTTCGAAGGTGTTATGCCTGCGTTAACTTCGCAGACTGAAATGGCGAAAGAAGGTATCCGGCATTTGGGATATCCCGAATATTTTGGCGTTGCCCTTACTGTTTTTAAAGTAGTCGGTTCCATTATCCTGATTGTGCCTCAGTTTCCTGCCGCGTTGAAACGATTTGCCTATGCAGGATTTGTGTACGATTTTGTATTTGCCAGCATCAGTCATATGGTGATCGACGGACCCGGCATGTCTTCCGTTTTCCCTTTTATTGTACTCGCCGTACTGGCGGTTTCTTATTTCTATTTCCAGAAATTAGCAACTGCTGCCGTTCCCAAATAACCAACAGTTTTTAAATTGCACATATGGTAAACCCAATATACCCCTGCTTGTGGTTCAATGGAACCGCCAAAGATGCAGCCGAATTTTACTGTTCTGTTTTTGCGAATGCTGCCATCAGGTCTGAAACACCCATGGTGGTAGATTTTCAGTTGGGCGGATTCCGACTGCTGGGGCTGAACGGCGGACCTATGTTTACGATCAACCCATCCATTTCCTTATTTGTAAGTTGCGAAACAGTTGAGGAAACCAACCGGGTATACGACCAACTGATCGAAGGCGGATCGGCCATGATGCCGATTGATGAGTATCCCTGGAGCCCCAGGTATGGCTGGCTGAAAGATCGGTTTGGACTTACCTGGCAGGTGTCGCTGGTAAATAACCCCGGTGATCCCGGAAAAATACGGCCCAGTTTTCTTTTCACTGGTGCAAAATTTGGAAGGGCGGAGGAGTCCATTGATTTCTACAACAGTCTGTTCAGTCATTCCTCAAAAGATTTCCTGGTACATTTTCCTGAAGGAGATGATTTTGCAGGTAAGTTGATGTATGGAGAATATTCGCTGGATGGTTTTGAAATGATCGCGATGGATGGCCCCGGGGAACACCGGTTTGATTTCAATGAAGCAGTTTCATTTGTAGTGGAATGTGATACCCAGGATGAAATTGATTATTTCTGGAACAGACTCACGGCAGGAGGTGAGGAGAGCAGGTGCGGCTGGTTGAAAGACCGGTTTGGGGTCAGCTGGCAAATTGTTCCTTCCATACTGAATGAACTGATACAGGATCCGGTAAGAGCACAAAGGGTGTTTGCTGCATTCAGCACCATGAATAAACTTGAACTGGCAGTTTTGTTGAACTGTTGATAAGAAATAGGGATTAACTATATGTGTTTGCGCATTTTGTAGTAAAAAATCGGCAATTATCATTTTGTTTCCCCTACAAAGTATAATCTTTTGTAAATTGTATACAGCTCAAGGCTTATGTCTGTCATACAAAAGATTACTTACGCTTTTTTGTTGACCTCAGGCTTGCATCTGTTTTTTTCCTGCAATGAGGGTCGTCATGCGCGTATGAATCATGAAGGTTACCTGGATAGTTTTTCGCAAACGGCAGACATGAATTTCTACGATTCCAACAGGTACCAGAACAGACTCGATTCTGTTTTTCATGCACTGAAAAATCCGGGTGTCAGAGACCACTGGACCCGTTTACAAAAGAAACAGGCTTACCATCGAATCCGCGCAAAAAACGGAGCATCTGCCATGTTGTATGCAGACAGCATGGTTCTGTTGATGGAAAAATACCGGGATGATAAGTTGTACAATGATATTCTTATCAAAACCATGCTGTATAAAGGAGATGCCTATCTCATGCAGAACAATTATCTGCATGCCTTCAACTGGTACCATAAAGTCAGGGAATTGTTGCTTCCCGAAACAGATCCGGTTATTTATTCGGAATATGTAAACAGGCTTGCCCTGGCCAATTATCATCAGGGAGAATACCGGGAGGCCGTTAAATATTTTTCAATGGCACTTCCTTATCTAAAAAAAGCAGACAGCAAAAGACTGAATGTTTTTGCCAATTTTCAGGGAACACTCGATAACATTGGCATAAGCTATGTTAAAGCCGGTATGTTCGACAGTGCTGCCAACTATTTTCAGCAGGCGCTGAAATACATTACAGATCATGTGCCTGCTTTTCCGGAAGAAAAAAAATTTATCAGTATTTGTAAAGCGGTGGTTTATGGAAATCTGGCAGATGTTGCCATTGCCAAAGGAAATTGGAGCAATGCAGAAACCCTATTGAAGGAAAGTATCCGGATTAACGACAATCCGGACAATGCGCCCGTGGATGCGGCCCTGTGCAGGATCAAACTGGCAAAAGTGTACCTGCATCGCAGTCAGTTTGACCAGGCAGAACAGGTATTGAAAGAAGCGGAAGAAGTGAACAGGCTTTTTGCATACGAAGAACTGCTGAAGGGTATTTTGCAGGTCCGCACCAAACTGGCCAGCTTGCAAAACAATCCTGCTGCTGCTTTTGAATACCTCTCCAGATACGAACAGGTCCGCGATTCGGTTGCTGCTTTAAAAGTGAAGGCGACCTCTCCTTATGTACAGCAATTACTGGACAACAATGAGATGGAGTTCCGGATGAAATCGCTACAGAAAGAAAATAAACTGAAGTCCGGATTATTATGGGTTACGGCTTTTGCCGCAGTGCTCGCCCTGGGAATCGTTGGTTTGGTGATGTTTTATTTCAGCCGGTCTAAAAAGAACCTCGCAGAGCTGACCCGCCTTCACCAGTCGCTTTCATTAAAAAATGAAGCTATGCAGCAGTCACTTGCAGAACTGGACCAAAGCCGGAGAGACAACAAAAAGCTGTTGCATGTAGTGGCACATGATTTACGCGGGCCGGTGAACTCGATTATTGCTATGGCCGATCTGCTGAAGTCAGGTTTGCTGTCTGCAGAAGAGCAGGCCGATCTGCTGACCGAGATCAGGCAGTCTGGCGAAAAATCAAAAGTATTGATTAAAGAACTGCTCGAAGATATCCACGATTCCACTGCCCTGAGAAATGTTGGCCCGGTAAATATGGAAGATGTGCTGAAGTACTGTGTAGAGTTATACGAGCATTCAATGAAGCAAAAAAGACAGACCATTGTATTGAACACTTTTCCTGCAATTGTTCAAGGTGAGAAGGAAAAGCTCTGGCGGGTTTTCAGTAACCTGATGAGCAATGCGGTAAAATTCAGCAAAGAAGGCGACGAAATTAAAGTAACCATGAAAAGGGAAAACGGAGAGGTTGTGATTGCTTTTCATGATCATGGCATTGGCATTCCGGAAAAAGACCAGGACAAAGTATTTACTTCTCCCGATCAGGTAAGACAAAACGGTACTTCCGGCGAAGTGTCTTTTGGATTGGGCTTAACCATTTCCCGTCAGATTGTGGGAATTCACCACGGCAAAATGTGGTTTGTAAGTAAGGAAGGAAAAGGTACTAGTTTTTATGTGTCGCTTCCCGCCGCATAGCCAGATATACTCCATTGGTCCAGCCAAATCCGTCCTGATTGGGATATTCTCCTCCGCCTGCTGTAATGTCCGGATTGGCTACATTGTATTTTTCCATCATTTTTCCTGTATCGGAATAAATTCTTTCGTTCAGTGCCAGCCAGCTGTTCCGAAGTTGTTCCGCTGTTTTGAATGCTCTGTTGTTCTGTAATCCCTTGTAGGTAATCCATTGTAAAGGCGCCCATCCGTTGGGAGCATCCCATTGCTGACCGGTATGGTTCAATGTTGTACATACTCCGCCAGGTTGAAGGAATTCTTTTTCAATCTGGTATGCTGTGGCTGCAGCCTGCTCCAGGGTAGCTACATGAAAGAACAGCGGGTAAGCAGCCGCCAGTGTATAATGTGGCATATGTTGCCGGTGAACGAAATGATAATCGAAAAAGAACTCCTTTTCTTCGCTCCAGCAAAAATGCCGGATGGCTTGTTTTCGTTGCTCTGCCTTTTGTAAAAAAAGCTTTCCCGTGTTTTGATCATGCTGTTCAAAATACGCCATGGAAATCATGGTTTCCAGGAACACCAGTAAACAGTTCAGGCATACCGGAATGATAGAAGTGGTTTCGATGGTATGCATATTGATACCGTCTGCAAACCACCTGCTGCTGAAATCCCAGCCAGATTCTGCAGCGGCACGGATATTTCTGAATACCTCCGCTTCGGGTTGCTGTGAAATGGCGGCAATATGTTTGTCTTCTGTAAAAGCTTCGGGTCTTGGGCCCGGCTCGTCGTCCCAGTACCGGTTGAGTACGGCGCCGTTGCTGAGCCGCACCACTCTCCGGTGGGTTGTTTTTCCTGCATGCAGGCTATCTGCTCCATCCATCCAGAAGGCATATTCTTTTTCGAGCTGCGGTAAATATTGCTGTAATACCAAAACCGTTTTAGTTTCCATCAATATAGAAACCATCATGGCAAAAAATGGAGGCTGGGAACGTCCCAGATAATAAGTTCTGTTGCCATTGGGGATAAAGCCAAACCGATCAATCAGACTGGCAAAATTATTCACCATCTCTTCGATCAGATCGGTTCTGCCGCATACCTGTAAGCCGAGCATGGTGAAATAACTGTCCCAGTAATATATTTCCCTGAACCTTCCACCGGGTACAATGTACCGGTGAGGAAGCGGAATCAACGTGCCTGAACTTTGTGCAGGCTCCCTGGTAAGTTCATTCCATAAATCATTCAAATGTGTTTGAATGGGCTTCTGATCGGAATGATAGTTACTGCTTTGCTCTGCAGGAAGGATAAAATGAGCCGCTACAAATTCCTTTAAAGAAAAATCTTTCCGCTCTTTTTGTGCAAGGTATTGCTGCAGGATATTTTCTGCGGAATCGCGGGGTACGCAATCAACAAAGAATTTGGAGTCCGGAAATATACCGCTCAGCTGAACAGCTTCATAAAGCGGAGACAGGGATTCTATATGAAAAAGCATACTGTTTTTTTTAGGGTAATCAGCGGCTGACCGGATCAGGAAGCCTGTTGTTGGTGTTTAAGCTGCATGCGGTAGAATAATACCAGGCAGGTCAGCAGTATTCCCATTGGAATCAATGAAAAATAAAATGCATTTTGTCCGCCATATTGCTGAAATATATACCCGGTGATGATCGATCCGGTTGTTCCTCCCAGTGCAGAAAAAATAATAATCAGGCCAGACATCAACCCATGGCTTTTTTTGGGAAGTGTACTCAATATAACCGAATTCACTGCCGGGTATACCGGTGCCAGCAATAAACCGATCAGCGGAAATATAAAGGCAGCAATTGGTGCATTTGCCCAGCCTGTAACAGAACTGCTGCCGGCATTATTGGCCAGTGGAACAGCCAGCAATACCAGTGCGCCGGCGGCAAGCAGGCATATGCCCAGTACAAACAGCCAGTTCAATCGCTTCATCAGTATACCGGCCAGAAACCGCCCGAGTGCAGTGGCTCCCGCAAGAATGCCCGCCATCTGAATACTCAGTGCAACCGGCAACATCAGCACTTTGTTGTTGTAGGTAGGCAGCCAGCTCATGATGCTCTGCTCAATCAACACATAAAAAAAGGCGCAGAGAATGAATATCAATACTAGCGGGCTGGCTAATAACCGGAACATCCTGGCAAATTCGGTGGCCAACGGCTCGTTCTTTTCGGCATGTGCCGCCGATTCGTCTAAAGGGGTACTTAACAACAACAGAAATGCAATCATTGATATGCCTCCCAATACATAATATACATTCAGCCACGAAGTAGAGGCGGGATTGCTGCTGTCCGAAAAATGACTGAACAGGAAATAACCGGTCAGGATACCCACCATAAAAAAGGATTCAATAAAACTCATCAGGCTGATGTGTTCTTTCTCCGAACCTGTGACCAGGCCAATGGTGCTGTATACAGACATTTTAATCAGGGCAAAACTGCTGCCCACTGCGGCGAACAGTAGTTTGGTGGCGCCAAAGCTCTGGGTGGAAGGCATGATCAGGCAAACCGTGGCAATAAAACCCAGTGCAATCAGCATAGCATTCCTGTAGCCAATCCGAACAATATACGAGGAGAGCAGAAAGGATACTATAGCAATACTGAGGTCTTTGAAAGCTTCCAGTACCGATGCTTCTCCCTGGCTGATGCCATAATTGTTTTGTACCTGGAGTATAACCGTTCCTACACTGTTCAGCAGAATGGCAAACACAAAGTAATTGAGAAATATGGCCGTCTTGATTTTCCAGAATTTCATTGGCAGGGTTTAGAAATACAATTTAAGGTATCCTGATCAATCTTCCGCAGGCGAGGGTTGGGTGAACGGGTTATCTTTGCACCATGAAATTCTTATTAGCTGCTGTTTTACTGGTTGGCCTGGGGGCATGTGTATCCAAGCCGGCAACACATCATCATGCGTTTCGGTTAAAGCCGGGTCAGGACCTGTACCGGTCCATCGATTCTGTGGTAAAAGCAAATAAAATAAAGGCGGGATGGATGGTTACCTGTTCGGGCAGCCTTACTGCATACCATATTCGTTTTGCCAATATGCCTGAGGGGGCAAGAGATACCGGTCATTTTGAGATCGTGAGCCTGGCAGGAACCTTGTCTACGGAAGGATCCCATCTGCATCTGTCTGTTTCGGACAGTACCGGAAAAACAATTGGCGGACATTTACTGGAAGGCTGTACCATTTATACAACTGCCGAAATCGTGATTGCTTCTTCTGATGAGTTTGAATTCAGCAGGGAAGAGGACGGTACTACACCCTGGAAGGAACTGCAAATAAAAAAGGGCAGACACTAGGCCTGCCCTTTGGTGCTGTAAATTTTAATTACTTGGCGTTCTTCACATATTTCTCCAGCCACTGGAACTGTTCCCAGAGGGTGTGTAAAATATTTTCCTTTCCTCTGTAACCATGCGCTTCATAAGGGAGGTAAACAAATCTTACCGTACCTCCATTGCCCTTGATGGCAGCAAACAAACGCTCGCTGTTGATGGGGTAGGTGCCGGTGTTGTCGTCCGCTTCACCATGAATTAATAAAATCGGTGTTTTGATTTTATCCGCATAGCTGAACGGACTCATTTCGTAATACAGTTGCGGTGCCTGCCAGTAAGTGCGGTCTTCGTTCTGGAAGCCGAAAGGAGTCAGTGTTCTGTTGTATGCACCACTCCGGGCCAGCCCTGCTTTGAACAGGTTGGTATGTGCCAGCAGGTTGGCGGTCATGAATGCGCCATAGCTGTGACCGCCAACGGCAACCCTGTTTTTATCCGCAACACCCATGCCGGCAAGCTGGTTGATGGCTGCTTCGGCATTTAATTTCAGTTGTGCTACAAAATTATCGTTTGGTTTTTTGTCGGTGTCGGAGGCAACAATGGGCATTTCTGCATTGTCCAGTACGGCGTAGCCCTGTGTAACATAATAGATCGGAGATCCCCAGCTCAGCGAAGTAAAACGATCTTTGCTGCCGCGAACCTGGGCTGCATCGGCAGCAGAGTTGAATTCACGCGGGTAAGCCCATATTAGCAGGGGCAGGGGACCATCTTTATCTTTGTTGTAGCCCTTTGGCAGATAAAGGTCGCCGGTTAAGTCTACACCGTCTGCTCTTTTGTATTTGATTTTTTCCTTGCTAACTCCAACCAGTGCAGGATAGGGATTGGTGAAGCTGGAGATGCTTTTATCTGCTACCCGAAGTACCAGGTTCTTAATGTAATAGTTGGGCACTTCTGTTTGAGATTCCTTACGGGTTACCAGGATCAGTTTTTCTGCATCCAGTACTTCCGCTACCGATTCAAAGCTGCCTTCGCTGCAACGCCAGATCATTTCATTCTGCTTGCTGGAAAGATCAAAACGTGCCAGGAAAGGAAGATCTCCTTTTGGAGATGATCCGGTGGTATTGTTCATCAGCAATTGTGTGCCGTTGTTTACCGTGATCAGCACTTCTCTGCCATATTTGTTTTTGCCGGTAACCGGACTGCCGGGATTGTTGTAGGCATCGGTCATGTTGCGCTCGTACAACAATTCAATACTTCCTGCAGAAGCATTGTAGCGGCTTACACGAATGCTTTGTTTGCTTCTGGAAATTTCATTAACCAGTGCAAGGGTTTCATTGCCCCAGGTGGTTCCGGCATACCGCATTTTTGTTTTGAAGATTTCTCTGGGAGTTCCGGTAAACGGAGCGCCTAATGCATATACCGCATCATGAAATGGTACATTTTTTTTGATCAGACCGCTGTCGAGCGGCATAGCCCATGTAATCACTGCTGCTTCGTCGTCTTTCCAGTCGAATGCCCTTGCTACATTTTGAGTGTTGTCGTAACCGGATGGAGTTCCTTCGGTGGAAGGCAGTTCTGCCAGTACTTTTACTTTTTTGCCGCTCAGGTCGGTGATGATATAATGAGAGGGGAACCCATTGGCTGTAACCAGGTAAGAAAACGGTTTTTGTATCTGGCGCTGTAATAAATATTTTTTATCCGGAGACAGGCTGAAGCTGCTGAGAATACAGGGCTTGCCGATATTGGTTTCGATCCCGTTCTTGTTGATCACCAGTTGTGATGTTGCGTAGAACTCAAAAATCTGCTCATCGTAAGAACTCTTGATCAGGTCCTGATAAGTGGGGCTGGGAGCAGCTTTGCCCAGGTTCTGCTGAATCGTTGGCCCCTTTGGTGCGATGGGCCTTTTGGGTGCATTGACTGCAGACTGCGTGGTGGCTTTGTATAATATGGTTTGGTCGTCTACCCAGGTAAAAGATGCGCCCAATACGGTATTAACGGGTCTCTTGTTGATTCTGACAACCTTTTGTGTAGCTACATCTATCACATAAAGGTCTACCTGCGTGCCGGTAGTATTGGTGAAGGCAACTTTAGTTTGGGAAGGGCTCCATACTGCATTTCCGGCGAGTAGGTTGGCGGGAAGACCGCTTACTTTATACTCCTTATTGGCCGGAATATTTTTCAGTATAAAATTGTTGATGAAGTTTTGTCTGCTGGGCGAAAAATTGTTGGGGTTTAAACGCATGCCTGCTACGCGCAGTTCAGGTTGGCCCAATTCTTCTACTGTTGGGTAGGAGTTTCTTTCGCTGAGCAACATCCAGTTGGCTTTGCCATCAAAACTGACTGCAGGCGTGGGTTTGGCCAGTAGCAGATCAGCTATGTCTTTGGGTGGTGTCTGATAAGCTGTGGCGTCCTGGGCCTTTACTGCCGACAAGCAGAGGAGCAGGCACACTGCAATCAGGGATTTGAGTTTAAACATAATGATTGATTTATAACAATAATGGATCCACCCGAATGGGTGGATGTCTAAATTAATGATAAAACAGTGCCTTGTTGCCCCGAATCGGTGGATGGCCAAAAATAATTTGCCGGTATAAGCTGCCTGCTGTATTTTTGTTCCTCGAATGAAACAAAACCTGCATATCCACCATCATCATTTCTTATCCAGAGGGTAGGCAATTGGCGTGTATGCAGTAAATATACAAATCAGTGAAGCTTACCAGTTTGGTAGGCTTTTTTTATTTTTAAGACTATGAGTAACCAGGTAGAAAACAACAGCAAACTGAAATTGGCCATCCAGAAAAGTGGCCGGCTGCACGATGATTCCGTACGCCTTCTGAAAGAATGCGGCATTGATATCAGCAATGGGATCAATAAGCTGAAAGCAGATGCAACCAATTTTCCGATAGAGGTCTTTTTTCTGAGAGACGACGATATTCCGCAGTATGTGGAAGATGGTGTGGCTGATATCGGATTTGTAGGAGAGAATGTGGTGTTTGAAAAAAAGAAAAAAGTAGTGATTACCGAAAAACTGGGCTTTGGTAAATGCCGCCTGAGTATGGCCGTTCAGCGTAACGAGCAATATACAGGTGTTCAGTTTTTGCAGGGTAAGAAGATCGCCACCAGTTATCCGGTGATCGTTGCGGATTATCTGAAAGAAAAAGGGGTTGATTCGGAAATTCACGAAATCAGCGGCAGCGTTGAAATTGCGCCCGGTATTGGCCTGGCAGATGCCATCTGCGATCTGGTGAGCAGCGGATCTACGTTGTTCATGAACGGTTTAAAGGAAGCCGAAGTGATTCTGCAATCACAGGCGGTACTGATCAGGAACGAATCCCTGGAACCCGCGAAACAGCAATTGCTGGATCGGTTGCTGTTCAGGATACAGGCGGTAAAAAAAGCCAAAAACAACAAATACATTCTGTTGAATGCCCCCAACAACAAGCTGAAAGAAATCATTGCTTTATTGCCGGGGATGAAGAGTCCTACAGTATTGCCACTGGCAGAAGAAGGCTGGAGCAGTGTGCACAGTGTATTGAATGAAAATGAATTCTGGGATATCATTGAACAGCTCAAAGCGGCTGGTGCACAGGGTATTCTGGTGGTGCCAATTGAGAAAATGATTGTTTAACTGTTTAAACTGGAAACGATGATGAAAATCTTTCTCAGCCCGGACCGAAAAGATTGGCCCGGATTATTGAAAAGACCCGGCTTGGATCATGCCGATCTTACGGACAGGGTTCGTCAGGTGCTTCAGGCCGTAAAACAGAAAGGAGATGCCGCTGTGCGGGAGTATACTGAAGCATTCGACGGCGTGCATTTGCAAAGCAGCAAGGTAACTCCGGAAGAGATTGCCGCAGCATCGCTGCCCCGTGAACTGAAAGATGCCATTTTGCTGGCGGCAGCCAATATCCGCCGTTTTCACGAAAAACAGGTTCCCAAAATGGAGAAGGCAGAAACCCTCCCCGGCGTAAAATGCTGGAGAAAAGCAGTGCCGATTCAAAAAGTGGGCCTCTATATACCCGGCGGAACAGCGCCGTTGTTTTCCACCATCCTCATGCTGGGAATTCCGGCCGCTATTGCAGGTTGTGCGGAAGTTGTACTCTGTTCACCTCCGGATAAAAACGGCCGGCTGCATCCGGCCATACTCTTTGCCGCAGACCTGGTGGGCATTAAAAACATCTACAAGATTGGCGGGGTACAGGCCATCGGGGCTATGGCCTATGGTACAGAAACCGTTCCGGCAGTGTATAAAATATTCGGGCCCGGTAACCAGTATGTTACCAGTGCTAAACAACTGGTTCAGCAGGAAGGTATTGCCATCGATATGCCTGCCGGCCCCAGTGAAGTATGTGTATTGGCAGACGATACGGCCCGTCCGGATTTTGTGGCTGCCGATTTGCTGAGTCAGGCAGAGCATGGTGCCGACAGTCAGGTATTGCTGGTAAGTACCAGTCAGGAACTGATCCATTCAGTTAATGAATCGCTGACACAGCAACTGAAACAATTACCCCGAAAGGAAATTGCGGAAAAGGCATTGGAACACAGCAAGGCCATCTTTGTTAAAACAAAAAAAGAGGCCATTGACCTGGTGAACGAATATGCAGCGGAACACCTCATCATTGCCTGTGCCAACGATGAACTGGTTGCTTCCTCCATCGTTAATGCGGGTTCGGTATTTCTTGGGCATTTTTCTCCGGAAAGCGTGGGAGATTACGCCAGCGGAACCAATCACACCCTGCCAACCAATGGACATGCAAGGGCCTACAGTGGCGTGAGCCTCGATAGTTTTTTGAAAAAGATTACGTATCAGCGGCTGACCAAAGCAGGATTGCAGCACATCGGAAGGGCAGTGGAAATCATGGCAGAAGCGGAAGGACTGCGCGCGCACAAAGAGGCAGTTTCCATCCGTTTGAAATCAGAATCATAAAAGATAGCTGTACGGACTGTCACCGGTTTTAATATCAATACTCAAAATTATAAATACCGATCATGTTGTTCGATCTAAATCAACTCATTCGCCCGAATATCGCCAAACTGGTAGCGTATTCTTCTGCAAGAGACGAATTCAGCGGTGAGGCAAAAGTGTTCCTCGATGCCAACGAAAACAGCCTGGGTTCTCCCTTACCCAAATGGTACAATCGCTATCCGGACCCGCACCAGAAAGCCGTGAAGGAAAAGATTGCCTTTGTAAAGCAACTGCCTGCTGAACATATTTTTCTGGGGAATGGAAGTGATGAATGCATCGATTTGCTGTACCGCTGTTTCTGTGAGCCGGGTAAAGACAATGTGATCATTTGCCCGCCCACCTATGGCATGTACGAAGTGAGCGCCAACATCAATGATGTTGCCGTAAAAAAAGTGCCCCTGCTCGATGATTTTCAGCTCGACCTGGTTCACCTGGAAAATGCAGTGGATGCCCACACCAAACTGATCTGGATCTGTTCTCCCAATAACCCTACCGGTAATTCGCTGAACCGGATGGATATGGAAACGGTGTTGAATAATTTTAAAGGCATTGTAGTGATTGATGAAGCGTACATCAATTTCGCCCGGCAAAAATCCTTTGTTCAGGAGCTGTCTGATTATCCCAACCTGGTGGTACTGCAAACCTTCAGCAAGGCCTGGGGGCTGGCAGGACTGCGCCTTGGAATGGCTTTTGCGTCTGCAGCAATTATAGATGTTATGAATAAGGTAAAGCCGCCTTATAACATCAATCAGGCTACGCAGGAACTGGCGCTGAAAGCGCTGGAGGAAGTAGGTCAGGTAAACGATATGATCAAATTGCTGGTGGATATGCGTGAGGCACTGGCAGAAGTGTTCCGTTCTATGCCTACGGTAGAAGTAGTGTATCCTTCCGATGCCAATTTTATACTGGTGAAGATCCGGGATGCCCGAAAGGTATACGAGTTCCTCCTCACCAAAGGAATTGTGCTGCGCGACAGGAGCAATGTAAAGCTTTGCGAGGATTGTTTGCGCATTACGGTTGGCTCCGAGCAGGACAACACATTACTGGTAGATGCCATGCATGAATGGTATGCCCTGAATCCCTAATTTTACGACACCTAAACTTAAAATATGAAACTCAGGTTTTTACTGTTTTCGACCCTTGCAGCTGTTGGAATGGCTTCTGCCCAGTCTTCTGCTGTGTCCGTCAAAGTTCCTGCGGGATTTGCTGTTGCCAATGTGGCAAAAGATTTCGGAAGGGTTCGTCATATTGCGGTGAACAGTAATGGCGATGTGTACATGAAACTGGAAAAGTTAAACAAAGGGAAAGGTATTTACCGGTTAAGGGATACCAATAAAGACGGTATCATGGAAGATACCCTGGCTTTTGGTAATTACATCGGTACCGGTATTGCAATAAAAAACGGTTATCTCTATGCGTCTTCCAACTCGGAGATATTCCGGTATAAGCTCGATGGTCAACAAAATCTAGTGAATCCGGATCAGCCGGAAACCATTGTAACCGGGCTGGTAGATAAACGGCAGCATGCTTCCAAATCCATTACGCTCGACAATGCGGGAAATATTTATGTAAACATCGGTGCTCCCAGCAATGCCTGTCAGGAGCAGGACCGCAAACAGGGTTCTCCAGGAATGAATCCATGCCCCTTGTTGGAAACAGCCGGTGGTATCTGGCAGTTCAGGGCCGATCAACTCAACCAGTCTTATAAAGAGGGTGTTCGTTATGCAACCGGTATCCGGAATTGTGTAGGGTTAAACTGGAACAATGAAGTGAATGAACTCTTTATCACCGCTCACGGAAGGGATATGCTGTATCAGTTCTATCCCGAAACTTACGACCAGAAAAGAGGCGCTGAACTTCCTTCCGAAACCATGTACATGGTGAAGAAAGGAGACGATTGCGGCTGGCCTTATGTGCATTGGGATCATTTTCAAAATAAGAAAATCCTGAATCCGGAATATGGCGGGGATGGTAAAAAAACAGGTGCGGAAAAAGCCATTGAGCCATTGGTGGGATTCCCCGGTCATATGGCTCCGAATGCCTTGTTGTTCTATACCGGAAATCAGTTCCCTGAGAAATACAAACATGGTGCATTCATTGCATTTCATGGCAGCTGGAACAGGGCTCCTGAAAACCAGGAAGGATTTTATGTGGTGTTTGTGCCCATGAAAAATGGTAAGCCAACCGGTAAATGGGAAGTGTTTGCAGATGGATTTTCCGGTGTGGAAAAAGTAACCAATCTGAGCACGGTGAAACACCGTCCATGTGGACTGGCACAGGGCCCGGATGGTTCCCTGTATGTGTCCGACGACAACAAGGGATATGTTTGGAAAATTAATTACAACAAATAAGCACCAGGGATGAAAAAATGGATGGTGTTGTGCCTGCTGCTGGTATCGGGAATGGGAATAGTGGTTTCCTCTCAAACAAATCGTTCGGGGTTAAAAGCTTCGATGACAAGGGGGAAGCAGGTCTACGACCGGTATTGCCTTACCTGCCACCAGGCAGACGGAGGAGGCGTTCCCCGGATGAATCCGCCCATTGCCAACACAGAGTATGTGTTAGGCAACAAGCAGCGGTTGATTGGGATTGTGCTCAATGGGTTGAATGTTCCCCTCGAAATCAATG
>JAQTZD010000003.1 GCA_028687975.1 Sediminibacterium sp.
GCATGGCATGCAAGAGGTCGTCGGTTCGACCCCGATACTCTCCACAGCTTTAAAGCCCCGCAAGGGGCTTTTTTCGTAGCTTCGGTTGAAACTCCCCTACTGCATGTTCGATTTTCGCTTACAGGTTTTTCACACCGTTGCCCTACGCCTCAGTTTTACAAAAGCAGCAGCCGAATTGTACATCACGCAGCCAGCTGTAACCAAACATATCCGTGAAATTGAAACCCATTTTAAACTGCAATTGTTCGAGCGGAAAGGAACCAGAATAAAACTCACCCCTGCCGGAGAAACGCTGCTGACATATACAGAAGAGCTATTTTCCGTTTATCGGAACCTGGAGTTTGAGATGAACAGTTTTACGCAGCGGCACAGCGGTAAACTCAGGATCGGTGCCAGTACTACAGTAGCACAATATGTATTGCCTCCGGTACTGGCTGCATTTCACCAAAAGTTTACCGACATCAAAGTTTCGCTCATCACCAATAATACAGAACAGATAGAACAGGCATTGCAGAACAAAAGCATCGACCTGGGTATTATTGAAGGACAATCCAAGAACACCTTATTCAGGTATACGGAATTCATCAAAGACGAAATTGTATTGGTCGCAAATGCCAATCATCCCCTGGCCAAAAAGCAACTGATCAAACCAGAAGAATTATTGAAGATTCCCCTCCTTTTAAGAGAACCGGGATCCGGAACACTGGAAGTACTGGCCCATGCCTTAAAGCCATTGGGCATCAAAATTTCTCAGTTGCAGAAAGAAATGCAATTGGGAAGTACAGAAAGCATGAAGTTGTACCTGTTAAACTCCAATGCCATGGCATTTCTTTCGGTGCATTCCATTTTGAAAGAACTGCAAAACAAAGCCTGTACGATTATTGATGTAAAAGGGTTGTCGATTCAACGGAATTTCAATTTCATACAATTGCACGGCCAACCGGAAACCCTTCCGGATCTGTTCATGAAATTTGCGCGGCATCATAAATTGTCATTACAGCTTTCATTATAACTTCAGGTAATCAGGCATTACTTATAACCATTTCTTTTCCATACCGATCTGGCAGAGCTTTGCATCTTATATGCAAAAAGCTAGAACGATTATTTTTTTCCTGGCAGCAGCTGTTTGCCTGTTGCCACAGATCTCAGCCCCGGTTGCACTGGTGATGGGACTGGCTGTTGCCCAATGGATCGGACATCCGTTTTTGGAACTGAATCAAAAAGCCACCCGATTGTTATTACAGTTTTCTGTTGCAGGGCTGGGCCTGGGGATGAATGTACACAGTGCCCTGAAAGCAGGTAAAGAAGGGATGGGACTAGCAGCAACTTCCATCATTGTTACACTTGCATTGGGATACTGGTTGGGCAAACTGTTTAAGACCGAACAAAAAACGGCCTACCTGATTGCTGCGGGCACCGCAATCTGTGGAGGAAGCGCCATAGCGGCAATTGCCCCGGTCATTAAAGCCGAAGACAAATCCATATCTGTAGCATTAGGCACTGTTTTCGTTTTAAACGCAGTTGCACTGTTTCTGTTTCCCTTTATCGGACACCTGCTGCATTTGTCGCAAACCGAATTTGGATTATGGTCGGCCATTGCAATTCACGATACCAGTTCTGTGGTGGGTGCCGCGAGCAGGTATGGATCGCTGGCGCTGGAAACAGCCACTACCGTGAAGCTGACCAGGGCCATCTGGATCATACCAGTAGCCGTACTATCTGCTGGCATGTATAAAAGCAACAATCGAAAAATCAGGATTCCCGGTTTCATTGTCTGGTTTATTGCAGCCCTGTTATTGAACAGTTATGTTCCTGCTGTTCGGCAATACAGCTCATTGCTAACCGGTATAGCCAAAGCCGGATTAACACTTACCCTGTTTTTGATTGGAGCGGGATTAACAAGCAACCTGTTGCGGTCAGTTGGTTTTCGGCCATTTATACAGGGCCTGATATTATGGATCATCATATCAGCTGCAGCTTTATCTGCTGTAATCTGGCTTGTATAGCACCCCTTCATCAGAAGGATCAACCGCTGATCAAATGAAATCATTGCTATTAACAAATAAGGTAATTTCGACATCGAAATACCATACCAATGAACGTTCAGCAGGCATACGACCAATGGTCGGAACAGTACGACACCAACCTAAATAAAACCAGGGACCTGGAAGCCTTTTCGCTCAGGCAAACCTTATCTGATTTTCGCTGTAAGCGGATACTCGAAATAGGCTGCGGTACAGGAAAAAATACCGAATGGCTTCAACACATTACAGATGAATTGATGGCAGTGGATCTTTCTGATAAAATGCTGGCTGTAGCCAAAAGTAAAATCGGTTCCACCCATGTTCAGTTTCACCAGGCGGATATTACCCAACCGTGGGATTTTTCCAAAGGGTCATTCGATCTGGTAACGTTCAGCCTGGTACTGGAACACATCAGCGACCTCGGGGCCATTTTGCAAAAAGCCTTCCATGTACTTGCACCGGAAGGAAAGGTTTATATCGGAGAGTTACATCCCTTTAAACAGTATAGTGGATCAAAAGCGCGCTTCGACACAACAGCTGGCACACAGGTGGTCACCTGCTTCAATCACCATATCTCGGATTTTACAGATGCGGCTACGCAGGCGGGTTTCAAAATAGAGCTGATCAGGGAATACTTCGATAACAAAGACCGGCAGGATATTCCCAGAATCCTCACACTGGTTTTCAGTAAGGTTTAACTGCTCGGATCAACCTTACCCGGGAACTATCTAAGTACCAATCATGCTAAAACAGCAACATGAATATAAAAAATTTTGAGTTCAAGGCTAAAGTCAGCAACCTGGAGTTGTATGAAAACAAATTGCTGACACTGAATCCGGTGTTTCATGGACTGGATCACCAGACAGATACATATTTTAATGTACCCAACGGGAGACTGAAACTACGGGAAGGGAATATTGAAAACGCGCTGATCAACTACAACAGGGCCGATATTGCAGGATCCAAACAATCCGATGTAATCCTGTACAAACACATCCCCGACCCTGCATTAAAAAAGATTCTCGTACTGCAGTTAGGCATCAAAACTATTGTAGACAAAAAACGAAAAATCTATTTTATCGATCATGTAAAGTTTCATTTCGACATAGTGGAGAACCTGGGTACTTTTCTGGAAGTGGAAGTAATTGACCAGAACGGTTCATTTACCACAGCGGAACTGCAGGAACAGTGCAATCACTATTTTGATTTTTTTGAACTCACACAGGAGCAGGTCATCGACAAGTCGTACAGCGATCTGATCCTGAATCTGAAAAAATCATAAACCGCCTCAAAACAAGAGGAGATGAACATTTCTGTACTCAACATAGCGTTCAACCAGTATGGCGCCATCAGTCATATCCATCCCACCCTGTTAGAAATCAACGGTCAATATTTCCTCACAGATACCGGTTACGAAAACACACTTTCACAACTTCGTACAGCACTTCATGAAAAGAGCATCGACATCATCAACCTGACAGGCGTCATTATTTCTCACGATGATATTGATCACCTGGGTGCTTTGTACGACATCAAAAAAATGAATCCTTTGCTGCAGGTTTATTGCAGCAAAATAGAAGAGCCCTCTGTAACCGGTAAGATTGAAGCAGAAAGACTGGTACAGGCCAAACAGTTGTTGCAGCAGTTACCGGAAGAACAACAGGCCTGGGGAAAAGATTTTGTAGCGCTTCAAAAATCCATTCAACGGATTTCCGATGTGGATCATGTTGTTCAGGAAAACGATCTGATTCTCGGTGATATCCGCGTTATAGCAACACCTGGTCATACCAGGGGGCATATTTCCCTTTACATTGAAGCTTCAAAAACACTGATTGCCAATGATGCAGTGGTAGCAGAATCCAACGGCGAACTGAATATTGCCAACCCCGAATTCACCCTGGATCTTCCCGCTGCCATCCGATCCGTTCAGAAAATAAGGGAACTGGATATTCAAACGCTGATCTGTTTTCACGGCGGAATCGTTACAGACCATATACGGCAAAAGTTAGATCAATTAATTCAACGATACAACAATGAACAACATGACAGGACCAGATAAAGACATTGTATTTCCACTGCCACATTATAATCGATTGTGTTTTCTGAAAAACATCATCAAGAATCCCAATATCATTGTAGGAGACTATACCTATTACGACGATTTCGAAGATGTGGGCAATTTTGAAAAAAATGTAAAATATCATTTTGATTTCATCGGCGACAAACTCATCATCGGCAAGTTCTGCATGATTGCTTCCAATCCTACGTTTATCATGAATGGTGCCAACCACCTTACGGATGCCCTCTCTACATACCCCTTTGCCATTTTTGGTAATGGATGGGAAGATGCGATGAAGGGAAAGGAATATCCGCAAAAGGGGGATATCCGAATAGGAAACGATGTATGGATCGGATACAATGTAACCATCATGGCAGGTGTAACCATTGGCGATGGAGCCATCATTGCAACCAACAGCACGGTAACCAGGGATGTAGCGCCATACTCCATTGTCGGAGGCAATCCGGCCATGGAAATCAAAAAAAGATTTTCGGAGGAAAAAATCCGTCAACTGCTCGAGCTGCAATGGTGGAACTGGAGTCTGGATAAAATCACGGCCAACCTCCCCTACCTTACAGGAAATGATATCAGCCTGCTGAAATAAAATTCAGGAAGACCGCTTCTAATTGTGTAACTTTTGTAACCCGGAAAATCTCCCGGGCTACAGAACTTTACAAGATGCAGGAAAAAGAACTCAACGAACAGTATTGGAACAGCCAATACCTGAATAGTACTACCGGATGGGATATGAAACAGGTGTCCCCTCCGCTGAAAGCCTATATAGACCAGCTGACCAACAAGGATCTGCAGATACTGATTCCCGGTTGCGGCAACAGCTATGAAGCGGAGTATTTGCTGAACCAGGGATTTACCAATATTACCCTGATCGATATTGCTCCTGCCCTGGTTGAATTGCTGCAGAAAAAATTTGCAGGCCAGCCTTCCATCAGGATTTTATTGGGCAATTTTTTTGAACACGAGGGAAGCTATGACCTGATCCTCGAACAAACCTTTTTTTGTGCACTGGATCCAGCCATGCGTCCGGCTTATGCTGCCAAAATGCACGAACTGCTGAAACCCGGCGGAACTCTTGCAGGTCTGTTGTTCAACCGCGAATTTGAAGGAGGACCTCCTTTTGGCGGAAGCGAGGCCGAATACCGGGAACTTTTTGCAGAACAGTTTCGGATAAAGACCCTCGTACCCTGTTACAACTCGTTTATCAGAAGAGCAGACAGTGAGGTTTTTATGATTTTTATCAGGAAATAAAGACAAAAAATATTCAGAACTTTGGCCCACTGTTAAAAATTACGCATATGAAAATTGAGCAGATTTATACAGGTTGTCTGGCACAGGGTGCCTACTACATCACCAGCAATGGGGAAGCCGCGATTGTTGACCCGTTGAGAGAAGTGCAACCCTATCTTGACCGGCTGGAAAAAGACGGTGTACAACTGAAATATATTTTTGAAACTCATTTTCATGCCGACTTTGTGAGTGGTCATCTGGACCTGAGAAAGAAAACAGGCGCCACCATTGTATACGGCCCCAATGCCGTTGCCGCTTTTGAGTGTGTATCCGCAAATGACAATGAAATTTTTCCACTGGGAAATATTCAAATCAAAGTATTGCATACCCCCGGTCATACCATGGAGAGCAGTACTTTTCTGCTGATCGATGAAAACGGAAAAGATCATTGCATCTTCAGCGGCGACACCTTGTTTCTGGGAGATGTGGGCAGGCCCGATCTTGCTCAAAAAGCAGCGAACATGACCAAAGAGGAGCTGGCAGGCCTGCTTTATGAAAGCCTGATGCATAAAATCATGCCACTGGCAGATGATGTGATCGTGTATCCTGCCCATGGTGCAGGAAGTGCCTGTGGAAAGAATATGATGAAGGAAACGGTGGATACACTGGGCAATCAGAAACGAATCAATTATGCACTGAACCAGCCCAACAAAGACGCTTTTATCAAAGCGGTTACCGATGGGTTACTCCCTCCTCCAGGATATTTTGGAATGAATGTAGCCATGAACAAACAGGGCTATGAAAGCTTTGATACTGTACTGAACAACGGAATGAAATCGCTTACACCCGACGAATTTGAAGTGATTGCAGAAAATGCGGAAGCGCTGATTCTCGACACCCGCAGCAATGCAGAATTTTACAAAGGGTACATCCCCCAATCGGTGAATATTGGCCTGGCAGGGGATTTCGCTCCCTGGGTAGGCGCCATGATTGTAGACGTAAAGCAACCCATTCTGTTGGTTACAGACCCAGGTAAAGAAGCCGAAGCCGTTACCCGTTTAAGCAGAGTTGGTTTTGACCATGTGCTGGGTCATTTGAAGGGAGGATTTGATGCCTGGATGAGGGCCGGTAAAGAAGCAGATACCGTCAACAGGGTTTCAGCACAGGCTTTCGCGGAAAATGTTGATATAGAAAAAGATCATATTATTGATGTAAGAAAGGAATCGGAGTTCTCTGCAGAACATGTAAAAAATGCCATCAACAAGCCCCTGGCATACATCAATGAATGGATCAGCAACATCAACCCGGAAGAACATTTCTTTCTGCACTGCGCGGGAGGTTATCGCAGTATGACGGCTGCATCCATTCTTCAGGCAAGAGGCTACAGAAATTTCACCGAAGTGGCCGGAGGCTTTGGAGAAATCAGTAAAACAGGCGTTCCCAAAACAGATTTTGCCTGTACGGCTGGCAATAAAAAAGCATAATGCCATTATAAAACAGCATTATACTATGTAACAAAAGGGGGGAGCGTTATTTTTTTGCTGCTACGTAGGAAGCAGGATTTTTCAAAAACTCATCCTTGCACTCTTTGGAGCAGAAACCATATACTTTTTTCTGGTAGTGTGCAGTGTCGGATACTCCTGCACTGATCGGCATTCCGCAGATAAAATCTTTATCGGAATCGAACTTCACTTCTTTGTACAAATCATGTACGTCGGTAGCAGTACTATCGGCATTCATGATAACTGTTTCTTTACTTTCAACACTGGTATCAGATGCTTTCTTTTCTCCTTGTGAACAGGATTCGAGCACAACCAGTGCAACTGCGGCAACCAACATTTTCTTTACCATATACAAAGCTTTAGTATGAGGGTACAATTATACTGCAAACTTTTTTAATATACTCACTAAAGCAGATTTAGGCACCACTCCGCTCTGCCTCCAAAGGGGCTGACCATTTTTGAATAAAATAAGGGTGGGCACTCCCTGAATCTGGTATGCACCAGCTGCAGCGGGGTTTTTGTCCACATCAATCTTGATAATGGAAGCAGCATCACCCACTTCAGATTTCACTTCCTTCAGAATAGGTGCCATAGTTTTACAAGGGCCGCACCATTCAGCAAAAAAATCTACCAGCACCGGCTTGTCGGATTGAATCATTTCTGTAAATGTCATATGCTACGCTTTATACGGATTTATGTGTTTTCTCTTCTTTTTTGAACATACTCAGCACCAACCCTCCCATCAATGCCCCGTAAAGGGTACTGTTCAGGGGTTTCGACGTTATGGCACAGGTACCGGAAGCACATCCTACCAGTTTCCAGTACAGGAATCCGGCCACAGCACCCAGTATTGCCCCAATTAAAAAAAGGCTGTTCGATTTAAACCACTTCTTCATAACTAATATCTTTTGTTGTTTGCTGATCTGCCCTTCTTCTGACAGGTGGCGTATAGCAGGCCCCGGTTCCGCAACATCCCGTATTCAATAAAGCCATACCGGAAAAAAGCAACCCTACGATCCCAAAAACCACGTCCTTGGCCATCACAGCTTCCACAACTATTATAATGCCCAATACAAGCCTTAACGCCCGCATGAATGTCCAGTTACGCAATATCAGTTCTTTCATATAAGTTGTTTAAACACCAAAGTTAATACAGGACGGCTTGCTTCAAAGTAACAAAGGTTACACAGCATTTTATATTAAAAATAAATTACATGGCACATAGTGATCAAGATAACAGCAGAAAATCAGTAACTTACGGTTGCAAACTGCCTTTATATGTCCTATTTTCAGTTCCACCCATTGGCAGCAGCACTCCTGATGATATTCGTGTTCAACAGTATTGGCTGCAGCAGCATAAACAAAAAGAGCGAACAGGAATCCATTGCAATAGATCCGCTTCAAGTGTTATTGGAAGGTAATAAGCGTTTTGCCAAAATGAAGCCGGTACACCCCGATGAGGACGTCTACAGGCTCAGATCGGTAACCAGGGAGCAACATCCATTTGCTGTAATTGTGTCCTGTTCAGATAGCAGGGTGTCGCCCGAACTGATTTTTGATCAGGGAATCGGAGACTTGTTTATCATCAGAACTGCAGGAAATATTCTTGGCAATATCGGGCTGGGCAGCATAGAATATGCAGTTGAACACCTGCATGTAAAACTGATCATGGTACTGGGGCATGAAAGGTGCGGAGCAGTGAGTGCATTTGTACAGGGAGAAAAAGTTCCCGGACATATCAGGGATATTATCGATAGCCTAAAGCAGGAAATCGAAATCAAAGCAATCCCCTATACCGACCCCAACAGGCTGAACGATTGCATAAATGCCAATGTAGAACACGGCATCCGGCAACTGACTACTCAGTCTGAGATTATACGCGAAAAAGTAGAGGAAAAAGAATTACGAATTGTGGGCGGAATATATAACCTCGACAACCTGAGAGTGAAACTCATCCACCAGTAAGCGGAGCAGCCGCTTGTTCTTTCAGAAGGTTTAATTTGATCAACTCCGTAATATTTCAGTAAATTGAAAAAAAAGATGAAGCTGTTCCTGAAATACCTGGGTCTGTTCCTACTGATTGCCCTGATTGCATTTTTTGCATTTGCACCCCGCTTTTTTGATGAATCCATGAACAAAGTGACGCTCAAAGTGGACCATCCGGAAAAACCTGTATGGTACGACTCCATTCCTTTCATCGCAGACCTGCACTGTGATGCGTTGCTTTGGGACAGGGATAATCTTAAAAAGCACAGTTACGGGCATGTGGATATTCCCCGTATGCAGGAGGCCAACATGGCATTTCAGGCATTTACCATTGTAAGTAAAACCCCCAGGGGAATCAATATTGAACAGAACAGCGATGAAACCGACCAGATTGCATTGCTGAGTTTTGCGCAGCTCCGCAGTCCAGAAGACTGGTTCAGCGTTAAAAAAAGAGCCCTGCACCAAACAAAGGAACTGTATAAAACAGCAGAACAATCCAAGGGAAATTTCAGGGTGATTACCAGCAGGGAAAACCTGGAGCACTACATACAAAACAGGGCAGGTAACAGGTCGTTAACTGCCGGAATGCTCGGAATTGAAGGTGCTCATTGCCTCAACAACGAACTCAGCAACCTGAAGGAATTTTATGCTGCAGGTGTACGGTACATTGGTCTTGCACATTTCTTCGACAATGCCTGGGCAGGATCTGCACATGGCATGGTTAAAGGAGGACTTACCGAAAAAGGCAGGCAACTGGTGCGTGCCATGGACAGCATGCATGTGATCATTGATATTGCACATTCATCTGCCAAAACCATTGATGATGTTTTTGCACTCACCAACAGCCCGGTGATCATTTCTCATACCGGAATAAAAGGGGTATGCGATAACAACCGCAACCTCTCCGACAAGCACCTGCTGGAAATGGGCCGGCGCAACGGGTTGGTGGGCATCGGTCTTTGGGAAACTGCGGTATGCGGAACAGATGCAGCAGCTACAGCAAAGAGCATTCGCTATGTAGCAGATAAAATTGGCGTAGACAAAGTGGCCCTGGGCTCTGATTTTGATGGGGCAATCGGTACCCACTTCGACGTTACTGGTTTGCCGCTGATCGTAAATGCCTTGCTGAAAGAAGGTTTCAGCAAAGAAGATATTTACCGGATCATGGGCGGCAATGTGCGCGATTTCCTGTTGAGAAATCTTCCGGCAAAATAAAGCACTTTTTATCCGGCTGCTGCTTCGTATAAGGATTGATGAATGAACCCGTACAAACAGGTTCATTCATCAATTCATCGGCTATACGGATTAGCAGCAGTTTTTTTGACCGGATGCCTCGTTGCTCTTCACACCAGCCTTGTCCAGGATCAGTTCCAGCGGACAAAAACGGGTAAACGAAGATTGCAACAGGTTCAGGCCTACAAACACGCCCAGCCACAAAAATTTAATACTTACAAAATAAGCCAGTGAAACACTGATCAGTACAAAACTGCCTGCAACGGCACGAACAATTCTTTCTTTTGTCATAATGAATTTAATTAGAGGTTTTTTCAACAGGCATTACAAATGCCCTGATCGGAAAATCGCCAGGAAATTCCTGGTTATATTGATTAATTAATGTAAGTGCGTGATCCGCATTCTCTTCTCCCGTAAAGGAGAAGAGAAATATGGAGTCAAATTTTGCGTCACCGGAGCTAAACCAGTTATCGAGCAGGTATTTATCCGATCCGTTTTTAAATCCAATCGTATCGGTAGCACTGTATACCCTGATATCGGCCTTTTTGAAAATGGCTGCAACGATTTCGGCAGATTCCTTCAACGCTGTTACAAATAATAATTTCATAGTCGTTTGTTTATTTGGTTTTTCCCCGCATCATTTTGTAATACAGCAGCGGAACAACCAATAAGGTTAAGAATGTAGAGGTAATGGTACCGCCCATCAGTGAGATGGCCAATCCCTGGAACACCGGATCAAATAAGATAATCACTGCACCCAGTACCACCGCTCCCGCTGTTAATAAGATCGGAGTAGTTCTTACAGCTCCGGCCTCGATGATGGATTGCTTTAACGGAATACCTTCCTTCAACCGGATATTGATGAAGTCGATCAACAACACCGAGTTCCTTACCATCACCCCCGCCAGTGCAATAAAACCAATCATAGACGTAGCAGTGAAATAGGCACCCATTATCCAGTGACCGGCCAGAATACCGATCAGTGAAAGCGGTATGGCGGCAAGCATCACCAAAGGCACGGTGAAGTTCTGAAACCAACCCACAATCAACATATAGATGATCAGAATTACAGCGGCAAAAGCAATACCCAGATCGCGGAACACTTCGTAAGTGATCTGCCATTCACCATCCCATTTCAACGAATACTCATCGGTGTTGGTGGGCTGGCTGGTATATTCTTCTTTCAGTACCAGGTATCCTTCGGGCAGTTTTATATTTTTCAAACTGTCCGACATAGCAGACATGGCATAGAAAGGACTCTCCAGCTTACCGGCCATATCGGCCAGCACGTACACCACTTCCTTCTGGTTCTTCCGGTAAATACTCTTGTCTTTGATCACTGTACTTACTTTTACCAGATTCCTGAGCGGCACCATATTACCCTGCATTCCTTTTACCTGCAGATCCAGCACCTGATTGATGCTGCCCTTCTCTGCATCTTTGAGTTGCAACTGAATCGGTACCTGGCTGAAAGCAGCAGGCTGATTCAGTTTACCGGCTGTGGTACCAGACAATGCACCCTGTATGGTTGCAGTAATCTGAGCGGCGGCCACACCATTCAGCATGGCTTTTTCCTTATCCACAGACAGTTTATACTCTTTCTGATCGTCTTCCATCTGCCAGTCTACATCCACTACATCCGTTGTTGTGTTCATCAGCTGCTTTACCTGTTCGGCAATGGCAATCTGCTGTTCATAGTCCGGGCCATAAATTTCTGCGACCATGGTAGACAGTACAGGAGGACCCGGAGGAACTTCCACCACTTTTACATTGGCGTTGTAGCGGGCACCGATTTTTTGCAGGGGCTCACGCATTTCTTTTGCAATATCATGACTCTGAATACTGCGTTCGGTTTTATCTACCAGATTTACCTGGATATCTGCTACATGTTCCCCCCTTCTTAAATCGTAATGGCGAACCAGTCCGTTAAAACTGATGGGAGCTGATGTTCCCACATAGCCCTGATAATTCCTCACCATCGGCTGTGCAGATACGTATTGCGCAATATCAGCGGCAACAGCCTGTGTTTTCTCGAGGGTAGATCCTTCGGGCATATCAATGACTACCTGAAATTCATTCTTATTATCGAAAGGAAGCATTTTTACCGCTACCTGCTTGCTGGTGATCAGTAAAGTGGACCCAAGCAACACTACTACAGTACCCATAATAAAGGCCCAACGCTTCCACCTGGTTTCCAGCATCGGATGAATAAACCGGTAGTATATTTTATAGATGCCAGTTTCTTCCAGTACGGTTCCTTTGGTTTCCTCATGTGCAACACCCTTCTTCTCTTTTTCGCGCAGGAAGATATAACCCAGGTATGGTGTCAGTGTTAATGCTACGATCAGAGAAAGCAGCATGGCAATGGCAGCTCCGATTGGCATCGGACTCATATAGGGCCCCATCATACCGGATACAAATGCCATCGGCAACACGGCTGCAACCACTGTGAACGTGGCCAGTATGGTAGGATTACCCACTTCGTTGATGGCATAGATAGCAGCCTGTAATGGCGGCAGTTTACGCATCTTGAAATGGCGGTGCATATTTTCTGCAATGATGATGGAATCATCCACTACAATACCCGTAATAAATACCAGTGCAAACAGGGTAATTCTGTTCAGTGTATAATCCATGAAATAGTAACTGAACAATGTTAGTGCAAATGTCACCGGCACGGAAAGGAATACCACCAATCCGCCTCTCCATCCCATGGCCAGCATCACAAAGAGCGTAACCACTACAATGGAAATAAACAGGTGGAACAACAATTCACTTACTTTATGAGAAGCAGAATCGCCATAGTTTCTTGTTTCTGAAACCTGCACATCTGAAGGAATCAAATCCTTTTTCAGGTGTTCTACTTTTTCTTTAATTGCGGTGGAGAGCCGCATAGCATCCGCTCCGGATTTTTTGGCCACGGCAAGTGTTACTGCCGGATAAGCAGACTTGAAGTGGTTTGCACCGGCTGTATCGGCCTTACCATATCCAAAGAACACATACTGAGCAGCCGTAGACGGTGCTTCCTCTACCTGAGCCACCTGGTTCAGGTAAACAGGCTGTCCGCCTTTTAAGCCCACTACTAGTTTGGCCACATCTTCTGCTGTATTCAGGAAATCACCGGTTTGAATGGTGAATGCAGAATCATTGTGAATCAGTTTGCCCGCTTCGGTCTGCACATTTCCGGCCTGGATTGCCTGGGTAATACCCAGCAGATCTACACCATTCAGCGCCATCAGCGATTTATCCAATTCCACTTTTACTTCTCTGTTTCTGCCACCGGTAACAGATACTTCGGCCACATCGGAAACCTTCTTGATTTCATTGGCCAGTTCCTGTCCGATCAACTTCAACCGATAGTCGTCGTAGTTTTCTCCCCAAAGGGTAAGCCCCAGTACCGGTACATCATCAATGGCCCTGGGCTTCACCAATGGCATGGTTACCCCCTGCGGCATGGCATCCATATGCTTCATGATTTCACTGTACAGTTTCACCAGCGACTTCTCAACATCTTCTCCCACATAAAACTGTACAATCAGCATCACCTGACCCTGCATGGAAGTAGAGTAAACATATTCCACGCCCTTAATATTAGAAATGAATTTTTCCATCGGAGCCGCAATCTTGGTTTCCACTTCCTTAGGATTTGCACCCGGATAACCGATAAAGATATCGGCCATAGGAACCTGGATCTGCGGTTCTTCTTCGCGGGGAATCAGCATCGTGCTGTATCCGCCAATCAGCAGGAAAGCTACCATCAGCAGGATGGTCAGTTTCGACTGCAAAAAACCTTTTGCTATATTACCTGATAAACCTTTTTCCATTACTGATTATTTAATTTTTACCGGAGCACCGTTATACAATCTGCCTTCTGCGGAAAGAATATATTGTTCATCCTTTGCCAGTCCGGAAAGCACTTCTGCCTGATCTCCTGTTGTTTTACCCAGTCTCACCCAACGCAGCAATGCGGTGTTCTGAGAACTGATGGTATACACACCGGTCAGCTGGTCGCGGTGAACAAAGGCGCTCACCGGAATCATTACTGCTCCGGATTCACTGGAAACAGCTGTGGATACCCCTTTTACAGGAAACTGCACATGCACAAACATGCCTGCATATACTTGTTTGGTATCGGCCGGAATAGAAATCTTCACGATATACTGACCACCCGAAAACTGGGAAGAAGGATTCAGCTGAATGATTTTTCCTTCAATGTTTTTTTCTGCAGAGGCAATTTTCAATATGGCAGGATCACCGAGTTTCAGGGAACCAATCTGATTCTCTGCAACAGATGCGCTCACCTGCAGACTTCCTGCCTGCTCAATGGTCAGCACCGGCATACCCGGAGTAGCCATACTTCCTGCGTCCATCATTTTCTGCGTTACGATTCCTGCAAACGGAGCAGTAACCGTGGTATAGGAAAGATTGGCAGACACTTCGTTCTTCATTTGCCTGGCTGCTTCTGCGGCTGCTTTAGCAGACTGATACTGCAGGGTTACCTGGTCCAGTTCTTTTGCAGATGCGCTCTGTTGTTTGTACAAAGTAGTGAACCGATCATAATCTTTTTTGGCATTGCTCAGGGCAGCTTCTGCCTGTGCAATCATCGCATCTGTTTGTGCACGCTTTGCATGAATATCGGCACTGTTCACTGCAAACAGCAGCTGACCGGCTCTTACCCGATCACCCACTTTCACCGGCATTTGGGTAATATATCCCATTGCGCGGGTACTGATGTTTGCAGAATGCGCAGCTTCCACCTGGCCACTGGCTTCAATCCAACCGCTCGCAGCAGCACCACCGGGGCTGGCAACAGTTACCATAACAGGCGCCTGTTCTTTTACAACTTTATTTTCTTCCTTACCCGAGCAACCAACCATCGCAACTGTGGCAGTGAGTGCTGTAAGGGCTATTGTGATTTTTCTAAATAACATATGATCCTTTTTTGAAGTGATTTTATTGATTGGTTGTTAAGAATTGTAAATAGGTAGCTGTATTCTTTTGCATGAATATGGCCTGTGCCTTCAGCATCTTTTGCTGCGACAGCTGTGTCTGGGCCATCAGCAGATCGGTGGTATTCGCCAAACCCTGCTGGTACCTGTTCTGCATAATTCGCAGCGATTCTGCAGCCTGTTCAACTGCCTTGGTCTGCTGGCTGATCCGGTAACGGGTATCCGCAAGTTGTGTTTGCGTTTTCCTGATTTCCACATCGCTTTTTGCCAGCATATCCTGCAGCTGTTCCTGTAATTTATTTTTCTCCAGTTGCTGGGTAGCTTTTTTATTTTTCGCCTGGTTGCCTTTAAAAATATCCCATGACAACTGAATACCTGCCAGGTAAGAATTGGCGCCAAATCCGAACATGGATTTATCGTTGTACTGATAGTTGGCAAAACCATTCAGTTTGGGCGCCATCGACATAGATGTACTCTTAATGGCCATATCGTAGGCAGATACTGCAGCAGACATGGCTTTAAAGTCGGCTCTGTCGGCAGATACGGATGCTGCGGTTGCGGCAGGTACATCAATCACTACCGGTTCTGTGGTATAAACAACTCCACCGGGTGTATTCATCAGCAGACTAAGCTGATCAGAAATGGTTTTTATCTGTGAACGGGCTTCTGCAAGATTGGTTTCCGCAGCTTTTACCTGAACTTCCACATTCAGGAGATCCGATTGCTGCATCAGGCCCTGCTGGTAGCGATCGTTCGTAAAGCGATGAATTTCCTGAACGGTTTTCAGGGCCTCCTCCAGCACTTTCACTACTTCATAGGTAAACTCCAGCTGCAGATACGTGTTGGTCACCTGCATTTCCACCGCTTCACGGGTTCTTTTTGTTTGATAACCATATACCTCAGTCTGTTTGGAAGCAGCTTTACGCATATAGTTGAGATCGGGGTTGAACAGGGGTTGCTGCACACTCAACTGGGTCATGATATTGGGTGTTGCACCCGGGTTATTCAGCAATGCAGGATTAAAATCTGCCTGCTGCACATTGGCCTGTTGCAGTTTAAAACCAAAAGCATTCAGGGGCTGGTTGGTGGTAAATCCGGTATAAGACAGGTTTACCTGTGGCAGCCAGATTGCCTCCGTTTGTTTAAACTGAGACTGTGCAATTTTTTCGTCGTTCACTGCCAGGCTGATTTGCCTGTTCTTTTCCTGTGCCAGCCGGATGGCATCTCCCAAAACCAGTTTTTGAACCTGCTCCTGTGCGTTACCGCCCAATGCAGCGATCAGCAGCAGCGCTAACAGTAATTTCCTTTTATATACCATATGCTCATTTTATGATGCAAAACTATCCCGCCCCAACCCCCTGCAGTGTAACTTATGTAACATTGGAAGCGACCATTCCCTAACTTTGATTAAAAGCATTCAGCACATGACTCATCTGGAACAGTTAAAGGGCGTTTTTGAGCCGGAATTATTGCAGGAGATGGAACAATTTGGCATCTACCAGTCCTTTAAAGAAGGGGAATTGGTGATGGATTATGGCAAGTACATCCGCATGATGCCCATTGTATTGAAGGGTACTGTAAAAGTGCACCGGCTGGATGAAAACAACAATGAAATTCTCCTCTATTATCTCTCCAGCAGCGAAAGTTGTTCTATGGCTTACAGTTGTTGTGTGGAAGCCAAAAAAAGCGAGGTGAAGGCGGTGGCAGAAGACGATGTGGAACTGATCGGCATTCCCCATGTAAAGCTGGATGAATGGCTCTGTAAATACCCCAGCTGGAAGAACTATGTGATGCGGAGTTTCAATGTAAGGTTTATTGAACTGCTGAAGTCGATCGAGAGCATTGCCTTTCATAAGCTGGACGAAAGGCTGATTTCTTACCTGAAAGAAAAACAACGCCTGAGCGGTTCCAGTGTAATCAAAGCTTCGCACAATACCATAGCAGACGAACTGGCTACCTCGCGGGTGGTCATTTCCCGTTTGCTGAAACAGCTGGAGAACAGTAAAAAAATCATTCTGTACCGGAATGAAATCAAGCTCCTCAGCGGATTCGAAACCCCGCTCAAGTAATAAATATAAAAAAAAGGGCTTCGTAGTGCGAAATCTACAATAAACAGACGCCATTTACGTTGTAGCTGTACATCCTATAAGGAATTCTCATGAAAAGCAGCTACAATTGGTTACTCCCCTGCTTACTGGCAGGTTTTCTGCTGGTGGCTTGTAAAAAAAACACAGAGTTACCCGCAGATGCTACCGCCGGCACCAGCACGGAGCCTCCTACCATCGGGGGAACCACTTCTGCTTTTAAAGATACCACCGACATCACCGAAGGCAACGTCAACATCAAGTTTGCGAAAACCGATGCCTGCTTTCCCAGCAATGAAATATTTTCGTTTACCGCAGTGGCCACAGGAGTACCTGCCAACGTCAGGTATGTATGGGAATTCGGAGACGGCAAATCGCTGATGGGTGCCTCTGTAAAAAATATTTATAAAGATCCCGGAAACTATACGGTAATTCTGGAAGTGAAAAGCAGCGAAGGTCAGGTGTTGCACAAGGTATCCATTGCCGTAAAAGCATTGGGCCAGCAGGTTACCCCTACCGCCGTATTTTCCAGCGCATTGGCAGACATTAATATACTGAACAACATGACCTTCACCAGCAGGTCCAGCGTTCCCACAGGAACCATCACAGAGCATCTCTGGGATTGGGCAGATGGAACCACCAGTATCAGTTCCAACAGTTTTATGCCAAAAAACTTTACGCAGGTCCCCGAAGACAAACTTTATCCCGTAAAGCTGATCGTAACAGCCAACTCCGGATGTAAAGACACAGCAGCGCTCAATGTATTTGTGCCTGCAGCGTACAATATCAGCGGAAGCTTCGACGCAGTTCAATACGACGGATGCACCAATGAATATTTCATCTTTACACCCCAGTTAACCGGAGTGCCGGAAGGAGCTGTGTATACCTGGGATTTTGCAGATGCTACCGGTTTTGTTAGCGGCAACCCGGTGAAAAAATCATTCACGTACCAGAATGATTACGACGTAAAACTAACTGTAACACTCAAGGGAAAAATCATTTACCAGACCCACAAGGCAGTAAGGGCATTCGGACAGAATATCAAACCAAAAGCACTGATGCTGAAGAATGTGGTGAGCAGTACCGCAACCACCGAAAAATGGGCTTTCTATAGTCAGTCGAATATTCCGCATGGTTACCTGAGCGGATATCGCTGGGAAATGCCGTTTGGCGTGGTTGATGATAATTTCAACACTTTTGTGGAACAGGAATACACCAAGGCCGCCACTCCCACCAATTACAGTATCAGGTTGATTGTTACGGGCAATACCGGATGTAAAGACACTGCTGTTGCCAACATCACCATACCGGCCCGTTAATGCAAATAAGAACCATGAAAAGGTATTCGGGATTATATCTGTTGATGGGCATACTGGCCATTGTTGTTTCCTGTAAAAAGGAAGCCGTTTCTCCTATTACCCAATACCTCCAAAACACCAAAATAAAAGCAGACACGGCTGCCATCACCACAACCGTGAAAGATACCACAACAGTAGATTTTGGCGGCATTGTGGTACGGTATGAACAAAGTTCCACCTGCTATCCGGGAACAGAAATATTTAGCTTTAAGGCCAGCGGCCCCACACTCCCCCCGGGCGCATTTTATTTCTGGACATTCGGCGACGGGAACACAGCAAACGGTGCAACCGCAAGTCATTCTTATCAGGCTGCTGGTTCGTTTGTGGTGAACCTCCTGGTGATGGCCGATGCAAACACGGTATTAACCAAACTCAGCTTTCCCATTAAGGCCAAAGGGATGCAAACCAAACCGGTAGCGGGGTTCACCTATAAATCAGATTTCCCCGAAAATGTGAACTACATCACGTTCAATACCAGTTCATCGGTAAATCACGGAGACATCACGTATTACAAATGGGAATGGGGAGACGGCAGTTCCGTTTTAACTTCTGTGGGCCTGATCAGGCATGAATTTCCGAGAAATATAGCAGACATCACTTATCCGGTAAAACTGACCATTACTACCAATACCGGATGTACAGCAGATACCACCATTGCGGTAACGATTCCTGCAGCATATCCTATTCAGGGGAGTTTCCGGGCTGATGCATTTGATGCGTGCACCAATGAAAATTTCCTGTTTACGGCAGAAGCAGAAAATGTACCCGGAGGAGCTGTATACGAATGGAATTTTTCCGACGGCAAGGGCATTGTTACCGGCAATCCGGTGCGCTACAAATACAAGTACCCCAACGATTATGATGTAATCATGTCTGTGCGCTTAAATGGAAGATTGATCTACAGTACCAATAAGATGGTGAATGCCAAAGGAGAAAAGCCAAAACCAACCGCTGCATTTGAACAGACCCTGGTTTGGCAGAACAGTACCACATCGCACTGGTTGTTCAACAGCAGGTCTACGATACCAACAGGTACCATCGACAGTTTTCAATGGAATTTTGGAAACGGTAATACCAGCAACGATTACTACAGTTCTGTAGAAAACAGCTATAGCAAAAAAGCAACAGCGCAATCGTATACCGTACAATTAATTGTAACCGGCAACGGTTGCGCTGATACTACCAGCAAGGTCATTGCAATTCCTGCACAATAACGTTATTCCCAGATTTCATCCTTACCCTCAATCCATTTTTTAACGGATTCAGTGGTAACAGATTTAGGACGCTCCAGCGGGAAGCCCAGCGCTCTGTCCCAGCAAAGGCTGGACAGTACGCCCAATGCACGGCTAACTGCAAATAATACGGTATAGAACTCATACTCTACAAATCCGTAGTGTACCAGCAGTGCTCCGCTGTGTGCATCTACGTTAGGCCATGGGTTCTTCACTTTACCCAAAGACTGCAGAATTGGTGGAACAGTTTCATAAATTTTCCAAACGGTGTTCAGCAATTTGTCGTCGGCCATATGCTTTTTACCGAATTCCATTTGTGCGGTAAAACGGGGATCTGTCTTACGCAATACAGCATGACCATAACCCGGAACCACTTTACCGGAAGCCAGTGTTTTCTGAACATAATCAGCAATCTGCTTGCTGGAAGGTTCATCCGTTCCCAGCTGCTCCTGCATTTCAAAAATCCACTTGATTACTTCCTGGTTGGCCAAACCATGCAACGGACCGGCCAAACCGTTCATACCGGCCGCATAACTCAGATAAGGGTCGCTTAATGCAGAACCCACCAGGTGGGTGGTATGTGCAGACACGTTTCCGCCTTCATGATCGGCATGAATGGTCATATACAAACGCATCAGTTCTTTGAAGCTTTCATCGTTGTATCCCATCATATGGGCAAAGTTGCCTGCCCAGTCTAACAAACCATTGGGATGAATATGCTCATTGTTCTTGTACTTTCTTCTGTAGATATACGCTGCAATTCTTGGCAAACGGGCAATCAGATCCATGGAGTCGTCATACACAATACTCCAGTAATCTTTCTTATTCAATCCTTTTGCATATTCCTTGGCAAAATGGCTTTCTGTTTGCATCGCCATTACACCAACCACAAACATGGTCATCGGGTGTGTACTCAGCGGGAGTGCATCAATGGTAGCGAACACATGGTTGGGAACATGGCTCCTGCGTTGCCATACATTGGTAATATGCGCAGCATCCTCATCCGTTGGCAGCTCTCCTACCAGCATCAGATGGAATAATCCTTCCGGTAAAGGTTCACCACCTTTACGGGCTGCAGGAAGTTTTTGCTGCAGTTCCGGAATGGAATATCCGCGAAAACGGATGCCTTCCTGTGCATCCAAAAGACTTGTTTCTGTAACCAGACCTGTAATACCGCGCATCCCCTGATAAACCTGAGCCAGCGTTACTTCTCCGATCTTTTTGTTACCGTGTTCTTTAATGACCTCCTTGATTTCAGCGTTCGCGGCTTCTGATTTGGCTTTGAACTTGTCTTTGATAACTCCCATAGCAATGAATTTGTTAGATACGGCTAATATGGCTTAAATTAACCTTAATGTTCAAAGGTAATTGAAGTTGCAACTATAACAAAACAATTCGGCCCGACTCACCGATTTTAAGCAAATTATTTAGGGGCTTTCCGGTACAGGTAAATCACTACAAACACAAATATGAAATTGGGTATCCAGGCGGCAATCAGCGGGGGAAGGTCCCCTTTTGTAGAGAATATGGTAGAAAAACGGTCTGTTACAATAAACAAGGCGGCAATGGAAAAGCCCACAGCCAGGTGAACCCCACTTCCTCCTCTTACTTTACGGCCGGCAACAATGGCGCCGATCAGGGTAAGCAACAGCACTGTAACACAGGTAGCATCCCTTCGGTATCGTTCTACTTTAAGGCTGTTCAAACCCTCAGATCCCCTGAGTTCTTCCAGCGCTATAAAACGATCCAGCTCGGGAGTGGTTAGTTTGTCCTTGGTATATTTATCCCGGCTCAGGTCCAGGGGTTTGAAACTGTAATTGATTTGCCGCATCACATCCGGTGCAACCTGCTCGCGCATGGGCAGCAGTTTCCGCTCTATGATGGTCTCAATTTTCCATTTGTTCACCGAAGTATCCCAGCTGATATAATCTGCCCGGAGATTCTTGGTTACCCGGTTGTTTTTGATGGTGTACAAAAAGAAAGGACCACCTCTTTTTACAGAAGTGTCGTAGTTATAGATACCCGCATAAGTGAAAGAGTCGATGCGCAAATAAATATTGTTTCCACTATTCAGCAGCGCAGCATAACTGGAATTGGCATCGATGTACCGGGCTTCGAAGCTGCCCCTGATCTGGTTGGCCCTGGGAACCACATACTGATTGGCAAACCAAAGAATGATGGCCAGCAAACCACCCCCGATCCAATAAGGTCGCATCCACCTGGAATAACTGGTGCCGCTTGCGAGAATCGCAATAATCTCACTGTTCCCGGCCATTTTAGACGTAAAGAAGATCACTGCAATAAAAACGAAAAGCGGAAAGAGCAGGGCAATGATGTGTGGAATAAAACCGGCATAGTAATCGCTGATAATCCGTTCAAGACTCAGCTGCGACCTTACAAAATCATCGGTTTTTTCACTCACATCGATCACCACAGCAATCACGGCAAACAAAAAGATTGCAAAGAAAAAGGTGGTGAGGAATTTCCGGAGTATGTACCAGTCCAGTTTTTTCATGGTCTACACAAAGATGCACAAAAAAAATACATCCATGGAGATGGATGTATAATTTACGGGCTTCAAAAGATAACGGATTAATAAGCAGGGTGAAAATAGCACGAAGTCCCTTATAAGTGAAGGGTTTCGTATAAAAGTTAATAAATATAAAATGTTGGAGAAATTATCCCCAAAACAACGTCGGATGATTTCGAAATGCTAAAATTATAATCGCTGTCGGATTACCTGGAGCATCTCCTTCTTCCAGCTAACGAAATTCCCTTCCACAATATTGCGACGGGCTTCTTTCACCAGCCAAAGATAAAAGGCAAGATTCTGTATACTGGCCAGCTGCAACCCGAGTATTTCACCTGCAATAAACAGGTGCCGGATATAGGCTTTGGAATAATACTGGCTGTGTTCGGAAGGCAGGCCCGGATCGATGGGACTGAAATCGTTGGCCCATTTTTTATTCCGGATATTGATCACACCCTGGGTGGTAAACAACATACCGTTCCTTCCGTTGCGGGTAGGCATTACACAATCGAACATGTCTATCCCCATATCGATGCATTCCAGGAGATTCCAGGGCGTACCCACCCCCATTAAGTAACGTGGTTTGTTTTGAGGAAGATTTTCTGCACAGAGGGCAGTGAACTCGTACATCATTTCTTCCGGCTCTCCTACACTCAATCCGCCAATGGCATTTCCCACAGCATTTTTGGAAGAAATGTATTCACAGGATTCCTTGCGCAAGTCTTTATAAGTACCTCCCTGTACGATCGGAAAAAGGTTCTGCGTATAACCGTATTTGTCGGGTGTTTCCGCCAGGCGATTGATGCAACGATCCAACCAGCGATGGGTGAGTTGCATACTCTTTTTTGCGTACCCGTATTCGCTTGGATAAGGCGGGCATTCATCAAAAGCCATGATGATATCTGCACCAATACTGCGCTGGATGTCCATCACAGATTCCGGAGAAAACAAGTGTTTGCTCCCATCAATATGCGATTGAAAAACCACACCTTCTTCCCGGATCTTTCTGTTGGCTGCCAGGGAAAATACCTGATACCCGCCGCTGTCTGTTAAGATGGGCCTGTCCCAGCCGTTGAACCGGTGGAGACCGCCTGCTGCTTCCAGCACTTCGGTGCCTGGTCGGAGATAGAGGTGATAGGTATTTCCAAGAATAATCTGGGCCTGCACATCTGTTTTCAGGTGCTGCTGCGTTACCGCTTTCACACTGCCAACAGTACCCACAGGCATAAATATGGGTGTTTGAATGATCCCGTGATCGGTTGTAACTACGCCGGCCCTGGCGGCAGAGCCGGGGGCGGTGGTTTCGAGCGAAAAACTAAGTGCAGCCATCCGGCAAAAGTAGTGCTCTTTGCCTTATTTTTGCCGGATGATCATACCTTCTATTGTCTGGACTATCTGCTTTGGAGTTTTTTGTGCAATCATAGCCATTCAAGTTTTCTATTATCTCTATTTCTTCTGCAGGCTGGCATTCTTTAAACCCCGAACCAAACAGGTAAATGTGGAGCATCCGGTTTCTGTGGTGATCTGCGCCCGGGACGAAGCCCATAACCTGGTCAAAAATCTGCCCGGTGTATTGGTACAGGATTATAAAACCACCCATGAACTGGTATTGGTCAACGACAATTCCAGTGATGAAACCAAATACATCATCGACGAATTCAAACGTTCCTTCAAGAACCTGAACCTGATCGATTTAACACAGGAAGCCAAAATGATCACCGGCAAAAAATTTCCTTTGTCGATGGGCATCAAAAGCGCCAAACACGAAATTGTATTGCTGACAGATGCCGATTGCGTACCAGCTTCTGAATTCTGGATTCAGAAAATGCAGGACAGTTACGACGACGATATTGAAATTGTGCTGGGTTACGGCGCCTACCATAAAAAACCCGGACTGCTCAACAAGCTGATCCGTTTCGAAACATTCCATACCGCCATTCAGTACATGTCTTATGCGCTTGCGGGCACACCCTACATGGGAGTAGGCCGCAACCTGAGCTATAAGAAAAATGTATTTCTCCGCAACAAAGGATTTTCTTCCATCAACCAGATTCCCAGCGGAGACGACGATCTGTTCATCAACCAGGTAGCTACGGCCAAAAACACTGCGGTGGTGGTAGACCACGATACCCATACCCTGAGTGAATCTAAGAAGTCCTGGGGCGACTGGATGTCGCAGAAATACCGGCATTATACCACCAGCAAATACTATAAACCGATCCATAAATTCCTGTTGGGGCTATACTCCCTTTCGTTGTTTCTGCTGTATCCCGCAATGGTAATCAGCATCCTTTTTTACAACTGGTGGCTGACCCTTGCCGTATATGGCCTACGACTGATTATCCAGTCCGTTGTTTACTTTAAAGCAATGAAAAAACTCAACGAATCGGATCTGTTCCCCTGGTTTATTTTACTGGATATCTGGATGTTCTTTTACTTCATTTTTACCGCCCCTGCCATATGGAAAGCACCCCGCAAAAACTGGAATTAATCACCAGGTATTTTGATGATTTTACCGAAAGGCAGCTGGAGCAGCTGGCTTCACTGGAAGATCTGTATAAAGAATGGAATACCAAGATCAATGTGATCTCCAGAAAAGACATCGACAGCATTTACCTGCATCATGTATTGCATTCCCTCAGCATTGCGGCAATTGCAGATTTTACACCGGGAATGAACATCATCGATATCGGTTGCGGAGGCGGATTTCCGGGTGTGCCGCTGGCCATCTTTTTTCCCGAAGTAAAATTCCACCTGGTAGACAGCATTGCCAAGAAACTGAAAGTGGTGGAAGCCGTTTGTGAAGGCGCCGGCATCAAAAACATCACTATACAACATACACGTGCAGAGGATATCAAAAACAGGAAATTTGATTATGCTGTTTCCCGCGCAGTGGCTCCATTAAAAGATTTATTACAGTGGAGCATGCCCCTGCTGAAAAAACAGCCAGGAGCGCCAACAGGACCGGATCAGCTGCGCAATGGCCTTATTTGCCTGAAAGGCGGAGACCTGACGCAGGAAATTTTCGAAAGTGGTGTACGCCCCAGAATGATGCCCATCATCAAAATATTCCCTGAGGCGTATTTTGAAGAGAAGTACATCCTGCACGTAGCCAAGTAAGCATAAAAAAAACACAGACGAATGGAAAATTGCTTACGTCTGTGGCTGTATTATTTTCTTTCTGTAAAAGACTAATCCGGTATTACCAGCTTGTTGTTGATTCGGTTGATATCTGCCAAACGCTGGCTGGGATCAATTTCAATGGAACGAATATCCTGAATGGGCCTTTCTGTAGTAAAGCTGTATTCCGGATGCGTCCATCTCCAGGCGGTATGAACCGTTCTTGGAATGGCATTCTCAGCGGGCTTCTCTCCATACATCAGGTTCAGCGGAATTACATGCATTTCCTGGGTTCCATCTTTAAAGGTGAGCAACACATCAACAGGCATCGGCATTTTACCGATCCGCTTAACCGTAATAGCAGTTTTACCATCGTTCACGGCAATATTGCCCAGGGCATAGTCGATGGTCTTGGTACTGTTGATCCAGTATTCTTTGTACCAGTCCAGTTCCATACCGCTGACTTTTTCCGCAACCCGAATAAGATCGTTGGGATTGGGATGTTTGAATTTCCAGGTATCGAAGTAAGCAAGCAGAATTTTATCTCTTACGGCATCTCCCACGATGTATCCCAGTTGTTCCATGAAAATGGCACCCTTGCTGTAAGAAGCAACGCTGTACGCATAGTTGGTATTGAAATGATCGGCATGGGTACTGGCCGGTTCTTCGAACCCACTCTTTGCCAGCGCAAAATAACCTTTATACGTGCTCTCGTACCAGAAGCCTTTTTTGTCTCTGAGTGTAGCCATAACCCTTGTACTGGAATAGTCTGTAAATCCTTCATCCATCCATGGGTATAAGGCTTCATTGCTGCCGAGCATCATTTGATACCAGCTGTGCATCCATTCGTGAATGGCAGTTCCGATACTGGCATTTTTAATGAGGGTACCCATTGGATACTCCATTCCTCCATCACCGCCCTGCACAAAAGTGTAGGTTTTATAAGGATAGGCACCGAAGGTTTTAGCCATGGTGGGATAAGCCAGTGCACAGGTGTCTGCCATGCGCTGCCAGCGGATTTCCAGCGAATCCACTGCCTTGTACACCACGCGGATCAACGGACCGTTGGCGGTTTTACGCGTAATCATTTTATAAGAAGGATCAGCCGCCCACATGAAATCGTGCACATTATGGGCCTGCCATTTCCAGGTAAGTGTAGCACCAGCAGTAGGTTTTACCTTCACGCCTTCGGCTTCATATCCGAAACCGGTTTCATTTCCATTCAGCAGGTCTCCACCGGCAGTTACCATATAATTTTTATCGATGGTAATGTTTACATCAAAGTTGCCCCATACACCATAGAACTCACGGGCAATATAGGGATTGGCATTCCAGCCCTGGTAATCGTACTCCACTACTTTAGGATACCACTGGCTCATACTGTAGCGAATACCTTCTTTATTGTCTCTTCCGCTTCTTCTCACTTGCAACGGAACCTGAGCCTCGAACACTACTTCCATAGCAAGTTTAGACTTCGGAAGCATGGGTTTGCTCAGCACCACTTCCAGGATGGTTTCATGCTCTTTCAGTTTTTGTGCAACCCCATTGATGGTCACAGAATGAACTTTCTGGTATCCGATTTCTTCGGGTGTTAATCTGCTGATGCGGTCTTTCACCCTTGAATCCCAGTCCAGGCCATCTGTTTCACGCTTGGGGTTGGGATCAGACAAGCGGGTTTTACCCAGCTCACGACTTCTCACATCCATACTGCTGTTTGGTTGAAACGCATTCCAGTAGAGATGGAAAAAAATCCTGTTCAACGTATCCGTTGAATTATTGGTGTATTCAATTTTTTCAGTACCGGTAAAACGGTTGGTGGTCACATCCATCTTAACATCAATCCTGTATTTGATTTTCTGCTGCCATCTGTCCGGCTGCGCAAATACCAATACGCCGATGATCAAGAAACCCATCGTTAGAGCAATCCTGTTATTCATATGTCAAATTTGTAAATCGGAAGATAATTATAAAAACACTAACAACCTGCCACCACCACTACAATTTCACCTTTCACCGTTTTGGATTTAAAATAATCGGCTACTTCCTGTAAACTGCCGCGCTTGTTTTCTTCGTACAGTTTGGTGAGCTCTCTGCTTACAGAACAGGCGCGGTCGGAACCCAGATAGGTAACGAGTTCTTCCAGTGTTTTAACCAGTCGCATCGGACTTTCATAAAACACAATGGTACGCTCCTCTTCCGCCAGTTTTTTCATCAGGGTCTGGCGGCCTTTCTTCAGCGGAAGAAATCCTTCAAAAACAAATCGGTTGGTCGGTATTCCGCTGTTTACCAAAGCAGGAACAAAAGCAGCGGCTCCGGGCAAACATTCTACCCGGATGTTTTGCTTAATACATTCCCTTACCAGCAGAAAAGCCGGATCAGAAATACCTGGCGTTCCCGCATCTGTAATCAAAGCCATGGTTTTTCCGGCCTGCAACTGGTCGGCCAGGTGCGCAACAACTTTATGTTCGTTGTGTTGGTGATACGGCGTAAGCGGCTTTTCAATTATGTAATGCTGCAATAACTTGGAAGAGGTTCGCGTATCCTCACAGAGAATCAAGTCCACTTGCTGGAGCACTTCCAGTGCACGCAAAGTGATGTCTTTTAAATTACCGAGCGGTGTAGGAACCAGGTACAGCAAAGGATTAAATTATAGCAATCTCAAAAAACTCCATCACCGGATTGGCGAGCAATTGTTTGCTGGCAGACTCGGCAATAGCTTTGGCAGCTTCAGGACTATCTGCTTCCACTTCCAGAGTAATGTGTTTTCCAACACGAACATCCTGCACAGAATGAATACCGAGATTGTTCAGGCCTCCCAATACGGCTTTACCCTGTGGGTCCAATAAATCTTTCAGAGGCATTACTGTTATCTGTACATTGTATATCATGATTCAACTTGTTTGAAGGTCAAAGATAGAATTACATAGGCAAAAAAACCGATCAAAACTGCCAGCCAGCCAAAAACGACGGCGGAACCCAGCGCAATCAACAGCAGAATCAGGAAGGGCAGCCCTTTTTTAAAGGTAAAACCCTTGAATTTCATTGCCAGCATAGGCAATCTGGATACCATTAAGTAAGAAACGATGCCAATCAGTGCATACCAAACCCATTTGTTCAGCATCAGGTTCAGCAGCCATTCTTCCTGGTTGTACCAATACAGCATCGGGAAAGAGGCAAACAGCAGTCCTGCCGCCGGAATGGGTACTCCTTTAAAACCAAACTGCTGGTTTTTATCTATATTAAAACGTGCCAGCCGGTAAGCACCTGCGCAGGGCAGTAAAAATGCGGGGAGTAACCAAAATATAGATATATCGAGCCCTCCCGGATCCTGCGAAAAACAAAAGCGCAGAAACTGAAATGCAATCAATCCGGGAGCAACGCCAAAACTAACCACATCTGCAAGGGAGTCGAGCTGTTTGCCCATTTCTGAAGAAACGTTCAACAGACGGGCCACAAAGCCATCCAAAAAATCAATGAGGGCAGCGCCAATAATGAGCCATCCGGCCCACATCATTTTCTCCGGTAATACCAACAGGTTTTCACCATCCGCAGTTACCGTAAGGGTAAGCCCCGGCAGGAGGATGTACACAATGGCGGTAACACCCAGAAAAAGGTTGATTAGGGTAAAAATATTTGCTATTTGCTTGAACATCGTTGTTGAATTGTACCGCAGTTATTTCCGTTTCATCAGGGATTCAATTTCATCTGCAGTAATCGGAATATTTTTCATCAGGTCTGTACTGCCGTTTTTGGTGATCCACACATTGTTTTCGATGCGGATACCCATTTTTTCTTCTTCAATATAAATACCCGGTTCTATGGTAAACAACATACCGGCTTTAACAGGCGCAGTTTTTGTGCCCAGATCGTGTACATCCAGCCCAAGGTGATGGGAAATGCCATGATACAAATATTTCCGGTAGGCCCTGTTTTCCTTGTCTTCGTTTTTAACATCCGACTTGGTCAGCAAACCAATTTTCTGAAACTGCTTGGTAGCTTCATCCCCCACTTTCTCTGTATAATCAACAACCGAAATACCGGGTTTTAAAATGGATTTTGCATAGTTGTGCAGATGCAGGCAGGCATCGTATACCACACGCTGTCTTTTGGAAAATCGACCATTCACCGGAACAGTTCGGGTAAGGTCTGCATTGTACCCGCCATACTGCGCGCCAAAATCCATCAGGATCAGTTCTCCATCGTTGCAAATACCGTTGTTGCTTACATAGTGCAGGGTACGTGCATTGTCGCCGCTGGCAATGATGCTGCCATATGCAGGACCGGTTGCCCGCTGGCACAAAAAGCTGTGCATAATTTCCGCTTCAATTTCATATTCTGTAACACCCGGCTGAATAAATTGCAACAATCTTCTGAAAGTAACTTCGGTAATATCAATAGCCTGTTGAACTACCACAATCTCCTCTTTGGTTTTGATGGCCCTCAATTCCTTCAAGATCTTTGCAGCGCGCTGGTACTGGTGCAGCGGATACCGTTGTTTCATCTCATCAATAAAACGGTATTCCCGGCTGCGGATAGAAGTAGCTTTGCGGTCATTTTCATTGCTGTTCAGGTAAATGGTATCTGCAAGATGAATCCAACCCTGCAGCAGGGCATCCAGGCTATCTGTCCATACAATGGTTTTAATACCGGAGATGCCACTGGCTTCTGCCGCCTTTAATCTTTTGCCATCCCATTTTTCCTTGAGTGCATTGGGTCTTACCAAAACCAGTACTTCCCTGTATTTTGGATCAGGACAATCCGGAAATAAGATCACCATGGAATCTTCCTGTTCAATCCCGCTGAGCCAGAACAGATCGCTGTTCTGTTTAAAAGGATGCAGGGCATCTCCGTTGGAAGGAAATTCATCATTGCTCACAAAAATGGCAATACTGCCTGGCAACATTTGGGCCACAAATCTTTTCCTGTTATTAATAAATATACGGGAGTCCAGTGGAAGGTATTTCATGCAAAATCAATTAGACCTGCAAGATAAACTAAAATCTAACAGTAGGACATTTCACGGACTTGCCCGAAGAAGAAGGGAAAATTCCGTGCTTTACAATGGAAAGCTCATAGGCGCCACGGGTTCCATTCAGGTTTTTCAGCGAAGAAACGGTGGCATCATAGTTCACGGTTATTTTCAGGTCTTTAATCTGGTACCCAACCACCGGAATTGCTGCATCTCTGTTTCGGTAATACAATCCCAGGATCAGTTGCTGCATGCCGTCTCCGCTCAAATCGCGGTTGGCATTGAAGCCCAGCACCAGTTCACTGGCATTGCCCATGCGACTGTAATACAGATTGGGATTCACAATCCAGATATCCTGCACTTTAATATTCGCATTGGCAAAAAAAGTGTAACGCATATCCACGGTATTGTCCGATACAGATGGAGCAAAGAAGCTTTCCTTGGGACGGTTCAGGTGCATCACACTAATGCCGGCGTTGAAATAAGCGTTCTCTGAGGCAAACAAGGCGTAGTTCAATCCCATTTGCAGGTCGAGGTAACTGCTCTGGCTGTAAGCAAAGGGTTCATTAGACGGAATGGTGATATCAAAAAACTGTCCGTTCCACTGGTTATCAAAATTCAGTTTACTCAGATCGATTCTTTTGGTAACAAAGCCTGCAGAAAATCCGGCACTCAGCAAACTCTTGTAGCCCAGCATCTGATGATAGGCCAGCGACAGGTGCCCGCTGGTAGCAGTAAGGCTTCCATTACCTGCAACATCTTTCATAATGGAAGCGCCAAGCCCCATCCAACCATTTTCGAACCGGTTGGCAAAGAGTTTGGTATCTCCCCAAAGCCCCATGGTTTTATAAGGGGTACCCACGGAAGCCCATTGATTTCTGTAATTGCCTCCCACCCGAAAATCATAATCCGGATTGAAACCGGTATTCGCAGGATTCACCACCAGTGGGGCATTGAAGTATTGAGAAAAATTCAGGTCCTGCGCGGCAACACCCGAAAACAATACCAGCTGTATTACCAGCAGAACCGGTAGCCGAAGGATGAATGATGGATATGATTGCAGCAGTTTCATATTATTTCAGTAAGGTAATATCTCCTTTCTTGGTAGTTTTCTTTTTATCGGAAAATTCTATTTCAACCGTGTAGTGATACACACTCTGAGGTTGTATTTTGCCATTGTACTTTCCATCCCAACCTTCCAAAGGATCGGCACTGGTGTACACCACCGCACCCCACCTGTTGTAAATGCGCCAGGTCATTTTAGCAATACCAAATCCTCTTACATAAATCCGGTCGTTCACCCCATCGCCATTGGGCGTAAATGCATTGGGCACATCAAACAGCGGACTCACTTCTGCAGTGATGGGCTCACAGTATGGTACCGCACAGCCTGCTGCATTGATGGTATATAAACACACATTGTAGGTGCCTGTGGCATTAAACGTATGCCGGATGGCGGTATCCCGTTGGTTAGTGGATATCACTATACCATCTCCAAAATCCCACTGGTAACGAACCCCGCCCGAAGACTGGTTGGTGAACCGGAATATTTCATTAGGTCTGGATACACGCGGCGTATAGTCGTACAACGAAGTTGGGTTGGGGCTTACCAGGATATCCTTAGTGAATGTTTTTGTTTTATCTACTTCGCAGGTATTCAGATCGGTTACCCGAAGCGTAACGGTATATACTCTTGCAGCAGCATAGGTATACGATACATCACCGTTGGTCGTAACAAGAGGTGAACCATCCCCGAAGTCCCATTCAAAAACCTGACCGCCACTGCCCGTATAGTTGAATTGGGTTGCAGAACCCAAACAGGCCGTATCTGCGGAAAAATCGGGTTGAAAAGAACTGGACACTCGCACAATGGCTTCGTAATAGTCGTTCTCATTACAGAACAAAGGATCTTTCAAGGTAAGCCTCACGATATAGGTTCCGTCGGCCGGAAATTGATGGTTCACCGGAGACTGGCCACTGATTACTTTCGAAGATCCATCTCCAAAATCCCATTCAAAAGAGGTGTTGGTAAAGGACCTGCCCGCAGGAGGAACCGCCAGATTGGTGAATTGAAAAATCCGGTTACCACAGGGTGGCACACTGATATAGCTGTAACTAAGTGAAGACACAGCATCGCTTCTTACCCGGATGGTTACATAAGAGGTATCCTGTTCGTTACAGGTATTGATGTCTTGGGAAATCAGCCTGACCCTGTAATCCCCTACCATATTAAATGTATGGCTGATATTGGGGGTAGTGGTCGTATCATCGTTGATATCGTCTCCGTCAAAATCCCAGAAATACCTGACTGCATTGGCAATGGTATCGGTGAACTGAACCGTAAGTGGTACGCATCCGGTGGAATCGCCCAACACACCACTGATGGCAGATCGAATACCCGATGATACACCGGCTGCATCGAATGAATATTTTACGGAAAGCATATTGCATTCCTGATTGCCCCTTCTCTCGGACCAGACGCCCGGATTGCCCACCAAAGAAATCCGGATCGGGCTGCTTTGACTTTCTCTGGCACAGGAACAAATGGTCTGATAAACGTCTCCTTGCGGGCTGTATCGGCTGGTACCGCCATCCACATGATCGGGAAACCCACCCGCCTGACCAAAATAAGACGCATAAATCAGGGAATCTGCATTTTTACCAAGGACAAAGAAATAGAAGTCTGCCCCATCAGTCGCTTTTTGGTTGGCATCTGAGGTAAGAAGCAATCCATTGAAAGAACCCATTAAATAATTGTGAAAAGAGGCACCTCCCCAACCGGAAACATACATATTTTCACATCGGTCTACCAGGAAAGCCGTTAAAGACAGGCTGGGTATGTTGGAAGAAGGATTCCCAAAATTGGTAAAGAATACAAAGCCGGAAAGATCCGGTTTCAGTTTGGCTATGAACTGACGACCATTAGACTGTCCGGGATTGGATGTATTGAAGCGGGAATTGATCACCGGAAACAATCCGGTAGTGGTACCGGTGATATAAGGGAATCCTTTTTTATCGAACTGTATCCCGAAAATAAAATCATCCCTTTCTGTTCCGATATAGGTCAGTTTCTGGATGGCAGAACCATCGCTTTTAATATTGGCAATAAAGCCGTCCACTCCATTGGGTATTCCCTGTTTGCTGGCCCACAGCACACCGGTTTTATCACCGGGTAAATCCGAACTGGCGGTGGCCCCCGATACATAAATATCTCCGTTGAGCGGGTTGATGCTTAACACAAAGAGTGCATCATCGTTGTTCCCGCCCAGGAGTGAACTAAATAGTACCCCACCGAGTGCGGGGGTGAATTTCATCACCACCCCATCCTGGTAACGGCCATCCGATCTTTTGGCACCTGGCGTTCTTTGAAAAGCGCCTGCAGTGGTTACAAAATCGGTGGACTGCGTTACAGAAACCAGTAAAATATTGTTGTCGGCATCCAGAATCACTTCACTTCTGGCATCATCACCATAGTTTCTTCTGGTGGATTGTGAACCCTCAAGCCTGCCGCCATAATTGGGATCAACATTAACCCCGTCATCTCCGCTACCCCCAATTTTAAGGGAGCCAATGAGTGCTGTACCGGTCGCATTCAGCTTGGTCAATACAATATCATAACCGCCTCCGGTCCCAAGCGTTCTGAGTGGTCCGAAAGTTGGATAATCAGAAGAATTGGTTCTTCCCGCAATCACCAGATTACCTGCATTGTCTACCACCATGCTGTGTGGCTGCTCGTTGCCCGTGCCCCCTATATAAGTTGCATAGACCCGTTCACCTTTCAGATTGTATTTCATGATTCCGATATCGGAACCAAAAGCAGCAGAAGCCCCTCCTGCAAATTCTTGTTGAAAAGCACCGGGTGTTGTGGGAAAACCGCCTCTACCCATTACGATGCCACCAGCATAAAAATTACCGGAACCATCATACGTGGCCGTGAATCCCCAGTTGTCTTCCCTGCTGCCCGAATAAGTAAGCATGGTTTGGCGCGGATCAATCACCAGGGTCAGGGAAGGATCGTAGCGGCTGATCATCCGGAAATAAACAAATCGTCCTTTTACTTCGTACCTGCAATCGAGGCTTTGCTTACTGCCATTTTGCAGCACATAGGTTTCCGGAATAGTTTCTTCTACCGTACCCAACGATGTTTTGATCTGCAGCGCATTGTCTTTCAGCTTCAGCCCGTCTACTCCGTCGAAGTACATGATCACCTGAGAAGGATCACCTCCCGGATGAACAATGATATCGTATTTCAAAGCGCCGTCTGCCGTATAAAAACGAACGTCGATCTGCTTGTACAAAGATTTATAAGTTACCCCCTGAAAAGTTTTACAATCACTGGCCCATTTGGCAGGATCGTTTCCGATAAAATAACTATTACTGGTTGGCAGGGGTTTATCCGGAACAATTTCCGGGTTCGGATTGGCATTGATGAACTTCACTGCATAAGCATGTCCGCGCAATGTAACCGAACCACCCTTGCTCTCCGGAACGGGCAACCGGTCTTTGGAGCCGGTTTGATCATCAGGGCGTTCTTTTACCGAATGCGAATGCAGGCGGCTGCTCAACCTTTCCAGATCACCGGCATGGTACTGCAACATGCGGAAACCATCCTGCTGCAGCAAAATTGCACCAGTGGGTGTTTCTGTTTTATACAGGATAGCCCGGTCCCACTGACCTTTGTTCTCCACAAAATCCAGGTATTGCTGGGCCTGCAAACCCACAGCCAGCACCAACAACCACAACAAAAGGCCAATCTTTTTCAATACAGACGTATTAATAATTTTTAATTTACGAAATTTTACTCCAACCTTGCTTCAATTTTTGGGATTGCATAAAATTTTTCAAAGACTGATGTGCTTCCTGTTCCAGATAAAGATCCTTTTCCACCAGCGATTCAGCCTTTTCTTTGGCCAGTTCCAGCAACCCCTTATCGTTCACAATACTGGCAAGTTTAAAATTCAGCGCTCCGCTCTGTCTGGTACCTTCAATATCTCCGGGCCCACGCATTTCAAGGTCTTTTTCAGCTATTTTAAAACCATCATTGGTGGCGCACATAATATTGATACGTTCTTTGGCCTCTTTGCTGGCCCGGCTACCCGTTAATAATATGCAAAAACTTTTTTCCGTTCCTCTTCCCACCCTTCCCCGGAGCTGGTGCAACTGGGAAAGCCCGAATTTTTCGGCGCTTTCGATCACCATCACCGAGGCGTTGGGCACGTTCACCCCTACTTCAATAACCGTTGTACTCACCATGATCTGGGTATCTCCCTTCACAAAGCGTTCCATATTGGTTTCCTTCTGATCGGCGGGCTGTCTTCCATGCACCATGCTGATCTTGTATTGTGACTCCGGAAAGAAACTTTTTACCTGCTCATAGCCCTGCATCAGGTCTTCGTAGCTCAGCTTTTCACTTTCCTCAATCAGCGGGTAAATAAAATAAGCCTGCCTGCCCTTCTGAATTTCTTCCTTTACAAAACCCATCACATTGGCACGGGCCATTTCATTTCGCTGAACCGTGGTAATCGGAATCCTTCCCGGCGGCAATTCATCCATCACACTGTATTCCAGGTCTCCGTATGCCGTCATGGCCAGGGTTCTCGGAATGGGCGTAGCCGTCATCACCAGCACATGTGGTGGAACAGTTGCTTTTTCCCACAAACGTGCCCGCTGCGCAACCCCAAACCGGTGTTGTTCATCAACAATTACCAGGCCAAGATGTTTAAACTGAACCGCCTCTTCAATAACTGCATGTGTGCCTACCACAAAATGGATGGTATCTTCTATCAGTCCTTTTAAAATTCTTTTTCTTTCCGCAGTTTTGGTACTTCCGGTTAACAGGGCAATTTCCAGGGGCATTTCTTTCAGCAGTTCTTTAAGACCCGTGTAATGCTGTTGTGCAAGAATTTCGGTAGGTGCCATCAGGCAACTCTGAAAACCATTATCGGCAGCAAGCAACATACTCAGCAATGCCACCATGGTTTTACCACTGCCTACATCTCCCTGCAGCAGGCGATTCATCTGTCTTCCCCTGGCCGTATCTGTTCTGATTTCTTTCAACACTCTTTTTTGCGCACCGGTTAATTCAAAAGGGAGGTATTTGTTGTAGAAGTCGTTGAAATAATGGCCCACTTTTCCGAACACCACTCCCTGGCTGGCATTGCTGCGTTGCAGGCGCACCAGCTGCAGTCTTACCTGTGCAACAAAAAACTCTTCGAACTTCAGCCGCTCCAGCGCTTTATTGTACAGCAGGTCCGTTGCAGGAAAATGAATGGCTGCATAAGACTCAAACCGGGGAAGTAATTTAAGTTCCCGGATGATGTATTCGGGTAAATTTTCCGGAAGATCTTTGGGTTGCAGCATTTGCATCAGTGCATAGGTCAGCTTCGCAATTTGTCTGCCGTTCAGCCCCCTTGCCTTGAGTTTTTCCGTGGAAGGATACACCGGTTCCAGAAAAGCTTTGGCACCTGCTTTGGCAGGAACAAACACTTCAATTTCGGGGTGCACCATTTGCGGTTTGCTGTTAAAAAAACCGGCCTTGCCAAATATGAGGTAATCCGATCCGATATGGAGGTTTTTCTCTACCCAGCTGATTCCCTGAAACCAGGTCAGCTCCAGTTGCCCGCTGGCATCTTTTACCTGTGCAATCAACCTGCGCGATCTTCCGGCCCCGACAATTTCATACTGCACCAGCCTGCCCGCCACCTGAATGTAATCGGTAAAAGCATTGATATCTTTAATAGGACTGACCCTGGTTTTGTCGATATGCCGGATCGGAAAATGTTCCAGCAGGTCTTTAAAGGTAAATATATTGAGCTCCTTTTTGAGCATATCGGCCCGAAGAGGTCCCACCCCTTTGAGGTATTCGATGGGCGATGCGAGTATATTGGCAATGGTACTGATGGTAGATTCAGATCAATTGAACAGCAAATCTAACTATAAAAAAACCACCAACCATGAACCATGAACCCGTCTGTATTCGTACCTTCGCAGACTATGCAAAAAGAGGTTGTTGTAAGCGGAATCCGTCCTACCGGGTTTTTACATTTAGGAAATTATTTTGGCGCCATGCGAAACTATGTTCGCATGCAGAACGACTACGACTGTTATTTTTTCGTAGCCAACTGGCACAGCCTTACTACACATCCGGATACCAGCGAATTGAAAAATGCAGTACACAGAGTGATTGCAGAAAACATTGCCTGCGGACTGGATCCGGAGAAAGTATCCCTGTATGTGCAGAGTGATGTTCCGGAAATTGCCGAACTCTATCTCTACCTGAATATGCTGGCCTACAAAGGTGAACTGGAAAAAACAGCCACCTTCAAAGACAAAGTAAGGTTGCAGCCGGAAAACGTAAATGCCGGACTGCTCACCTATCCGGTATTGATGGCAGCAGATGTTATTATTCAGCGGGCGGTAAAAGTTCCCGTGGGCAAAGACCAGGAGCAACACCTCGAAATGGCCAGGAATTTTGTAGACCGGTTCAATCACCGTTACGGAGATGTATTGCCACTCCCCTATGCATTCAACTATGGATCAGAACTGATCCGGATCATGAGTCTGGATGGAAATGGTAAGATGAGTAAGAGCGAAAACCAGATGGCAACCATCTATCTGGCAGATGATGATGAAAACATCCGCAAAAAAATCATGAAAGCAAAAACCGACCAGGGACCTGCAGAACCCAATTCTGTAAAGCCCGATTATATTCAAAACCTGTTTACCCTGATGGAACAGGTGAGCAGTGCAGATACTTATGCAAAATTCAATGCAGATTTTAATGCAAGCAGTGCGGGAAACTGTGTAATCCGTTACGGCGATATGAAAAAGCAACTTGCGGAAGACATGGCACAATTTATCCGTCCGATCCGGGAAAGAGCAGCCAACATACAGGCAGACAAGGACCAACTGCACCGGCTGATCGCACAGGGTGCGGAAAAAGCCAGGGCAAGGGCATCGGAGACCCTTAAAATGGTGAGAGACGCCGTGGGCTTGAATTATTAGACATATTTAACCAAAATCAGATTAGTTTCCTTAAGTTGCAAGCTTTAAAATCAGCATAACAAAGAGATGGCAAAACCTAAAAAACCTAAACACGTAGCGATCGCCGGCAATATCGGTGCAGGAAAAACAACCCTCACGGAAATGTTGAGCAAGCATTATCGCTGGATTCCCCAGTTCGAGAATGTAGACACCAATCCCTACCTGATGGATTTTTACGAAGACATGCCACGCTGGAGTTTTAATCTTCAGATCTATTTTCTGAACAGCAGGCTGAATCAGTTGCTCGATATCCAGCATGGAACGGAAACCGTTATTCAGGACCGGACCATTTATGAAGATGCCAACATCTTTGCACCCAATCTGCACGAGATGGGACTGATGAGCAAGCGCGATTTCGACAACTATTACCAGTTTTTTCAAACCCTGAAAACAATGGTACAGCCGCCGGACCTGCTGATTTACCTGAAAGCATCCGTACCTACTCTGGTTTCACAGATCCAGAAAAGAGGAAGAGAGTACGAAGAAAATATCCGGCTCGACTACCTGAAGAAACTCAATGATTATTACAACAAATGGATCGATGGATACAAAGAAGGTCCGTTGTTGGTGATCGACTGCGATAAAAACAAATTTGCCGAAAGCGAAGAGCATTTCGGAGACATCATCAACAAGGTAGACGGAATGTTGTTTGGCTTGTTTTAATATCCTCTAATTCACTACAATCATGGATTACAAAGAACTGGTACAGCATCACTCGGGAGAATTGATCGAGAAGCTGCTTACCTATATCGTGAGCAAGGACCCCGTTGAAGTATTGTTCAATTTTGAAGACGACGATCAGTGGGCAATCATATCCATGCACCAGTACGAAGAAGACCTGGAAATTTCCCTGCGCCTCCATTCCAACAGCATATACGATCTCTACCTGGGCTATTACGACGACGAAGATGAGTTCTTCGAAATCGTACATGCACTTACCCCTGCAGAAACAGAACAACTGCCCGAGGGTCTGAAAAAAATCATGAAGAAAGTAGTGGAAGACGAAAAGGGAATGCGCTTATCCGGCAATTTCCTGGCAAAATAAATACAGCTTTTTGTTAAGCATTCCAAAGTTGAATGCCCCCGGTTTCCCGGAGGCATTCATGTCAGGCAATCGAACGTTTTCTCTTGTTCTTAAATAATCGGAGCAGCATCCAGAATTTCGAGGGTAACCCCGGCTGCGTATTTTTCAAAATTTTTGATAAACTCTTTGGCCAGCTTCACAGTAGTAGCATCATAAGCAGCCTTATCACTCCAGGTATTGCGAGGATTTAAAATTTCCGCAGGAACACCGGGACAGGACATAGGCATCATCATGCCGAATATGGAATGTGGTTCAAATTCAACATCGTTCAGGGAGCCTTCCAGCGCTGCCGTAATCATGGCACGGGTATAACCCAGTTTCATCCGGCTTCCTGTACCGTATGAACCACCGCTCCAGCCGGTATTGATCATCCAAACATTTACATTGAACTGTTTCATTTTGTCTCCGAGCATCTCGGCATATTTACCCGGATGCAGCGGAAGGAAAGGCGCACCAAAACAAGCGCTGAAAGTAGACTTGGGTTCGGTAACACCGGCTTCTGTTCCTGCAACCTTGGCTGTGTAGCCGCTGATGAACTGGTACATAGCCTGTCCGGGAGTCAGTTTGCTGATCGGAGGCAATACGCCATATGCATCACAGGTGAGGAAGAATAAATTCTTAGGCAACCCGCCAATACTGGGTTCCATAGCATTGGAAATAAAATGCAGCGGATAACTCACCCGGGTATTTTCGGTGATGCCTTTGTAGCTGAAATCGATCTGGTTGGTGCCTTCGTAAAAACCAATATTTTCTACCAGGGCGCCCGGACGAATGGCGCGAAAAATTTCCGGCTCCTTTTCTTCACTGAGGTCGATGGTTTTTGCATAACATCCGCCTTCGAAGTTGAAAACAGAATCATCGGTCCATCCATGTTCATCGTCGCCGATCAGTTTGCGATTGGGGTCGGCGCTCAAAGTGGTTTTACCGGTACCACTCAAACCAAAGAATACAGCTACATCACCTTCCTTTCCGATGTTGGCGCTGCAATGCATGCTCAACACATTTTTTTCCTGTGGAAGAATATAATTGAGTATGGTGAAAATGCCTTTTTTGATTTCGCCGGTATAACCGGAACCGCCAATCAGAATGGTCTTGTGTTTAAAGGAAATGATCGAAAAATTATGTTGCCTGGTTCCGTCAACAGAAGGGTCTGCTTTAAAACCGGGAGCCTGTATAATCTGCCAATCCTGTACAAACTCGTCCAGTTCCGATTCATCGGGCCGGAGGAACATATTGTAAGCAAATAAATTGCTCCATGGATTTTCGTTCACCACACGGATATTGAGGCGGTAAGAAGGATCGGCACAGGCATAGGCATCTCTTACCCAAACCTCCGGCTGGTTACCGAGGTAGTTCAATACTTTTTCTTTCAGTTGCAGAAAATAAGCTTCCGCAATCGGAATGTTGAAATTGTTCCAATGAACAGTATTTTCTGTAATGGCGTCTTTCACAGTAAACTTATCCAGCGGACTTCTTCCGGTAAACTCACCGGTTTGAATACAAAGCGCCCCCGTATCGTTCAATACCCCCTGTCCTTTCAGGACAGCCTGCTCAACAAGGTCTTCGGGTAAAAGCTGGTAATGTACTTTGGTGGACTCCGGAAAATTAAATGCCAACAGATTCTTTGATTTGGTCTGAGAACTAATAGAAGACATATACGAACATTCGTTAGTTAATGACGCAAAAGTAAGGGGATTGAAATTCCGTACCCAACAGTTGTGTACCGCTTACACACTTTGTGCAACGAATTGCTTCGTGTTATACTGCAAAATTTCGAACAATTAACAGCAATGATATTTTTCTCTATTAAAATCAATTCGAAAGCTTGAATATTTTATAAAAAAAATGCCCGATTCATGATTTTTCTGCAGTTTCTGCAGGCAAGCAAGTATTTTTGCTAAAATTTACAGACATGTCCGGTGCTACAGAAAGAGGGGTTATATCCATTACGCATCTTGAAAAATTCAAAGAGATAGTGGGCGAGTCATATGTACTTGCCGATGAAGAAAATCTGCAGCACTACGGACACGATGAAACAGAACGCCTGCAATATTATCCCGAAGTTGTTTTAAAACCCGCAGGTACACAGGAGATATCCGCCATCATGCAATATTGCAATACGCATCGCATACCGGTAACTCCCAGGGGAGCAGGCACCGGACTGAGCGGAGGTGCATTGCCAACACAGGGCGGGGTGCTTTTATCTACGGAGCGACTCAATAAAATAATTGAAATAGACGAACGAAACCTGCAGGTAACCACCGAACCGGGTGTAATTACCGAAGTACTGCAAAATGCAGTGAAGGAAAAGGGCTTGTTTTATCCACCCGATCCAAGCAGTAAGGGAAGCTGTTTTATTGGCGGCAATATTGCCGAAAACAGCGGCGGGCCAAAAGCAGTTAAATACGGCGTGGTGAAAGACTATGTACTGAACCTGGAACTGGTATTGCCATCGGGCGAAGTCATCTGGACCGGGGCCAATGTGCTGAAGAATTCCACCGGATACAACCTTACGCAATTACTCGTAGGCAGCGAAGGCACACTGGGCATTGTAACCAAAATTGTGCTGCGGCTGATCCCCCATCCCAGATACGATTTACTGATGCTGGTACCATTTGCCTCGCTCGAGAATGCCAGTGCGGCAGTGAGTGCCATCTTCAGGGCAGGTTTTGTACCAAGTGCATTGGAACTGGTGGAAATAGACGCACTGAAGATTGTAAGTGCCATGGTAGACAGTTCCGCAGTGCCGGTGAATGATTCCATTGAAGCGCACCTGATCATAGAAGTGGACGGCAACAATATGGATGTGCTGATGGGCGAAATGGAAGCTATTGCAGAACTGCTCACACAGTTCGAAGCGGGAGAAGTATTTTTTGCGGATGATGCGCAACAGAAGGCAGAGCTCTGGAAACTGCGCAGGCGTGCAGCGGAAGCGGTAAAAGCCAGCGGCTATACCATTGAGGAAGATACCGTAGTGCCAAGGGCAGAGCTGCCCGTACTGATTCGCGGTGTAAAGGAACTGGGCAGGCAATACGGATTCAAGGCCGTGTGCTACGGACATGCCGGAGATGGCAACCTGCACATCCGCATCAACCACCCTACCATCAAAAACAGTTATGGCAACCCGGAAATGACAGCTGCATTAAAAGCTTTGTTCGAACTGGTGCAGAGCCTGGGCGGAACCATCAGCGGAGAACACGGTATCGGGCTGATTCAAAAACCTTATATGCAAACCATGTTTGGAGAAGCAGCCATAGAACTGATGCGCGGCATCAAACAGGCATTTGATCCCAACAACATACTCAATCCGGGTAAAATTTTTGATCTGAAAAATTAGTTCCTATCTTAACAGTTATGAAGATGAAAATGAAAAAATTATGCTTTGTTCTGGCAGGAATCATTTGTTTCAGTACTGCTGCGCTGGCACAGGAACAGGAAGAAGATACAGCTCCCCAAAAAGGATTTGATCCCAACCGGGTATTTATCGGAAGCAGCCTGAACATAGGATTGTCTAACCGTTTTTTTAACCTGGGTCTCAACCCGGAAGTGGGATACAGCTTCAATAACTGGCTCGACGCCGGGGTATTGGTGAACATCAATTATTTTTCGCAGAACGGAACCGTATACAAAGACAAGAATTTCAACTACGGCGGAGGAGGCTTTCTGCGGATATGGCCGGTAAATTTCCTGCACCTGCAAATTCAGCCCGAATACAACCGGATCAGTTCTACCAGAACCTACAGCGACAACTCCGGTACATTCAAATACAAAACAGGCGCTGCCAGCCTGCTGGCAGGAATCGGTTATGGATCAAGGGAAATCGGAAGCCGGTTTTCTCATTTTACCATCATGATAGACCTGTTGCAGGAAATGAACTCACCTTACAGAGACAATTATACCGGCGACCCTCAACCGGTATTCCGTGGCGGATTTGGCATTTACCTTAATTCAAGAAGGAGATGATTTCGGCAGCAGAGCTGCAAACAATCAACCTTTCTTTCCATTCTTCATAGAGGAAGCCTTCGGCAAACATGTTTTCCATATGTGCCACCAGGTGATCGTAATAATGATTGCAGTTCAGTAAAAAGATTTTCTTGCTGTGAATCTTCAGGGTATTCCAGGTAAGCATTTCGAACAGTTCATCCAGCGTTCCGTTGCCACCCGGTAATACCACGGCAACATCACAGAGTTCGTAGAGCAGTTTTTTACGGGAATGCATATCCGCAACAACCCGCAAGTCTGTAATACCCTGATGTGCATGTTCCCATTCCAGTAATACTTCGGGAATCACCCCAATAACTTTCCCCCCATTATTCATTACAGCGTCTGCAATACAGCCCATCAGGCCCTTGTTGCCGCCGCCGTATACCAGCGTTATATCATGTGCAGCCAGGTAGTTTCCCAGGGCCATCGTTTCGGTGGAAAACAAAGGATCATTGCCCCACTTGGAGCCACAAAAAACAGTCAGATTTTTTACTTGCATAAAACCGCATTGAGGAGCAAATTACCTGAATTATTTTTACTACTTTGCAAAAATTGTTTTTAACACTGTAAAAAGGCCATATGTCTCCTGTTCTACTATTTTCAGTTGTAATCGTATACTTTCTTATTCTGCTGGCTGTGGCCTGGTATACCGGAAAGAACAGTGACAATCATTCCTTTTTTATCGGCAATAAAAACAGCAACTGGATGCTCGTGGCATTTGGTATGGTGGGTACCTCGCTGAGTGGCGTAACATTTGTAAGTGTGCCGGGAGCCGTTGCCAAAGAATCCTTTGCTTACCTGCAAATCGCCATCGGTTACCTGATCGGATACCTGATGATCGCCTATGTATTGCTGCCGCTGTATTACCGGCTGAACCTCACTTCTATTTACAATTACCTGAGTAAAAGACTGGGATATCGGTCGTATAAAACAGGCTCATCGTTTTTTATATTGTCGAGGGTGCTGGGTGCAACAGCCCGGTTGTACCTGGTGGTGAATATCCTGCAGGAAGCCATCCTGAACAGTTTTAATATTCCTTTCTGGGCTACCACCCTCATCATCCTGGTGATGATCCTGCTGTACACTTTTGAAGGAGGTGTAAAAACCATTGTTTACACCGATACCCTGCAAACCAGCTGTATGCTGGCCGGCCTGGTGATCTGCGTATTTTATATCCTGAACCAAATGAATATGGGCTTTGGAGAAAGCCTGCAGGTAATGAGTGAAAAAGGTTATTCAACCATCTTTTTTACCGATCCCAACAGCCGGTATTTTTTCCTGAAACAAATCGTAGCAGGTGCATTCATCACGGTTACCATGACCGGTATGGACCAGGAAATGATGCAGAAAAATATTTCTGTTAAAACCCTGAAAGACTCACAGAAAAACGTGGTATCCATGGCCCTGGTATTGTCTGTGGTGCTCGTGATATTCCTGTTCCTGGGAGGTCTGTTGTACCTGTATGCAGACTCTCTGAACATCACTGTAACCGGAGATAAAATATTCCCGACACTGGCGCTGGAACACATGCCTCCCTATGTGTCGGTGATCTTTATTATTGCACTGATTTCGGCGCTCTTCCCCTCTGCCGACGGAGCCATTACGGCATTAACCTCTACTTTCTGCATAGATATACTGGGCATACAACGCAGGGCCGACCTCAGCCAGGCAGCACAGAAAAAAATCAGACAAAGAGTACACCTGTCTTTTGCTGCTATTTTCCTTGTGTTTGTATTGGTATTTAAATGGGTAGATGATCCAAGCATGATTGGCCTGATCCTTAAAATAGCCGCTTATACATACGGGCCGCTTCTGGGCTTATTTACGTTTGGCATCCTTACCAAAAAAGCGGTAAAAGACCGCTGGGTACCCTATGTATGTATTGCAGCACCCGCTATTTGTTTCCTTTTAGACAAGTACCAGAAAATGATATTCGGCTCATTCGAAATCGGGCTGGAACTGCTGATCATCAATGGAACTTTAACATTTATCGGTTTACTCCTGATTGCGGAGAAAAAAAACGCCACAGCAGAGGCGCTAGCCTAAACCAGCATCCATGACCAACACCATACACCAGCGGGCAGAGACCTATGCAGATCAGTATACTTCGCCGGAGTCTGATCTGTTGGCCGAAATTCATGAGCAAACCAGGCTCCAACACCCTAAAGCTCATATGTTAAGCGGAAAAGTACAGGGCCAGTTCCTGCGCATGATCAGCTGCATGCAACGCCCGAAATACATCCTCGAAATAGGCACATTTACGGGTTATAGCGCCATTTGCCTGGCAGAAGGGCTTACCCCCGATGGTATGCTCCACACCATCGAAATCCGGGAAGAAGACGCCCGGACAGCCGAGGCAAATTTTAGCAAATTCAATCGAAATAAGCAGGTAACTTTGCATCGCGGAAATGCGCTGGAAATCATTGATTCCCTACCCTTTGAGTGGGACCTGGTTTTCATAGATGCCGATAAAACCGGCTACATCAACTACTATGAAAAACTGGTACCCCGTTTATCGGAAAGGGGCATGATACTGGCAGACAATGTGCTCTTTCACGGACAGGTACTGGAGGACCCGATCAGTGGCAAAAATGCCCTGGCTATACAGGCATTCAACGAACATGTACAAAACGATCCGAGAACAGAGCAGGTGATATTAACCATCAGAGATGGTATTTCATTGATTAAAAGAAAGTAGTATGATGAAATTTCTTTCCCTGCTTCCCCTGGTATTTGCGTTGAACGTGAATGCACAGAAAGAAAAAACAGAACAATACATTCAGCAATACAGCGAACTGGCTATTCAGGAAATGATTCGCACAGGCGTTCCTGCAGCCATCAAACTGGCACAGGGTATCCTGGAGTCGCAATCTGGAGAAAGCGATCTGGTAAAGCGCTCCAACAACCATTTTGGCATTAAATGCAAAACAGAATGGACCGGCGATAAAACCTATCACGACGACGATGAAAAAGGAGAATGCTTTCGGGTGTACCCCGATGCAACGGCTTCTTACAAAGACCATTCAGATTTTTTAAAAACCCGGTCGCATTATAACTTTCTGTTTAAACTGGATCCCACCAATTACGAAGCATGGGCCAACGGCTTAAAAAAAGCCGGGTATGCCACGTCCCCTGCTTATCCCAAAAGTTTAATCAAGGTAATTAAAGATTTTCAGCTGGATCGTTTTAACCAGATAGCATTGGAGCGCAGCGCAGTCCTCGCCAAAAATTATACACCAGCCTCCGCTCCAGGCATTGCGCCCAAACAGGAACCAACCAAACCGGTTCAACGCAACGAGGCTAAAAAACAGCGGGAAACCATCACCACGGTAGTAGTAGAAGAAACCATTACCGATGACCCTGAGGAAGAAGAGGAAGCCGTTACAACAACAAAAGCCGAAACAACAACTACAGTCTCAGATCCTGTTTCTGTAGCAGCACCCAAACAGGAAACTACTGTAAAAAAACTCAGTGCCTATCCCGAAGGCATCTTCCGCATCAACCAGTGCAAAGTAATCTATGCCAATGCAGGAATCTCTCTGCTGGCGTTGGCACAAGAATACAACATCACTTTAAGCAAGTTGCTGGAGTATAACGAAATGAGCAATGTGGATATTCTGGAGCAGGATCAGCTGATCTTTCTGGAGAAAAAACAAAAAAGAGGAAGCAGTGATTACCATGTGGTAAGGCAGGGCGAAAACCTCTACAGCATTGTGCAAACAGAAGGCGTAAGGCTCGAAAATATTTTGCAGTACAACAACATCAGCAAAGAAAGCACACCGGCTCCCGGTAACAAAATTTACCTGAAAGCCATACTGACCGCAAAAGCATCACCCAATAAAAAATAACATGGCACTTGTAACCCTTTTCGATAAAACATTTGAACCTTATTTACCCGAAGACCTGATCCGGGAAAAAGTTCAGGAAATGGCTGCCGTAATCAACCAGGATTATGCGGGAAAAAAGCCATTATTCCTTGCAATCCTGAATGGTTCATTCATGTTTGCAGCCGATCTTTTTAAACTGATTGAACTGGAAGCAGAAATCAGCTTCATCAAACTGGCTTCCTATAAAGGAGCCAAATCTACCGGCAATGTGGTTACTGCCATCGGACTGGATGCCGATATCAAGGGCCGGGATGTGATTATTATCGAAGATATCATCGACACGGGTAAAACCCTGCATGAATTTATTCCCCAGTTGCTCAACCAGCAGCCTGCTTCGCTCAAAACCGCCATTTTACTGCACAAGCCGGATGCCACCAAATATCCCGTAAGGATAGACTATTGCTGTTTTTCCATTCCCGACAGATTTGTACTTGGATATGGCCTGGACTACGACGGATACGGAAGAAACCTGAAAGAAATCTATCAGCTGAAAGGCGGAGAATAACCAGTTTCGTACCGCTGGTACAACAAACCTGCCGCTTTCAGCGTTCGAAGCAAAACTGTTGCCAACCAAATGAAAGGGCTTGTCTGGATATGCTTCCTGCTGTTCACAGCTTCTGCCGCAAGCAGTCAGTACTACCTCAGGGGGGAGATCAGGGATCCGTCGGGCCGCACACTGAGCTCCGTAAAAATCAACCTGAAATCGAAGGGCAGTATTCCTTATTCCAGCGGTCACGATGGGAGCTTTGGCATTCTCGTAGCCAATCCCACAGACAGCATCACCCTTTTTTTGCCAGGGTACGAAGATCTTAGACTTGCCATCGACACCAGAAGATACCAGGTATTAACGCTCAAAATGCGTCCCTCCACCGCGCAGAAATACAACAGAAAACCAGCTTCATTAACCCTGCAAAACAAACGGGAGAAGGAATTCCAGCGATCTGTGCTGGGCGAACGGTACAGTGCCCTCCGGGAAAATGATTTCATTGCCGCAGCAGCTTTCCCGGAAACAGGTTATGCGCTGAATGTAGATAAAGCTGCCTATAGCAACACCCGAAGATTTCTTCAAAACGAAATGTATGTTCCTGCCGATGCAATCCGCATAGAGGAAATGCTCAACTACTTCGATTTTAAAGAGGCCGAAGATTCAACCCAGCCCAACCTGTTCCAATGCAAAACAGCCCTGACCAGTTGTCCATGGAACAGCCGGAACCAATTGCTGTTCATCAACCTGACCGCACCCAAACTGAACCTGAACAACATACCCGCATCCAACCTGGTATTCCTGATTGATGTTTCGGGATCCATGGATCAGCCCAACCGCCTTCCACTGCTGCAATTGGCATTTAAACTACTGGCAGAAAACCTGAGAGAAAGAGATACCATCACCATCGTTACCTACGGCGGCAACGTGGCACTGGCATTGGAGCCTACTTCCGGTGCCGAAAAACAACGGATTAAAAACGCCATCGATTCCTTAACGGCCAACGGAGATACGCCAGGCGAAAATGCCATACGCGTAGCATACAGCATAGCAAAAAAACAATTCATCCCCAACGGGAATAACCGGGTAATACTTGCCACCGACGGAGATTTCAATGTAGGACAGTCGTCGGAAAAAGAACTCGAAGAACTCATTGCAACCTACCGGCAAACAGGTATTTATTTAACCTGCCTGGGTGTAGGAATGGGCAACTATAAAGACAGCAAACTGGAATCCCTCTCTAAAAAAGGAAACGGCAATTTTGCCTACATCGATCAGTTGCGGGAAGCAGAAAAACTGCTGGTGCAGGAATATACAGAAACCCTGTTTGCAGTAGCCAATGATGCGTCTGTGCAGGTGCACTTCAACAGCGAACTGATACATGCTTACCGACTGATTGGGTTCGACAACAAAAAAGATGCAATTGCAGACAGCATCTGCCAGCTGGAGGGTGGAGAAGTAGGCAGTGGTCATGGAACCATGGCTGTATTTGAGCTGGAACCCGTTGCATCCGGCAACACTATATCCGGTCAGGAACTGGCCACCATCCGGTTACAATACAAAAAGCCCGAAGATCCGAACAACTGGCAGCAAAATTTTACCGTTGCTTACACACCGCAGGAACTGGATAGTGCAGCAGGCTGCTATCGTTTTGCTGCAACTGTTGTGGCATTTGGTCAGTTGCTGAAACAATCGCCCCATATTGGCAAATATGATTATGATCAGTTACTCCAACTCGCAGAACAGACTGTAAATAAAACGGATCAGCTACAACATGAATTGCTGTTGCTGATCCGTAAAGCCATAAAAATATACAGGCCCGAAAAGGAAAAAAGAAATTAACTGAACGCTTCTTTCACGCGATCAAAAAAGCTCTTATCTCCTTTTGTTGGATGTGGTTTAAAATTGTCGCTCTCTCCCATTTTTTCCAGGGCAGCTTTTTCCTCCGAACTAACCGACTGAGGTGTCCATACATTCACATGAATCAACTGATCTCCCCTGCTGTACCCCTGCACTTCCGGAAAACCCTTTCCTTTTAAGCGGAAGATTTTCCCACTTTGGGTACCTGCCGGAATTTTAATCTTGGCCCGGCCATCGATGGTAGGCACTTCTACATGTGTACCAAAAACAGCATCCGGAATGGAGATGTATAAATCGTAGGCAACGTTCAGTCCGTCGCGGTGCAATTCGCTGTGTTGCTCTTCTTCGATCTGAATAATCAGGTCGCCGGGAGCGCCGCCTCTTGCACCTGCATTACCCTTACCACTCATGCTCAGCTGCATTCCTTCCTGAACACCTGCCGGTATGTCGATGCTGATGGTTTCTTCTCCATATACCCTTCCATCCCCTTTACATGCAGTACATTTGGAGGTGATGGTGGTGCCTTCCCCATTACAGGAAGGACATGCAGAAACAGTTTGCATTTGTCCGAGAAAAGTGCTGGTTACTTTACGTACCTGGCCGCTTCCTCCGCAGGTTGCACAATTCTGCACACTGTTTTTATCTTTTGCTCCGCTTCCTCCACAGGTAGTACAGGAAACGTGTTTCTTCACTTTTACATTCTTGGTAACCCCTTTGGCAATTTCCTCGAAGGTCAGCTTCAGTTTGATGCGAAGATTGCTTCCGCGCTGTCCATGGCTTCTTGTGCCGCCACGGCTTCTTCCTCCACCTCCGCCAAAGAAACTTCCGAATACATCGTCACCAAAAATATCCCCGAACTGGCTGAAGATATCATCCATATTCATGTTGGCGCCATGGTGGGCGCCACCTCCGGTACCAGGACCAAAAGCGGCATGACCGTAGCGGTCGTATTTGGCCCGCTTATCCGCATCGCTGAGGATCTCGTAAGCTTCCGCAGCTTCCTTAAACTTTTCTTCCGCTTCCTTATCACCGGGGTTACGGTCCGGGTGAAACTGCATGGCTGTTTTGCGATATGCTTTTTTAATTTCATCCGCTGTAGCAGACTTGCTTACACCCAGTACTTCGTAAAAATCTTTTTTAGCCATAATAATGTTGATTGAGGGTTACTTACCTACCACCACTTTTGCAAAGCGAATGAGTTTATCGTTCAGGTAATATCCCTTGATAACTTCGTCGATTACTTTCCCTTTCAGATCTTCTGAAGGAGCCTGAATTTCGGAGATGGCTTCATGCTTCTCCACATCAAAATCAGTTTGCACACTACTTTCCAGCGGTTTCAGCCCTTTTTGCTGTAACACCGACCTCAATTTATTGAATACCAGCTGAACCCCTTCTTTCTGTGCAGGAATATTGTCTGAGCTGTTCAGCTGTTTTTCGGCCCGGTCACAGTCGTCCAGCACATCCAGCAAAGACTGAATGACATCTTTCCCGGCAGTTTGGATCAATTCCAGGCGTTCTTTGGCAGTTCTTCTCCTGAAATTGTCGAATTCGGCCATCAAACGCAAGTATTTGTCCTTTTGTTCCTGCAATTCGGCTTCCAGTTTTTCCACTACTGACTCATCGGCCACCGGCTCGTTCAAATGAGTGGTTCCGGCTGCATTTTCGTCAGCATTCACACTCATTCCTTCCATTTTTTCAGCAGATGCTGCGTTATTCGTCATTTCTTGTTCTTCCATGGCGTTAAATAATTGATTCTCTATTGGGGCAAAAATTTTGCCACGCAAAGAAAAGGGAAAAATTGACAGTTGGCGTCTTCTTATCTTTGCCGGATGATCAAGGTTTACCTCAAAAAGAAGATTGCCCCCAGAATCGCCAACGGGCATCCCTGGATTTACGGAAATGAAATAGACCGGGTGGCCGGGGAACCCGCAGCAGGAGACCTGGTAGAGGTTCGGTATGCCGACGGTAAATTTGCCGGAATCGGTTACATCAACCCCAAATCGCAGATACAGATCCGCCTGCTCACCCGCAGGCCCGAAACCGTGGATGAAAATTTCTTCCACAGGAGAATCCAGGCTGCCTGGAACTACCGGAAAAAGATCGGTTATACCGAAAACTGCCGCCTGGTTTTTGGGGAGGCAGACGAAATGCCCGCCCTGATCATCGATAAGTTCAACGACTATTTTGTTCTGCAAACCCTGTCGTTGGGTATGGACAAGTGGAAGCAGGCCATTGTGAACGCCCTGAACGAGATATTTAGCCCAAAGGGAATCTATGAGCGGAACGATGTACCCGTTAGAACACTGGAAGGACTGGAACAGCAGAAAGGCTTTTTATCGGCGCCTTTCGATACCAATATCATCATCCGGGAAAATGACTTACAGTTTCATGTGGACCTGGAGAACGGACAAAAAACCGGGTATTTTTTAGACCAGCAAGACAACCGCAGGGCCATACAGCATATTGTGAAAGATGCGGAAGTACTGGGTGCATTTACGTATACAGGCACTTTCGAAATACATGCAGCCCACTATGGCGCCAAATCGGTGCTGGGCATTGATATCTCGGAGCAGGCCGTGGCGCAGGCCAATAAAAACGCCTTGCTGAACAGACTGGAAAACATTGTGCACTTCGAAGCCATGAATGCATTTGATGTATTGAAAGACTGGGGAAGAGAAGGCCGGCAGTACGATGTGGTGATGCTGGACCCGCCTGCATTTACCAAAAGCCGGGAGAGTATTGGAAAAGCAGTAACCGGTTACAAGGAAATCAATCTGCGGGGAATGAAGCTGCTGCGAAACGGAGGGTTCCTGGTTAGTTCCAGTTGTACCAATTTGGTATCGCCCGATTTATTCCTGGAAACCATTTATATGGCGGCAAAAGATGCCCGCAAAAAAATCAGGCAGGTCACGTTCAATGCGCAGGCAGCAGATCATCCGGTGATCTGGGGAATGGACAATACCAATTACCTGAAATTCCTGATAGTAGAAGTTACCGATAAATAAACAGCGCAGTTCTATCAGCGGACTACCTGAAATTTACCGGATTCAATAATTCTACCGGTGCGGTCGCGCAGTTGAAAAATATACAATCCGCGATAATAGGCATCGTTGAAGTAAATGGTGGTGCGTTGTGCATTCACAGCAGTAACGGCCATTTTACGTCCAATGAAGCTATAGATTTCCAAAGTATAGGATTTATCTACGGATGCATCAAATTCAAAGTGGATGAACTGGGTGGCCGGGTTGGGATAAAAGCGCTGAACTTTGTTGTTAGAATGTTCAGAAAACAGCATACTGTCCAAAGGGGGTGTTGTTGCGGCAGAAAAGCTGCCGGCGTACAACAAAGAGGTCGATAACAGGATTGTGTAGATTTTGGACATGCACTCAATTCTACCATGAAAGTAGAAAAATAGGGCCTATCCGCCAAAAAATACAGGCGCCAGCCCTTGATAATCCGGGACCGGCGCCTGTTTGAATAGTATAAAAACGATTAGCCCAGTTGAGCCAGGGTAGCCTGGATGGCGGCAAAATCTGGAAGATCACCCGGAGTAGGACAGATTTCAGCATACTGAATCACCCCTTCCTTATCCACTACAAATGCAGCTCTTTTGCTTACACCCTGCATTTCAAAAGCAGGAAAAGTGTCGTATAATACACCATAAGCAGCAGCAGCTTCCTTGTTAAAATCGCTCAGCAAAGCAAAGTTCAGGTTCTGCTCTGTTCTGAATTTATCCAATACAAAAAGAGAGTCTACAGAAACACCAAATACGGTTGCATTTGAATTGTTGTAAACGGCAATATTGTCGCGCACATTACACAGCTCTGCAGTACAAACGCCGGTGAATGCCAGCGGGAAAAACAGGATGACTACGTTCTTACCTTTCTGCTCGGAAAGGGTTACTTTTTGTTTTTCTGTATTGAACAAAGAAAAATCAGGTGCTTGTTGTCCTTTTTGAATGCTCATTGTTTCGTTTATTTTAAAAGATTTGAATACGGGGTAAAATTAAAACAGAATCCCCCATAAAAAGTTTTGTTAGATTACCATTTCCGGAACAAATTCAGGAACAACCAGTTTCCCGGCTGTTTTGGCCACGATTTCTTCCACCGAAACGCCGGGTGCTCTTTCCCTCAGCAAAAAGCCCTGAGGGGTAATGTCCAGTACCGCCAACTCGGTAACCACTTTCTTCACACAACCAATTCCCGTTAAAGGCAGGGTGCAGGAAGGCAGCAATTTGCTCTCCCCTTTGGGGTTGGTATGCATCATGGCTACAATAATATTTCTTGCGCTGGCCACCAGATCCATCGCGCCACCCATCCCTTTCACCATTTTACCGGGGATTTTCCAGTTGGCAATATCACCGGTTTCACTTACTTCCATAGCGCCCAGCACAGTCAGGTCAATTTTACCTGCGCGAATCATACCAAAGCTTTCTGCGCTGTCGAAAAAAGCGCCGCCCGGAATTACCGTAACCGTTTCCTTGCCGGCATTGATCAGGTCCGGATCAATGGCCACTTCTTCGGGATAAGGTCCCATACCCAGTATACCGTTTTCACTCTGGAAAACAACCGTCATTCCCTGGGGAATATAATTGGATACCAGCGTGGGGATTCCGATACCGAGGTTCACATACATTCCATCCTTCAGTTCCTGCGCAATGCGTTGGGCAATTCCGTATTTATCGAGCATGGTTTACAGTTTAACGGTTTTACGTTCAATTCTTTTTTCATAAGGTCCGCCCTGAAAAATCCGGTGAACATATACTCCGGGAACATGTACTTCGTCCGGATCAATTTGTCCGGGTTCCAGCAGTTGCTCTACTTCGGCAATAGTAATATTGCCGGCTCTTGCCATGGAAGTAGAAAAATTACGGGTGGTTTTCCGGAATACCAGGTTTCCGGCTGTATCGCCTTTCCATGCTTTTACAATGGCAAAATCGGCATGGAGGGCTTTCTCCATCAAATACATTTTACCATTGAATTCGCGCACTTCCTTGCCGGCAGCAATTTCAGTACCGAATCCGGCCGGGGTAAAATACGCGGGAATACCCATACCGGCCATCTGTATGCTGGTAGCCAGGGTTCCCTGCGGAACCAGGTCTACTTCCAGTTCTCCGCTCAACAGCTGCCGCTCAAACTCGGCGTTCTCTCCCACATAACTACTGATCATTTTTTTGATTTGTCGGGTCTTTAATAAAAGACCCAGTCCAAAATCGTCCACACCAGCATTGTTGGAAATACAGGTCAGGCCACTGATGCCGCTTTGGACCAGGGCATTAATGGAACTTTCCGGAATTCCGTTCAGGCCAAAACCACCCAGCATAATGGTGGCGCCATTGGGAATATCTGCAATGGCAGCTGCTGCCGATTCAAAAACTTTATTCATACACTACTATTGAGGTCGTGGCGTTTCAGGGCTTTTATTCAGGAGGTCCCGCTCTCTTCTCGACACAGCATCTACAGAATCAATCAACACTTTAAATGCTGCCGGATGAGATGCATAATACTTATAGCTCTGATAAAATTTTTCTTTGGTGATCTGATGCGACCGGAACAACTGGTCGTATAGCCGAAGGTTTTCATTGTGGTACCTGTTGGCAGTATCATTGGCAGAAAGCCTGCTATAATACTCGTCTGCCTTCATGATATCCCAGATAATCAGCTTCATTTCACCAATGGGAATTACGTCTTTGCCCACTTTCATTTCACTGCCGTCACCACAGGCAGCAACCAGCGCCGTAAGGCATAATATAACTAGGTATTTACTCACTGCAATTCCTGTTTGTAACGATTAGCATTTACCACATCCAGTCCGCTCAGGAGCGCAACTGCTTTATCTTTTTCCATGGGGCTTCCCTTTTTAAAGATACCAATCAGCTCCTGCACTTTGCCCTGCATGAAAAACTGAAGGATCATGGTATTGGGATTTTCTTTATTGAACGATTGCAACTTTTCCAGCGATTGCAACAAATTAACCCTGGCCTCAGTTTCGTTTTCAACCAGTTTATCCAGGCCGGAACGGTAATAAGTATAAATCACATCGTGTATAGGATTGTACCTGCTGTTGATGAGGTTTTCGTTGAGCCAGTAGCGGTTCCTGAGGCCATCGAACACTTTCCATCCGCTGATATTTCTTCCTTCGGGTGCATTGTTCACAATATGCTGGGCTTTCCGGAAAAAAGGGTCACCGCTTTTGGGAGAAAAGGAATCGTAATCCAGTCCGATCAGCATATAGGCGTAATAAGCAAAAACAGCGGTTAAATTAGCAGCTCCGGCATCTGTACCCTGCACCCTGTTTTCATTGAATTCAACCGGTTGAAATTCGATATAACGGAAGGAAACATCCGGATCAATAAAGTTCACCAGGGCCGCCTGGTAAGATGCATTGTAAACAGGACGGGCAGCCTGAATGGTAAGGGAAGCCTTGTATAAATTGGGTTCAACAATACTCTCTATGTTCAGGATAAAACTGCATTCAATTTTTTCCTGTTGACCAAACGCATCGGGAGTCCATTTGCGGTTGTTCATCAGGTTGTTCAGCTGAGACTGAAGTGTGGTGAAAATTTTTTTATCTACTGTGGAGTTAACCCGCGTGGCCAGTACGGTTACCTTGGCTTTTAATTCCTGTGCATGAACGGAAAGGCCCATGGCGGAGAACAGAAGAAAAAATATAAACTGTTTGTTGCGCATCGTTAATTGGCCTTAAATCCGTTGGTAGTTCAAAGTAACAAAAAACGACAGTAAAATACTGTCGTTTTCAATGATTTCAGAAAGATTTAGCTTATCTGAACAGGTCGTTATCGTTGTTTCTTCTGTGGTATACCTTACCTTCCATGAACTCCTGGGTAGCCAGGATAGCAGGGTTAGGCATTTTTTCGTATGCTCTGGAAATTTCGATCTGCTCTTTGTTCTCGTGAATTTCTTCCAGACTGTCTGTATGGCTTGCAAATTCTTCCAGCTTATTGTGCAATTCTTCGCGGATAGAGATATTAATTTGATTGGCCCTTCTTGCGATAATCGCAATAGACTCATACAAATTCCCTGTTTTTCCTTTTATAGAAATCAGGCTTTTGGTTTCTACCACACTGGCTGTGTTGGCGCTCATTTGCCTTCTTAATTTGCTCATTTTTTGCCGGTTTTAAGTATGTTAAGGGTTTGTGTTTTGTATTTGTTTACCTCTTCGAGGTATTTACTGTCGTTGAAACGATCACTGAACTCACCGCATTCGGCCAGCACTTTTTCGTAGCGTTCTCTCTGTTTCTCTTCGTAGCTCATTTCGGCGTATTTGAAATACGATTTAATCATGAGCAGTTTGTATTCGTCCGATTTTTTTGAATCGGGGAAATTATCAGATACATTACTGAAAGCGATGGCAGCTGCTTTATAAAATCCAAGATTGTAATACAGCTGGGCACTTTTTAAATCTTTGAGCTCCAGTTTCTCTCTGCACAGGTCAATCAGTTCTGAAGCATCTTTTACCCTGGGAGAATTGGGGTGCGTGCTGATGAAAGCCTGCATCAATCCCATGGTTTTGTTGGTATTGGTCTGATCCAGTTCCACTTTGGGCGACTGCTTAAAGAAACAGTAAGCGCGCATGTATTCGCACTCCTCACTTTTGGTGCTCGCCGGGAAATTCTCCACAAAGGTTTTGAACATGTTCTCCGCATTCAGGTAATCCCTGTTGTAGTAATAAGAATAGGCATACTTGAAATACATATCCTCATAACGGGTGGTACCTTTCAGGTACGGGAAAACGTCTTCAAAGAGCTTTTGAGATTCCTGGTATTTTTTATTGGCGTAGTACTGTTCGGCCATTTTGTATTTGTACTCATAATCCCTGCTCTTCATGATCTTCGACAGCTTACTTGAACAGGAAGACAGCATCAGGGAAAACAGCAAAGAAAATATTAGAATCCTACCCATAAAGTTGGCGAAATTACGTATAAAAAGGCAATTTATAAAGGAGATTCCTCAAAAATACTCCCTCCCTAGTTAATTAATAGCTAAAAAGGCCGTCCCGCGGTGAGCAGGACAGCCTTTATATTACAACTTCAGGTGACAATTACTTATTATCACCCTCTCCTTCCTGCAATTTAGCTTTAATCTCCGCCAAAGCGCCTAAATCGCCCAGAGTGGCTTTTTCAACCTTGCTCTGGATGTTTTTCACGGCTTTCTTGGTATTGTCGGACTCAGCTTTTGCTTCTTTCTTCGCAGCTTCTTTCTCTTCTGCAATATGCTGTTCCCAAATACGGGCGTGACTTAAAACGATGCGTTTTTCATTGCGGTCGAATTCGATCACAACAAACTGAGCAGTTTCGTCGGCTTTAACCTGAGTACCATCTTCCTTGTTCAGGTGACGGTTAGGTGCAAAGCCTTCTAAACCATACTGCAGTTGTACCAGGGCACCTTTGTCGTCCTTGCGGGTAACGGTACCTTCGTGGATAGAACCGATAGCGAATGTTTCTTCCAGTGCATTCCAGGGATCTTCTTCCAGTTGTTTGTGTCCCAACTGCAATTTGCGATTTTCCTTGTCGATGCTCAGGATGATGATGTCGATCTGATCACCTACTTTGGTATAGTCTGTAGGGTGATTGAAACGCTTCAACCAGCTTAAGTCGCTGATGTGGATCATACCGCCGATACCTGGTTCCAGTTCAACAAATACGCCATAAGGAGTGATGTTTTTCACCAGACCTTTGTGCTTGCTGCCTTCAGGGAATTTGGTTTCGATGGTATTCCAAGGATCCTGGCTCATTTGTTTGATGCTCAGGCTCATTTTGCGTGCATCTTTATCGAGGGTAACCACTTTCGCTTCATGCTCATCTCCTAATTTGAAGAATTCTTTTGCATTGATCGGTGTGTTAGCCCAGGTAATTTCAGATACGTGCACCAGACCTTCAACACCAGGCTGAATTTCGAGAAATGCACCGTAATCTTCAATATTAACTACTTTACCTTTTACTACAGAACCTTCTGCAAGTCCTTCAGGCAATACATCCCAAGGATGCGGAGTCAGTTGCTTCAGACCGAGGCTGATACGTTTCTTATCATCATCGAAGTCCAGAACAACCACCTGCAGTTTCTGATCCATCTTCACCACTTCACTTGGGTGAGAGATACGACCCCATGAAATATCGGTGATGTAGAGTAATCCGTCTAATCCGCCGAGGTCCATGAATGCACCGAAGTCGGTGATGTTCTTCACAACACCTTCCAGTACCTGACCTTTTTCCAGCTTGCTCATGATCTCAGCACGTTGTGCTTCGATATCACTTTCAATCAGGGCTTTGTGAGATACTACAGCGTTCTTGATGGTTTCGTTGATTTTAACCACTTTAAATTCCATGGTCTTACCTACAAACTGATCGTAATCAGTTACAGGCTTCACGTCTATCTGAGAACCGGGCAGGAAGGTTTCCATTCCAAATACGTCAACAATCAAACCACCTTTGGTTTTGCTGGTAACAGTACCTGTAACTACTTCTCCTGTTTTGTGAACTTCCACAATACGCTCCCATGCACGGAAGATTCTTGCAGACTTGCGGCTTAAGTGAAGATTACCGGAACGGTCTTCTTTTTCTACCACCATTACTTCTACTTCATCTCCGATTTTCAGACCGGCGATATCGCGGAATTCGTTGAGGGAAACCAGACCATCACTTTTAAAACCAATGTTTACTACAACATCTGTTTTAGTTAAAGCAACTACCAGTCCTTTTACAATCTCACCGTCTTCGATCTGAATGAACGTATTGTCGTACACTTTGTCGTACTTAACACGCTCAGCTTCTGCATAATGACTTACGTTGCGCTTGTCTATGCTCCAGTCAAAATCGTCGTGCGCTGTTTCTACAACAGGCGCTGCTTCAGGTGCATTTGTTGTCGCAGTAGGAACTTCAGCAGCGGTTGGGGCTGCAGCGTTCTCCTGAGCATCTGCGTTTAGTTGTTTGTTAATCAATTTCATACAATAACCCGATGGTTTTAATCGGGCGGCAAAGGTACAAAAAATAGGAAATAATCCATAATCCGGGGCAACAAAATATGGGACGGAAGCCTATTGGGGCGACGGCCCAGCTCCAAATAGCCGGAAAAAAGGCCCGAATAAGGCCAAAAAGGAGGATTTACGGCAAAAAAGGGCTTCAATAACCCGAATTATGCACAAAACAGCCATTAAACCGGACCATCAAAGCTGCCGGAACCAGGTGGAAAGGTTATGACTGGATGTAGATCTGCAACTGCGAAATGGTTTCCTCCTGGTTCAGGATGGTTTCGGTGACCACATCGTTCATGGAAACAATTCCCACCAGTTCATCTCCCACAATCACTGGCAGATAACGGATATGATGAACCGACATGAGCTGCATGCATTGCTCTACTGTATCGCTGGGCGTAACCGGAGGAAAATCGGTGGTCATAATCTCTGCAACGCTGGTATCGCTGGAGTTGCGGCCCTTCAACACCACTTTACGCGAATAATCCCTTTCGGTAAGTATACCCGCAAACTGGTTGTTGCTCACCACCACCAGTGAACCAATATTCTGTTCTGCCATCATTTGCAGGGCTTCGATCACATTGGTGTCGGGCGACACCACGGAAACACGGGTTCCCTTTCTGGCAAGGATATCGCTTACTTTTCTCATAACGGCACGAATTTTCCTTAAGTTACTACAATTCGGAAAAAATACCAATAAAAAATCCTCCCGGGGCGGCCCCGGGAGGATTTTCAATCATCTTCAGTTGCAATTAATCTGTTTTTAACGCTTTATCGATCAGGAACAGCAGATTGGCCCTGTGTGCCCGGGTGCTTTCGTTAAACGAAACTGCAGCGGCAACCTTGGTCCGCAGCTTTTTAAGTGTATACAATGCAGCAGCCTTCGAAACCTCATCGGCAGGAGACTGCGGTGCGGTTAATGCGGCAGCACCTTTCACAAAAATAGCTTGCAGGTACTGGCGGTTCACATTCACATTACCGTTGATGTCTGCATCAAAAATACCTTTTACCAGGTCGGCCATTACGTCAGCAACGCTGTAGCTGTTGCCATAGAGTCCGGTATTGGTAATCCGTTGCAGGGTGGTCGGGTGCAGTATATGTGCGAGGGCGCCGGAAGCCTGCAGTCCCAAAATGGTACCCGTGATTTTGTAATCTTCTCCATTGCCCGGCTGATTGAATCCTCGGCGCTGCATTTGCAGATAAGGATAAACAGCTGCATCTGCATCAAATGCATTAGGAGCAAAAACATATTTATTCAATACATCCAGGGCTCTTTTTTGTGTAGCTACCGGTGCAGGGGTATAGGGTTTGGCAGAAGAACGCTGCTCAGGGAAACTTCTGTCTATGTACACACCGCCAATGTACCGGCTTACGGCATTGATCATGCTGTTACGCTGACCGTTCAGTGAACCATATCTGGCGCGGAGCTCTGCATAAGACTGACCGGGCTTGCTGTATTTCTGCACCAGTTTACCCATCACTGCATTCACCAGTTTAAAACGCTCTTCGGCGTAGGCAATGGCATCATTGGTCAGGTCGTTTACGTTTACACGAGGATCAATGGCTTTACCAGGCGCGCGCATATCGTCGCCATCATTCCCAAAAGCAAGTTTAGGATCGGTGCTCCTCATCAGAATCTTGTTCAGCAACAACTCCTCTCCTGCTTCGGTAGAAGGCGTGTAACCGTATTCAATTGCCCAGAGATCATAAGGGCCTGCCTTGGTGGTATAATAATCGCCCTGCTTGCTTCTGTCTAAAGAAACATTGATGGCAGGATAATCCATTACGGAACCAATCAGACCAATGGAACGGGTAATGGAGGTATTGTTGATTTCAGCAGGAGACAACATCTGGCTGCTCTTCATGTTGTGGTTGAGTCCCAGTGTATGACCCATCTCGTGCATGATCAGGTAGGTTAAAAACTGCCTGTGCATTTCTTTGATGGAAATTTCATCTGCATCCATTGCCTCCAGAGCAGTAAGTCCTGTAGTGTATTGGGCTTTCAATGAACTGCCAATGGTACAGGCGGTATGCTGATTCAAATCCATACCCGGCAGGTTGAGCTGCGGAACAGGGCTGCCATTGAAGAGTTCATCACTGATTGGGGTAGCGCTTCCGGAGAACCATTCTACGGTGATGTCTGCACCCAGGATTTGTCCGGTTCGGGGATTAACAAAACTTGGTCCGATGGCGCCATACTGTGGCTGTGCAGAAGAAACCCAGCGAATCACATTGTACCGGATATCTGCAGGGTTCCAGTCTGCATTGTCGGGCATGATTTTCATTTGCACGGCATTTTTGAAACCGGCTTTTTCAAAAGCTTCATTCCATTTCAGTCCGGCTTCCAGAATCACCTGGCGGTATTCGTGCGGAGTAGTGTTTTCGATCCAGAACACAATGGGCTCTTCGGGTTCACTGAGTGCAGCAGAAGGATCTTTCTTCTTGAGATTCCAGCGATTGATCATGTCTTTGTAAGGAGTAGCACTGATGCTGGTCTGGTTGTTTCTTTGCTGCATGAAATAACCAACCCGGGGATCATCTCTTCTTGGTCTGAAATCGTTGTTGGGCATTTCGATGAAGCTGTGCTGCATCCGTACCCGTACATACCGTACATCCGTAATATCAGGACCACCGAATGCAAGGGTAGAAGGATTGTCGTAAGCGAGGTCTACCACTACATCGGTATTGTTGGGGAAAGACCGGATATCGGAATACTTGGATTTGGCTGCATTCAGACCACCCAGGTTAAAGATAAATGCAGTGAGCGGGCTGGGCGCCAGGATGGGTTTCACCGGGTCCAGTTTTTCACTGAGGAACATACCATCGGCATTCACCAGGTATCCGTCTGCATCTTCCACACTAAATTTATCATTATAAAAAACTGCTTCAGGTTTATCTACCTCAGCAGTTTTGCTAACCGGATTGTTCCGGTCGTAAAAGAAACCGGTATTCACTTCTGCAAACTCAATTTTATCGAAGGCCCGGGTAATTTTGAATACAGAAGTAGCCCGATGCATACTCTGATTTAAAAACAGCGACGTAGGTCCGTTAATAGAAAAACTCTGATAAATAAATTCTTTACCCAGTTGCGATTTACGGATATACATCTGGATACTGCCGGTAGTGGTATCCTGGTACAGTGTAAACAGTCCGTCTATCTTTCTGCTGCCTTTTGTTTTTTCGGCAACCGTCGGCTTTTTGGCCGCAGCAGTTTTTACGCTATCAGAACCGGGCTTGGCGTTGGCGCCAGTTGCCGGTGGTTGTGCATGTACAGTGGTGGCCATCAACATCAAAGCAATGCCTGACCCCAGGAAATATTTATTCATAGTAATGATTTAAGAAGATCAAATTAATTGATTTCCTTCTAGATTACCCTGAAATACTTCAATCTATGATAAACGGTCATTAGACTTGGTGGCAATGGCTTTTGCAGCGATGAAAGCACTGGTCCAGGCGTTCTGAAAATTAAAACCACCGGTGATGCCATCCACATCCATGACCTCACCGGCAAAAAACAGGTGGGGAACTTTTTTGCTTTCCATGGTCTGCGGATTGATCTCTGAGAGTTGTATACCGCCAGCTGTAACAAATTCTTCCTTAAAAGTTGTTTTACCGGCAACGCTGAAAGGGAAAGCGGTGAGCAACTGAATCAGTTGGTTTTGTTCCTTTGCTTTCAACTCCGCCCAGCGGGTAGCTTCGGGAATATGGGCCTGCTCCAGCATGAACTGCCAAAGGCGGCCGGGTAAGCCAAATGGATTTCTGCTGTGCATTTTTTGTGCAGCGAATTGATCGCGGTAACCCACCCAGTCAGAACGCAGTTCGGCTTCATTGTAATCACCCAGCCAATTTACCAGGATGTTGAACTGATAACCTGCACGATGCAGGTCTCTGGCGCCCCAGGCAGACAGGCGCAAAACAACCGGGCCGCTCAATCCCCAGTGCGTGATCAGCAAAGGACCCTGCTCTTTAAATTTGGTTCCTGCAATTTTAACAACAGCATTGGGAACAGATAGTCCCATCAATGCAGTAATGGGATGCTTGGGAATATTGAATGTAAACAACGACGGTACAGGTTCCTGAATCTGGTGGCCGGTATCCTTTAACCATTGGAACATGGCCAGCTTGGGAAAACCGCCGCAGGTCACTGCAACAAAATCGGCTTCCAGTATTTTTTTACCAGTGATGTGAATGCGAAAAATACCATCAGCGTTTTCAATCCGGTTCACTTCGGAGTTGGTCTGAACAGCTACTTTGTGGTGGTCCGCTTCCTGCAACAAACAGTTGATGATGGTTTGCGAATCGTTGGTCACCGGAAACATACGGCCATCTGCTTCGGTATGCAGCTGCACGCCTCTTTCCGAAAACCATTCAATGGTATCCTTGGTATTAAAAAGATGAAAGGCTTTTTTTAAAAATTGTTCACCGCGCGGATATTTTTTTACCAGGTCCGGAATACTGAAACAGGCATGAGTTACATTGCACCTTCCCCCGCCACTCACTTTTACTTTCGAAAGCAGTTTCCCGGTTTTCTCGAGCAGGATCACGTTGAGTTGCGGATGGAGTCTGGCAGCATTTACCGCAAGAAAAAATCCTGCTGCGCCGCCTCCAATCACCACCAGTTTTTTTGAATGCATATTATCGGATCATCATGATGGAAGCCATTGTTTCAATACCATTCCAAAAATTCTGCAGGCGGATGTTTTCATTTTCAGCGTGCTGGTTGTTGTCGTGGTTCGCCAACGGGACTGTAATCGTATTTACTTTCAGGTGTTTTTCGAAGAGAAACAAAGGAAGACTTCCACCGAGAGAAGGCACCAGGATCAGCTTGCCTGCTGTCGTTTTTTGAACAGCAGCGGCAATGTCTTTTGCTATCGGCAGATCCATTGAAGTACGTTGTGCATTGTACCCTTCCTGCGTAATGACCTGCGCAATTTTCGGATACTGTGCTCTTTCGGCTTCCGTAGGTTCCTGCGTTGTTACATAATAACCCTGTGCTTTAATATGATCCACTACCCGTTGTTGCTGTACCTGCTGGTCGTTGCCTTTTACCAGTCGAAGATCCAGTGTGGCCATGGCCTGCAGCGGAATCACATTGGCAGCCAGTTTGCCGGCATTGGCGCTCTGAATTCCATTGATGTTTAAAGAAGGTAGCAACAGCGATTCAGCAAGATCCGTACCCGGCATTTCGTTCCGGATAAAACCCAGTTCTTTTTTTAACTGAGCATCCGCTTTGGGAACAGCGGCCAGTGCTTTTTTCTCCGCGGCAGACAAAGGAATTACATCGTCGTAAAAACCTTTGATCAATACTTTTCCCTGTTCATCTTTCATGGAAGCCAGCAACCGGGATAATTGCAGAGCCGGATTGGGTGCCCAGTTGCCATAATGACCGCTGTGCAAAGGGCGTTTACTTCCGTAAACAACAATATCCATATTTACATCACCTCGCACACCAAAAGAAATCTGCTTGCTTCCCGACTGATGTACCGGACCGTCGCAGATGACCCAGATATCGGCATTCAGTAAATCCTTGTGTTGTTGCAGAATTTCACCAAGATGCGGAGAGCCCGCTTCCTCTTCTCCTTCAAAAAAGAATTTGATATTACAGCCTGCAGTCTGACCAGATTGCTTCAATGCTTCATAAGCCAGCAGGATGGCCAGTACGCCTCCCTTATCGTCGGAAGATCCCCTGGAAACAATTCTCCATTCCGGATCAATGGGCTGACCCTCTTCAGGGAAAGGAATGATATTGGACTGGTGCAGCACCTTGTTCTTAATCAGCACCGGTTTAAACGGGTGAAATCCGGCAGCCCATTTGGTACTGTCTACCGGCTGACCATCGTAATGCGCATAAAAGGCAATGGTTTTGGTAGCCCCCGGAACTTTTACTTCACCAAAAACAGCCGGTGGTGCACCTTTGGTTACCGGATGCAGCAACTGTACATTACCGATTTGGCGCTCCTGCATGAGTTCCATGATACGCACTGCATTGCGGGCAATATTGCTTTCATCGTCTGCCACATTGGGTATAGACAAAAAAGAAAAGTATTGCTTCAGCCAACTGTGCTCGGAAACAGTTCTTACTTTTCTTATTGCAAGAATTTCAGCAGACTGGGCCGTACTGTTACCTGCAGCGAGCAGCAGAGAAAAGGCAAGCAGAAGTTTATTCATGGCAATCTTTTCCCCAATATAAGATTAATAATAAGAGCTGTTGAGATGTGGATTGGCTTTTTCAGCAGCTTCAATAATACTGTAATCGGAGAGGATCAGCGCCTGGTTCCGTTTGATACAAACATCGTGTTCAAAATGAACAGAAGGTTTGCCATCACGGGTTCTTACCGTCCAGCCATCATCGTCTGTATAAACATCTTTGGAGCCCAGGTTGATCATGGGTTCAATGGCCAGCACCAGGTTTTCTTTCATTTTAGGGCCGCTACCGCGTTTACCATAATTGGGCACCTGCGGATCCTCATGTAAGCTTCTGCCAAGTCCGTGTCCTACCAGTTCACGTACCACACCATACCCATGCTTGAATTCGGTGTGTTCCTGAATCGCATAGGCAATATCGCCAATGCGATTATTCACAGTGGCTTTTTCAATGCCTTTATACAAAGACTCCTTGGTGATCTTCACCAGTTCAATTACTTCCGGTGCAGCATCGCCTAAAATAAAAGTATACGCATGGTCTCCGTGCCAGCCATCCAGAATAACACCCATATCGATGGAAACAATATCACCATTCTTCAATGGGGTATCATTGGGAAAGCCATGCACTACCACATCGTTCACCGAAGAACAAATGGTAAAGGGATAGCCCCTGTAATTCAGAAAGGAGGAAACAGCATGGTGCTGCTTAATAAAATCTGCGCACAACTGGTCTATCTGGCGCGTAGTTATTCCGGGTTTCAGCACTTTGGCCACTTCAGTAAGTGTTTTACTTACCAGCATAGCGGCCTCTTTCATCTTGGCAACTTCAGCTTCTGTTTTGTAGATAATCATATGATTTCTTCTGGTCATGATCAAAAAAAAATAAACCTGTTTAGCTTGGCCAAACAGGTTTACAAAGGTCGTAATAATTTATGACTAAATAGCGGAAGAAGAAACTGTTTGTCTTCCCTGAACTCTTCCACTCTTCATTAAGCCATCGTATTGTCTCATCAGGAGATAAGTTTCAATCTGCTGCAAAGTATCCAGGACCACCCCTACCATAATCAGCAAGGAGGTTCCTCCGAAGAAGGTACTGAAACCCTGAGTAACACCTAAACGCTGAGCAAAACCAGGCAGGATACCAACCATGGCCAGGAAAATAGCACCGGGTAAAGTAATTCTGTCCATGATCGCACCAATATAATCAGCTGTAGGTTGGCCAGGTTTAACACCGGGGATAAAACCGTTGTTGCGCTTCAGGTCTTCAGCAATCTGCTTGGGGTTAAAGATCAGTGCGGTGTAAAGGAAGGTAAATCCAATCACCATCACAGAATAAATAACCATATACCATGAGTTGCTGTGGTCGTTGAAGATTTTCACAATACCCTGTGCTGAGTCTAAATTGGTAAAAGAGGCCAGGGTAGGCAGGAACATGATCGCCTGTGCAAAGATGATTGGCATTACACCTGCGCTGTTCACTTTTACAGGCAGGAACTGACGGGCGCCGCCAAACTGCTTGTTACCAATGATTTGCTTGGCATAGTTTACCGGGATTTTACGTACACCCTGAACCAGTACAATCAGGCCCATGATAATCGTAACCAGAATGGCAATTTCGATCAGGAAGATCAGTAAACCACCACCACCGCTTACGCCTTTGGCGCCAAATTCCTGAATGAGCGACTGAGGCAAACGGGCCAGGATACCCACCATGATAATGATGGAAGTACCGTTACCCAAACCTTTATCCTGAATTCTTTCACCCAGCCACATTACAAACAGGGTTCCTGCAGTTAATGTAACTACGGTAGAGAACCAGAAGAAGTCTTTGTATGCAGGAAGAATGGCTTCCGCATAACCAGGGCTGTTCAGGTAAGCAACATAAGCACCTGCCTGGAACGCTGTAACAATCACTGTCAGGTAGCGGGTCCACTGGTTAATTTTTTTCCGTCCGCTCTCTCCTTCTTTCTGAACCTTCTGTAATTGAGGAACCAGGATGGTCATCAACTGCATAAAGATGGAAGCAGAGATATAGGGCATGATACCAAGTGCAAGAATGGAAGCCTGGGAAAAGGCACCACCGGCAAACATATCGAAGATGCCCAGCAGACCTGTACTTTTTGAAGCGGCCTGGGCAGCTTCAATTTTGTTCGGGTCAATACCGGGAAGTACAATATGGGTACCAAATCTGTAAGTCAGCACCAGCGCGAGTGTTACAATAATCTTATTGCGCAGCTCTTCGATGGCCCAAATATTCTTAAAAGTCTGAACTAATTTTTTCACTTAGCTTAATTAAATGGCGTTAAAACTCAAGAACCAAAAAAGACGCATACTGGATGCGTCTGGCAATTTACAATAAAATTACTTGATAATTTCAACTGTACCGCCTGCAGCTTCAATAGCCGCTTTTGCTTTTTCGCTGATCGCATTGACCTTAAAGCTCAGCTTGGCTTTCAGTTCGCCATTGCCCAGTACTTTAACACTGTCTGTGCGGTTAATCAAACCATTGATATAAAGATTTTCCAGAGAAATTTCGGTAAAGCCGTATTTTTCTACCAGCTGATCCAGCTGACCAAGGTTAAATACTTTGTATTCAACACGGTTGTTGTTTTTGAAACCACGTTTAGGTACACGACGCTGGATAGGCATCTGACCACCTTCATGAGCCATTTTGCTCTTATAACCGGCACGGCTCTGACCACCTTTGTTACCTTTTGTAGATGTACCACCCTTACCGGATGCTTCACCACGACCTAATCTTTTTTCTCTTTTTACGGAACCTTCTGCAGGTTTTAAAGTGTGTAATTTCATGTTTGTTGATTTTGAACTTACGGGGCATCACCCCTCGCGTTGTTATTAAATAGGTAACATTAAAAATCAGCAGTCGGGACTACCGGAGATTTACCGGCAATACAAAACTACTGACTATTAATTTTATGAATTTAGGCGATCTCTTCAACCTTCACCAGATGGCTTACTTTGCTCACCATTCCGAGAATCTGAGGAGTAGCTTCAACTTCTTTGGAAGCGTTGAGTTTTCTTAAACCCAGGGCAATCAAAGTTTGCTTTTGACGCTCGGGTCTGTCGATACCGCTCTTTATTTGTGTGATCTTAATCTTTTTCATAAGTCTTATCCGTTGAATACTTTACTCAATTTGATGGTACGGGTTTTAGCAACCTGAACAGGCTCTCTCAGCATGCTGAGGGCTTTGATGGTAGCTTTAACCACATTGTGCGGGTTAGCAGAACCCAGGCTTTTTGCCAATACGTCGGTAACACCAGCGCTCTCGAGAACAGCACGCATGCTGCCTCCCGCAATTACACCGGCTCCGTGTGCAGCAGGCTTGATCAGTACTTTGGCAGCACCGTCTTTACACCACTGTTCGTGAGGAACTGTACCGTGCATAATAGGCACTTTAACCAGGTTTTTCTTAGCATCTTCGATACCCTTAGCAATAGCTTCCTGTACTTCCTTTGCTTTACCCAGACCCTGGCCAACAATACCGTTCTCGTTACCCACAACTACCAGTGCAGAAAAGCTGAATGTACGACCACCCTTTGTGGTTTTTACCACACGGTTAATGGCAACTACTTTATCCTTCAGTTCGATGTCGCCACCCGCTTTTACTTTATTTACGCTTACTTTAGACATTTATTGAGCGATTATTGATGTTAGCAAATTAAAATTGAAGTCCACCTTCTCTTGCTCCGTCAGCAACAGACTTCACACGTCCGTGATAGAGGTTACCACCTCTGTCGAACACACATGTTTCGATACCGAGGGCCTTGGCTTTAAGTGCAACTGCAGCACCAACCAGCTTAGACTTCTCAATTTTAGTAACTTTTTGTGCAGCGATGTCTTTATCGCGTGAAGAAGAAGCTACCAGTGTAACTCCGTTAACGTCATCGATTAACTGTGCGTAAATTTCTGCGTTACTTCTGAATACTGCCAGGCGGGGCTTTACAGCTGTACCAGCAACTTTTTTACGGATGCGGTATCTGATTTTCTGCCTTTGAATTAGTTTACCCATTTTATTTTATTTGTAGCCTCCGATACGGCCGGAGGCGTTATTGATTAGTTATTATTTACCTGCTGCTTTACCTGCTTTTCTTCTCAGGATTTCACCTGCATATTTCACACCTTTTCCTTTGTATGGTTCAGGCTTACGCAGACTACGTAATTTAGCGGCAACCTGACCGATCAGTTGTTTGTCGATACCTTCCAGGAAAATCTTGGGGTTCTGACCTTTTTCGGTAGTGGTAGAAACTTTCAGTTCGCTTGGAACCTCAATGATGATATTGTGAGAGTAACCCAATGCCAGGTCGAGGATATTACCGGTATTAGCGGCTTTAAAACCAACACCCACCAATTCGAGTTCTTTCTTATACCCTTCGGTAACACCTTTTACCAGGTTAGCTACCAGCGCGCGGTATAAACCGTGCATAGCGCGGTGACGGATCTGGTCGGTAGGACGGGTGAAAACGATTTCATTGTCTTTCTGCTCAATTTTGATATCTCTATCAATGGCCTGCTTCAATTCACCCTTAGGTCCTTTTACGGTGATAATGTTTTCAGCGTTAACTGAAACAGTTACACCTGCGGGGATAACGATCGGTTGTTTACCTATACGAGACATAGTCGATTTTTATTTATTTATTATGAACTGTGCTCCGTGTTCAGCCACGACTAAGAGGCTTAATTGTCGGAACAGATTAATTATGAAATATAACACAACACTTCACCACCAACATTCTGCGCTTTGGCCTGCTTATCGGTCAGTACACCTTTGGAGGTACTTAAGATAGCAACACCCAATCCGTTGATTACACGCTTGATTTCGGCAGGCTTAGCATACTGACGCAAACCCGGACGGCTTACTCTTTCCAGAGAGTGGATAGCAGGTTGCTTGGTAGATGGATCGTATTTCAATGCGATCTTGATCAGGCCTTGCTTGTTGTCGTCTTCGAATTTGTATTTCAGGATATAACCCTGCTCGTACAAAATCTCTGTAAGGCGCTTCTTCAGATTAGAAGCAGGAATTTCAACCAGTCTGTGACCAGCCAACTGAGCATTACGAATTCTGGTTAAGAAGTCTGCTATAGGATCAGTTACCATATTATTTTTATTATACTAGTTCTAAATTTTGTTTATCAAACCGGAAATTACCAGCTTGCTTTTTTAACACCAGGAATCATTCCGTTCAAAGCCATGTCGCGGAAGATAACCCTGGACAGACCAAAGTAACGCATGTAGCCTTTAGGTCTTCCTGTAAGCTGACAACGGTTCTTTAAACGTACCGGAGAAGCGTTCTTAGGAAGCTTATCCAGCGCTGCGTAGTCTCCCGCTTCTTTCAGGGCTGCACGTTTTTCAGCATACTGCGCTACCATTTTCTCGCGCTTTCTTTGTCTGGCTTTTACTGATTCTTTTGCCATAATGTTGTAAAATTCTGTGTTTAATTAATCTTTCTTGGTTCCTTTAAACGGCATACCCAGTTCTTTCAGCAATTCGTATGCTTCTTCATTGGTGTTTGCAGTTGTAACAAAAGTGATGTCCAGTCCGGTGATCTTGTTCACTTTATCGATATCGATTTCAGGGAAAATAATCTGCTCGGTTACACCCAGTGTATAGTTACCTCTTCCGTCAAAAGCTTTATCGCTGATACCTTTGAAGTCACGTACACGTGGCAGGGCTACTGAAACCAGTCTGTCGAGGAACTCGTACATTTTCTCTCCTCTCAGGGTTACGCGGGCGCCGATTGGCATTCCTTTACGCAACTTAAAGTTGGAGATGTCTTTCTTAGACATGGTAGGAACAGCTTTCTGACCGGTAATGGTGTTCAGCTCTTCTACGGCAATGTCTACCAGTTTCTTATCTGTCACCGCTCCGTTAACACCACGGTTGATACAGATTTTTTCTAATTTAGGAGCCTGCATTACGGTTGTGTATGCAAACTTCTTCATTAAAGCAGGTACAACATCTTTGGTGTACTTCGCTGCTAATCTCGGTGTATATTTTTCAGTACTCATTATTTGATTACCTCCCCAGATTTTTTAGATACACGTATTAATTTACCATTTTCACGGGTACGCTTTACTTTAGTTGGCTCTCCTTTTTTAGCATCCCACAACATTACGTTGCTGATGTTGATCGGAGCTTCAACTTTTACAATACCACCTTTAGTGTTCTGTGCAGATGGCTTGGTGTGTTTGGTAACAATGTTCACACCTTCAACAACTACACGTCCTTTATCAACAATCACTTCCAACACTTTGCGTGGCTTTTTCAAATCCTTGTCATCTCCGGTAATAACCACTACGGTATCACCTTTTTTGATGCTGAATTTGGCTTTAAATCTTGTACTCATTTTATTTAGCTTTTAGCTTTTTTATAATACTTCAGGAGCAAGAGAAATAATCTTCATGTAACCCTTATCACGCAACTCTCTTGCTACTGGTCCGAATATACGTGTACCGCGGGGCTCATCTGCGTTGTTCAACAACACAACTGCGTTGTCATCAAAACGGATATAAGAACCATCTTTTCTGCGAAGCTTGTTTTTAGTACGAACAATAACCGCTTTGGATACCGTTCCTTTTTTAACGCCACCTGCAGGGATTGCATCTTTTACCGTAACAACAATTTTATCGCCGATCTTAGCATAATCCTGTCCGCTGTTACCCAGTACTTTAATACAGAGCACCTCTTTTGCACCACTATTGTCAGCTACGTTTAATCTGCTTTCTTGCTGAATCATTTTATTTAAGCTTTGGGCTCGCAGCATTATTGCCTTGAGCAGTTTTTACTATTCTTTGTTGGGCTGGTGTATTTACAACAGCTTAAACTTATTTCGCTTTTTCAACTACTTCAACCAGTCTCCAACGCTTGGTTTTACTAAGCGGGCGGGTTTCCATGATCTTCACTACATCACCGATGGTGCACTCACCTTTTTCATCATGAGCATGGAACTTGGTCGTTTTCTTTACGAACTTACCATAGATAGGGTGTTTTACTTTTCTTTCAACCGCAACAGTGATGGTTTTATCCATTTTATCGCTGGTAACGATCCCTGTCCTTGTTTTACGCAAATTTCTTTCAGCCATTGTGTTTAATTTATGGTTTAAATACCCATTTCTTTTTTCTTCAATTCCGTTTTCAAACGGGCGATATCTCTACGAAGACCGCGGATATTCATTGGATTTTCCAATGGAGAGATTGCATGAGCAAACTCCAGTTTCTTTAATCGCAATTGATCTTCCTGGATCTTAGCCTTCAGATCTACAACGGTAAGATCTTTCAGGTTTTTGTTGAATTCGTATGTTTTTTTATTAGCCATTGCAATTTCTTTTTTTGGTTATGCTTGCAAATCTCTTCTTACGATGAACTTCGTAGCGATAGGTAATTTTTGTGCAGCGAGACCCATAGCCTCTTTTGCTATTTCTTCAGATACACCATCACACTCGAAAATGATGCGTCCTGGTTCAACTACAGCTGCCCAATACTCAGGGTTACCTTTACCCTTACCCATCCTCACTTCCGCAGGCTTGTGGGTAATCACCTTGTCAGGGAAAATTCTGATCCATACATTACCCTCACGCTTCATAGCACGGGTCATTGCCTGACGGGCAGATTCGATCTGGCGGTTGGTCAACCAAATTGGTTCCAGTGCCTTCAGGGCATAAGATCCAAATGATATAGCAGTTCCACGCTTTGCCACTTCGCGAATGCGTCCTTTTTGCTGCTTCCTATGTTTGCTTCTTTTCGGCTGTAACATTTCTTAGCTTTTTAGTCGATGGTCCTGAGGACCATGGTTATTACAAACTGTAATTATTGCTAACTACTAATTGTGATTGATTAATTTCTGCGTTCTCCTCTTCCACCACCTCTTCTGTCGTCTCTTCTGTCACCG
>JAQTZD010000142.1 GCA_028687975.1 Sediminibacterium sp.
CCATATGTGGTTATCGGAACACCAGGTGGTACTACTATCCCAACTTCTGTTTACCAGGCCATCGTGAACATCATCGATTTCAATATGACGGTAGGTGATGCCATTGACCAGCCTAAATTCCATCACCAGTGGCTGCCCGACGAAGTGATGATCGAAAACGACTTCAATGTTTCTACCAAAGAGCAACTGCAGAAAATGGGATATAAGCTAACCGCCAGAGGGGCCATTGGCAGAACGGAAGGCATCCGTTTCTTACCCAACAAAAAAAGAGAAGTAGCTGCCGATAAAAGAGGAGATGATTCTGTTGCAGGATTTTAAAACATTTTATGGACTTTCTGAAAGATGCAATCAAACGGTTCAAGTACTACAAAGAACTCGCCGATAATACATTTGACCAGCTCGAAGACCAGGATATATTCTGGCAGCCCGATCCGGAGAGCAACAGCATTGCAGTAATCATACAACATATGTATGGCAACATGCTGAGCAGATGGACCAACTTTCTTACAGAAGACGGAGAAAAACACTGGCGTAAAAGAGATGCTGAATTTGAGATCATGCAATGCAGCAGGCAAGACCTGATGTCTTTCTGGAATGATGGATGGAACTGCCTGTTCAATACACTGGAATCCTTGCAGGAAGCAGACCTGGATAAAACAGTCACCATTCGTACGGAACCTCTGAAAGTATATGATGCCATTCTTCGTCAGCTGGCACATTACCCCTACCATGTAGGGCAGATTGTGCACGTCGGCAGAATGATCAAAAAAGAGCAGTGGCATTCACTGAGTATCCCCAAAGGAAACAGTGCAGCTTACCTGGAAGAAGTAAAACAGGCCAATCAGAAATAACGGGTATCTGCCTGCTATAATTTTCCGTTTTGAAACTGTTCCGCAGCATACTGTGCGGCCCTTGCCGTGATTGCCATATATGTGAGAGAAGGATTTTGTGTTCCGGTAGACGTCATACAGGCACCATCGGTTACAAAAACATTTTTGCAATGGTGCAACTGGTTCCATTCGTTCAGCAGGGAGGTTTGTGGGTCACGTCCCATCCGTACCCCACCCATTTCATGAATATCCAGTCCTGGCGCCTGTTTGCTGTCGCGGGTGCGGATATTGGAACATCCGGCTTTTTCGAGCATAGCTTTTCCTTCCTGTAAAAAATCATTCAGCAATTTTTCGTCGTTCTCATCGTAATCTACGGAGACCACCAGTTGCGGAATACCCCAGTTGTCTCGTTCATAATCGCTGAGTGCAACAAAATTGGATTCTTTGGGAATGGTTTCACCCTGCATCATCATAAATACATGCCATTTGCCGGGTTCGGTCATTGCTTCCTTAAAAGCGGCGCCAATACCAATGTCTGCATTCGGTGCTACCCGGGTAGCACTGAAGTGCACCATGTACCCACGCTTGAAATCCATTTCCTGGCGTTCTACATTCCTGAAATTCGGCATCATGACCTGTGTAGGTCTCCGGCCGGCATAGTACTTGTTTTCCGGACCGTTGTAATCTGCCACAATAGAACCCCGGTAATTGTGAAAGGCAATGAACTTGCCCAAAAGGCCGTTGTCGTTGCCCAACCCGTTCGGAAAGCGATTGCTTTTGGAGTTCAGCAAAATCAGGTTGGTATTTAAACAGGAGGCATTTACAAATATGATGCGTGCAAAATATGCTGTTACCTCATGGGTGATCGCATGGATGACTCTTACACCGGTTGCCCGCTGTTGGGCTTCGTCATAAATAAGAGAATCCACCACACTATCTGGTTGCAGAAAAAGGTTTCCGGTCTTTTTTGCAGCAGGCAGGGTGGCACTATTGGAACTGAAATAACCTCCAAAAGGACAGCCCCTTTCACAAAGGTTCCTGGCCCGACATTGGCCCCTTCCAAGTTTCAGGTGTACAGGCGCAGGTTCGGTCAGATGAGCGCACCGGCCCTGCACCACATGCCGGTCCGAAAATGCCTGCATGATTTTCTCCTTCATCTCCAGTTCTACGCAGTTCATTTCCCAGGGGGGCAGAAATTCGCCATCAGGCAGGGTATCCAATCCGTCTTTGTTGCCACTGATGCCCGCAAATTTTTCTACATGACTGTACCAGGAAGCGAGGTCGTTGTAACGGATGGGCCAGTCCACTGCAAATCCGTCGCGCAGCGGGGCTTCAAATTCATATTTACTCCAGCGCTGGGTTTGTCTGGCCCAGGTAAGTGATTTACCACCAACCTGGTATCCCCTGATCCAACTGAAAGGTTTCTCCTGCACGTAAGGATGCTCCCGGTCTTTTACAAAGAAATGTTTACTCGCTTCCGTATACGCATAACAGTTGCTTACAATCGGGTCCTGGTCCATTTCAGGAGGTGGAATTTTTCCTCTGTGCGGAAAATCCCAGGGATTGAAGGTTGCAGTTGGATAATCTTTGATGTGCTCCACTTGGGGGCCTCTTTCCAGCACAAGGGTCTTCAGGCCCTTTTCGCAAAGCTCTTTCGCAGCCCAGCCTCCACTGATTCCTGACCCGATAACAATGGCATCAAAATTCTTCTGTTGAACAGCAGTCTCCGGCATTATTCATACAATTTAAGTCTGGCAGCTTTTTTCTGGAATAAAAATTTTCCGGATTGGTACAGCTGCTGAAAATCCCAAAAAGCAGGGTCACTTCCCACAGGAATAAAATGATCCTGTGAAGGAATGAAACTACCTTTTTCCGGACCATTTACATATCCGCCATCTCTCCAAAGCAATATATAAGAAAGCTGGTGATCGCCAATACCCTTCATCAGTTTCTGCGTGAACCACTGTGCATAGGGAATATTCAGGAAACCGGTTTCTGCCAGTGCGGGAATTTTATTCTTTTCTTTTGCAATTGCGGTGAGGATACCAAGGCGGTGATGCAAGGAAGTTTCAAATACATCGCTGTTGGCAGGATCACCATACTGGTACATATCGAGGCTCAGAATGTCTACATATTTATCACCGGGATAGCGTTCCAGGTATTGCTCCCTGGTTTCATATTTTTCCGGATTGTATGCCCACAACAGATTGTGTACACCCCGGTTCTCTGTAAAATATGTATAGGTGAACTGCCAGAGTTCTTTAAACTCATCCGGTGTGCAGGTATTCTGGCACCACCAGAACCAGTTGCCGGTGAATTCGTGATAAGGCCGGAAGATCACCGGAATCAACTCCCCCTTTTCTGTTTTCAGATCCAGCATAAAATTGGCAAGCCGGTCTAACCAGAGTTTAAATATTTCATGCCTTGCCCCTCCGGGGATAATGGCATCTAAGGCACCGTGCGTGGTATCCCAGGCATTGCCGCCGGTAACCGGATGATTGGCATGCCAGCTGATGGTAATGACCCCTCCCCGCTTATATCCTTCCCGGATATAATCTTTCATTTTATCAAAAGAAATACTGTCGAGGTTGTGCAGGTCTCCCAGTTCAATATTGCCCAATTCCCAACCGTACACCGCAGGATATTCTCCTACTGCATCTTTGATGGTGCTTTTGCCCGGAACGCCGGTCCAGCCCATGCCGTATGCAAGATCATCCTGGTGCCCGAAGAGAATTCCTTCCGGAAGCGTTTTCATCAGGTTCCTGAACAGATTCTTCGTTGGCCGGGTGGCGTTCGGATCTGCCGTTGAGCTTGTTTGTGCATATACCGACATAGATAGCAGCAGGCTTATAATAATCAGATTCCTTTTCAACATGTTACTTTTATTGGAACCACTCACTAAAGCGGGTAAGGTCTACATTACCTCCGCTTAAAATGATCCCGGTTTTCTTACCAGCGAAAACTTCCTTGTTCTTCAATACCGCAGCCAGCGGTACAACACAGCTGGGCTCCACCACTATTTTCATTCTTTCATATACCAATTTTA
>JAQTZD010000004.1 GCA_028687975.1 Sediminibacterium sp.
AACTGGAAGAAGGTGATTTTGCGGTGGAAACCAGGTTGCTTACAGGGTCCTCGCTGTCTAATACAGTAGATGCGGTTCAGAAAACTGCCAAGGTTTTGCTGGATTCATTTCCTGAGGTAAAGAAAGTGGTTACTAAAATTGGTTCAGGAGAAATTCCTACAGACCCAATGCCATTGGAAGCAGCGGATATGATGGTGATTCTGAAAGACAAAAAAGAATGGACCAGCGCCAAAACATTCGACCAGCTGGCGGAGCGAATGAGCAATGCCCTGCAGCAGGTTCCCGGGGTAACCACGGGATTTCAGTTTCCGGTGCAGATGCGTTTTAATGAATTGATGACTGGAGCAAGACAGGATGTGGTTTGTAAAATATTTGGCGATGACCTGGATTCACTGGCAGCCATGGCAGAAAGAATGGGATTGCTGATTAACCAGGTAGAAGGCGCCAAGGACCTCTATGTAGAAACGGTTACAGGTGTACCGCAGATGGTCATTACCTATAAAAGAGATGCCATAGCCCGTTACGGCGCATCTGTGATGGAAATCAATCGTATTGTGCAGGCTGCTTATGCCGGCAGTAAGGCTGGAGAAGTATTTGAAGGCGATAAACGCTACGACCTGGTGGTGCGGTTGAACAATGAACAAAAAGCAGACATTGCCAATCTCAATAACCTGATGATCGGTGTTGCCGACGGTTTACAGGTTCCGCTGTACGAACTGGCAACTGTTGAAATGAAAGAAGGTCCTTATCAGATTCAGCGCGAAGAAGCAAGAAGAAGAATCATGGTTGGATTTAATGTGCGCGGAAGAGATGTGCAGTCTATCGTGGAAGAATTACAGCAGAAAGTGAAAACACATATTCAGTTGCCGGCAGGTTATTCCATTACCTACGGAGGTCAGTATGAGAATTTGCAGAATGCTACCAATCGGTTGGCCATTGCTTTACCGGTTGCCCTGCTGCTGATTTTTGTGCTGCTCTATTTCGCCTTTAATAAAATTAAGTACGGGTTACTCATTTTCTCTGCTATCCCATTATCGGCTACAGGCGGTGTGTTCAGCTTGTGGCTGAGAGATATGCCGTTCAGTATTTCTGCCGGCGTAGGTTTTATTGCCTTGTTTGGTGTGGCCGTGTTGAATGGTATTGTACTGATAACTGAAATTGTGCGCTTAAGAACCACCGACGATTCTCCTGTAAAAGATATTGTGGTGAAGGCAACAGAAGCCAGGTTGCGTCCGATCCTGATGACCGCTTCAGTGGCATCCCTTGGCTTCCTGCCCATGGCATTGAGCAATGGAGCCGGTGCCGAAGTGCAAAGACCACTGGCTACCGTTGTGATTGGAGGACTGCTGACAGCCACGGTGCTTACCCTGGCCGTATTGCCTTGTTTATACATTTTATTTGATCGCAGAAGCCAAAAAAGCAAACAGCAACATATGAAGGCTTTAATTACCATCGGGTTCATGGTTTTGTGTGGCAGTTTAACTGCACAAACACCAGGTTTATCTGCAGTTCCTGTGCGTAAAATGCACCTGGAAGAAGTATTGCAGCTGGCCGTAGAAAAAGCGCCCGGGTTGCAGGTGAGCCGCTTGCAGGAAAAGTATTATGGCATACTTCCTTCCACGGCCAGGGATATTCCCAAAACCCAGTTTGGTTCTGAAATCGGAAATTATAATTCAGCCACAGGCTTCGATGCCAAGATCAGTATCATACAACCTTTTAGTTCGGGCATGTTGTACCAAAAGCAGAAAAACCTGTTCGAGGCATTTCTGGAAACAGCCAAGGTAAATACAGCTGTACAAGTGATGGATGTTAAAAAACTGGCAAGACAACTCTATGTTCAACTCCAGTATTATCAGTCTAATCTTTTATTACTGAACCAGGTGGATTCCATTTTTGCAGGTTATCAGCGCATTGCTACGTTGCGGCTGGAAAAAGGGGAAGCGAATCTGCTCGAGAAAACCTCCATCGACAATATGGTGATGCAAAATAAATTGCAGATCAGCATGCAGGAAGCCGATTTTCATGCTGTTCAGTTGCAACTGGGATTGTTGCTTCAGGCAGAGGCGCGTATTATGGCGCTGGATCCTTTGAGTGCGGAACGGAAACTGTTCGATTCTGCCCGCTGGAAAACCAACCCAACCATTGCCTGGTATCAAAAGCAGCAGGAGCAGGCTGCTGCTGAAACCGATCTGGCCAGAGCCCGGATGAAACCCGATTGGCATCTGGGTTATGTGAATCAATCGCTGAATGGCTGGCAGATGTTGAGCGACAGAACGGAGAAGCAGTATCGGTTTGGAGACCGGTTTTCTTCAGTAACACTTGGTATGGCTGTACCTGTATTTACAAAAGCACAAAAACAAAAAGTGAATGCGGCAAAGGCCAATGAAGCAGTGGCAGCAGCCAGTACCCATGCAGCAGTAGTTCAAATTCAGACCAGACTCGATAAGGCCTGGCAGGATTATGAAAAATACAGCAAAGCGGTTTTGTACTACGAAAAAAACGCTCTGCAACAGGCCGAAGTAATTATCCGGACGGCCAACCTGAATTATAAAAACGGACAGATCAATTATATTGAGTGGGGCATGTTGCTGAACCAGGCCATCGCCATCCGGAGCCAGTACATTGAATCGCTGCGTCAGCTGAACATTGCAGAGTCCGAATTAAACTATTTATTCAATAACTAATTATACCAGTCATGAGAACGATTCCCTATATTTTTCTGTTATTTGTCCTGACCAGTTGCTCGGGAAAACAAGCTGAGCCGGAGGAGAAAGCGCCGGTAAAGGAAGTGACCACACTTACCCTGACCGATCTGCAGTTGAAGCAGGCCGAACTCCAAATTGCAGCTGCAAGTGAACAAACCCTGCATGAAACCATTACCGTGAACGGAAAGGTGGATGTGCCGCCACAAAGCATGATCTCCGTAAGTTTTCCGCTGGGCGGCTACCTCAAGAAAACACAGCTTCTGCCCGGTATGAGTGTTAAGAAAGGAGAAGTGATTGCGCTGATCGAAGACCAGAGTTTTGTACAGCTGCAACAGGATTATCTGGTAGACAAAGCCAAGATGGAATACCTGGTGGCAGATATGCAACGCCAGAAGGAACTGAGCGAAAACGAAGCTACCAGCAAGAAAAGCTATCAACAAGCGTTAAGTGAATATAAAATGGTACAGGTGATGATCAAGAGCCTGGAAGAGAAACTCCGTATCATCGGAATAGAACCGGAACACCTGACCGTTTCTAAAATTTCCCGCTCTGTTGAATTGCGTTCACCCATTACCGGATTTGTAAGTAAAGTGAATGTAAATATTGGTAAGTATGTGAATCCTTCTGATGTATTGTTTGAACTGGTGAATCCGGATGATATTCATGCGGCCCTGACCGTTTTTGAAAAAGACATGCAGTTGATCGAAAAAGGAATGAAGGCTTATGTAACACTGGCCAATAACCCTGCAAAAAAATACGAGGTGGAGGTATTGCTTGCCACCAAGAATATTGATGAAACCAGATCAGGTCTGGTACATTGCCATTTTGAAAATGCCAATCATGAATTGTTGCCGGGTATGTTCCTTACAGGCAGTTTCCAGCTGGCAGCCAGGCCAACCAAAGTAGTTCCGGACGAAGCCGTTGTGCGGTATGAGGGAAAGGAATATGCTTTTGTTGTAAAGGATCCGCATAATTTTGAAATGGTCCCCGTGAAAACAGGTACCCGTCAGAATGGAATGGTTGCTCTGTCCGACAGCGGTTCACTGAACCTTAACCAGACCCGCTTTGTAACTAAAAACAGTTACAGGCTACTGGGAATGTTGAAAAATAAGGCCGAATAAATAAAGATTAGCAAACAAAACGAGCCGGTGAAACCAGTGTTTACCGGCTCGTTCTTTTATAGCGTTTCAATGAAAGCGTCTACACGATCTTCTGCATCATAAAAAGCAGCGAGTTTACGGATAACCTGTTCAACAATGGCATCTGGGCAGCTTGCACCACTGGTAATCAGGATTTTTACCGGACTGCCGGCAGGCAGGTAGTTGCTGATCTCACTGAGTTCCTTGGTTTTCCAGTTGCAATGCAGGATATGGTCTTTGCTGATCAGCTTGTCCGGATGGTCTATGAAGTAGGTGGTTAGTTCTGCTTCACAGAGTTCCACCAGGTGCGAACTGTTGCTGCTGTTGTGTCCGCCAATGACAATGGCTATATCTGCTGGCGCATCCAGCATTCCGGTTACCGCAGTCTGGTTGTCGTTGGTGGCATAGCAAAGCGTATCTCTGGTATCTGCAAACCGCTCCCCGATATTGCTTTCGTTGAGCTGGTAATGGTTTCGGATCACTTCTTTCAGATAATCCGAAATAGCCTGTGTATCAGTAGCCAGTTGAGTGGTTTGATTCACCACACCAATTCGCTGAAGGTCTTTGCTGATATCAAATCCTTCGGAATACCTTCCTTTGAATTCGGTATAAAACGTGTCGGTCGGCTTTTGACCGGTCATGTATTTGGCCAGTTCAATGGTTTCTGCCATATCATTTACCACCACAGTAGGAGTATTGGCAGAAGCATGCGAAAAAGTAGCCCTGGTTTCCTCATGTTTTGGTTTGCCATGTACCACAATGCTATATCCCTTTTGTGCAATTTGTTCACTTCGGTTCCATACTTTTTCTACAAAGGGGCAGGTGGTATTGTATTTTTCAACGGCTATTCCTTTTGAGCGAAGCAGTTCCTCTATTTCCAGTGTGGTTCCAAAAGCAGGAATGATGACCACATCTTCTGCTGTGAGGGTTTCAAACGGAATGATCTGTTTGCCGTAGGTATCTTGCAGAAAATGTACCCCCCTTTCCTGCAGGTCTGCATTAACCTGTGGATTGTGGATCATTTCGCTGAGTAAATAAATGTTTTTGCCATGGTTGTTGCTGATGGTATTGAAGGCAATTTCAATTGCGTTCTCCACCCCATAACAAAAACCAAAATGACGGGCCAGGTAAACCTGAAGTGGTCCCAGGTCTAACAGGGTAGGAGTAAAGTCTTTTTTGAGTTTATCGGCAGCTTTCCGTTTTTCTTTTACGCCACTGATCAGCCGGCTGCGGTATATATTGGGTATGGTGAATTGTTTCATTGCTTATATAAACCGCTAAGGTAGGAAATTGTTGGGTGTGGGGGTTAGTAGTCAGTTATCTTCAGTAGCCGGAAGAATTCAGCTTCTTCCAGTTCTCTCACACTTCCGGGCGGAAGATTACCCAACTGAAGGTCTTCTATGCTTACCCGTACCAGGCGTTTTACCTTGTGGTTGATGGCCGCCACCATTTTACGTACCTGGTGGAATTTACCCTCTGTAAGGCTGATTCGAAGCCAGGTATAGGTTACCCGCGGAGAGAGCATATAGGGCGAATCGAAGTGAATCTCCGGGTTTGTTACGATTTCCACTTCGCAGGGGGAGGTTTTGTAAGTAACACCTCCCTGTATTTTAAACTCCACTCCACTTCTCAGACGTTCTAGGTTGTAAGGCGTTACCTGGTGATTCACCAATACCAGGTAGGTGCGTTTGTGTGGCTGAACTCCCTGAAACAGGAGCCTGGTTACTTTTTTGTTGGTGGTTAATATCAGCAACCCTTCCGAATTGCTGTCGAGCCTTCCCACAGCATGCGTGCCTTCCGGAAAATCAACATTGAGGTCTCCCAATAAACCTACCTGATGTGTACTCACAAACTGAGATACCATGTTCACGGGTTTATTGATGATAAAATATCGGTGTGGCTCCGGTTGCATAGCGTAGTTTATTCGGTACCAACCAGGGGAAAGAGAATGTTTACCGTAGTACCCTGACCCTGGATACTTTCCACTTCAATTCCTCCGTGTTGCTTATCCATAAAGTCTTTGCAAAGGACCAGACCCAGTCCAATTCCTTTTTCATTACTGGTTCCGAATGTGGAATGGCTCACATTGTCCTGGAAGAGTTTGGCCAGATTTTCAGGGGCAATACCCACACCATTGTCTTTGATGGTTACAATGGCATACCGGTTGTTTCGCATGGTGTATACCTGTATGGTGCCGCCTTCCGGTGTGAACTTAATGGCATTCGACAAAATATTCCGGATAATGAATGCGGTCATATTTTTATCTGCCCAGATCAGCTGGTGATGCAGTTTGGTGCTGATGGCGATTTTTTTGTTGAGTGCACTCTGATTCAATATTTCTACCGTATCGTTGATGACCGTTGCAAGATCAAGGGGTTCCAGATTGGTTACAATTTCGCCTGTCTGCGAGCGGGACCATAGCAGTAACCCGTCGAGCATATCCACCACTTTCTTTACATGCGTATTCAGGTTGGTGGAAACAAAATCGATCTCGGCCTCTGTAAAACTGCTGAAATTGTCTTTGTAATAATCTAGGAACCCAATGATGCTCGACAACGGAGCCCGCATATCGTGCGATATGATGGAAAGAAACTTATCTTTTTGTGCATTGACTTTTTTCAGGTTTTCTTCATTCTGGATCAGCTGAAGATTTTTGGCCTCCAGCGTATTGGTTTTGTCCTGAATGATCCGGATGCTTCTCCTGATTTTTCTGGCAGCCAGGTTAAAGTTATTGGTCAGCTGGCCAATTTCATCTTTTCTGTGCGGGTCAATAATAGCCGGATTGATATCGTCTTTAAACTTGGTAGCAACCACTTCCCGGATGGCATTGTTCAGCCGGATGATTGGCTGGGTAATTTCCACAGCCAGCAGATAACTGATTAAAATACCGGATATAAAAGTGATTATAATCAATGCTATGAAAATCCATTCCAGCTTTTTCAGATCCAGTTCGTAGGTGTTGCGGATGGCATCGATGGTTGCCCGGATCTGGTCGTCTGTACGCAAGCTTTGTTCGGCCAGTTCATTGCGGATTCCGTTCTCTTTGTTGTATCCGATACTTTTTTCCAATGCAACAATCCGGTTGAAGTTTTTGCGGTACTCTCCCAGAATCAGCAAAGTACTCGGACTGTTGATGTACTGCCGCATGGCATGGGTGGCAATTGTATCGAACTGCAATACGGCTTTATTGTCTTTATACAAGAGATAGCGGATCTCCTTTTGTTTAAGTGAATCGAGTATCTCCTGACTGATCAGCCGGTTGGTTCTCAATTCTTCGGTGTACTGCTGCAGACTGCCACTGAGCCCGACCGTGCCGAATCCCAGCTGCTTTACCGAGTCGGTCATTTTATGAAACAACTCGTCTTGCCGGTGAACATGGTGCGTGATGGTGAGCACCTGTTCGGCGATAATGGGTTTTTTGCTGAGTTCCTGCCGGTGAATAGCCAAAATATTTTCATCGATCTGATTCAGTAAGGAATTGTGCAAATCGATGGAGGCGCTGGATCCTGTTTTGAAGAACTGTTCGTTAAATCGTTCATTCAGTAAAAAGTCCTGTCTGGCCTGATTTTGTAAATGGACTTTGATACGGATATCATCTATCCTGGCCAGGATACGGGTGATTTCTCCTCTTTTATCATTGACTCTGATGCTGATATATATAATAATAACCGTGATCAGCAATATGAGAAAATGCGATAAAAAGAGCTTCTTCCTGATATTAAGATTCCTGAATGGGTTTCTGATCATTTCTTTTTTTAAACAAGATGGACGGATGTGCTATAAGCGCGCTAAGATACTTAGTTTTGCAGCATGCATTATGTTTCGGTAGAAGGGTTAACCAAAAGCTATGGTATCAACCCCCTTTTTAGTAATATTTCATTTCATATAAACGAAGGCGATAAAATTGCCCTGATTGCCAGAAACGGCATTGGGAAATCGACCCTTTTAAAGATACTCAGTGGAAGAGAAACGCCCGATTCGGGAAAATGCTGGATTCATAAGGATGTAACCGTGGCGCTTTTTGAGCAGGATCCCCTGTTTCAGGAAGATAAATCGGTGCTGGAAAATATTTTTGAACTCAATCATCCCATCATCACTGCCATTAAAAAGTACGAAGTGGCCATTGAAGAAGAGGATCCGATTGGTATTACCGAAGGTATTGAGGCCATGGACAACCTGAATGCCTGGGATTTTGAAACCAAAGTGCACCAGATTCTGGATAAACTGAATATTCACCATCTGACCAATCCGGTGAGGGAACTCAGCGGAGGACAACGCAAACGGGTGGCGCTTGCCAAAACGCTGATCAATATCGGTTTTGCGCACCAGCATACTTTGCTGATGATGGATGAACCCACCAACCACCTCGATGTGGAAATGATTGAGTGGCTGGAAAATTACCTCAACCAGGAAAAAGTAACCCTGCTGCTGGTTAGTCACGACCGCTATTTTCTGGATGCGGTTTGTGAAGAAATCTGGGAACTGGAAAGAGAAAAACTGTATACCTATAAAGGCGATTATGAGCTTTATATGGAGCAGAAAGCCGCACGACTGGAAAGTGAGCAGGCCAGCATCGATAAGGCCAAGAATACCTACCGGAAAGAGCTGGAGTGGATGCGGAAGCAACCCAAGGCCCGCACAACCAAGAGCAAGAGCAGGCAGGATAATTTTTATGAAGTAGAGGCCAAGGCCAAACAGAAAATAGAGGATACCCAGTTGCAGCTGGAAGTGAAGATGAGCCGTTTGGGTGGCAAAGTGGTTGAAATGAAGAAAGTGTACAAGTCTTACGGAGAATTACCTATTCTCAAAGGATTCGACTACACATTCAGCAAAGGGGAACGGGTTGGTGTTGTGGGAAAGAATGGGGTAGGGAAGTCTACTTTTCTGAATATGTTGCAGCAATTAGAGCCTGCAGACAGTGGAAAGATCAATATTGGTGATACGGTAGTTTTTGGAAACTTCTCCCAGCAGGGTCTTGTGTTCAAAGAAGATATGCGGGTGATTGAGTATGTAAAAACATTTGCGGAAAGCTTTCCACTGGCAGGTGGCGGCAGTTTAAGCGCTGCGCAGTTCCTGGAATTGTTTTTGTTTACTCCGGATAAGCAATACACCTATTTGTCGGCGCTGAGCGGTGGCGAAAAGAAGCGGCTTCAATTGCTCACGGTCTTATTTACAAATCCCAATTTCCTGATACTGGATGAACCTACCAACGACCTCGATTTGCCTACATTGGCTGTGTTGGAGAATTTTTTAAACGATTATCCCGGCTGTATTCTGATTGTATCACACGACCGTTATTTTATGGATCGTCTGGTAGATCACCTCTTTGTTTTTGAAGGAAACGGAGAAGTGCGCGATTTTCCGGGAAACTATACCCAATACAGAATCTGGCAGAAAGACAACGAGAAGGCCGCCAATAAATGGGACGTACTGGAAGCCGGAAAAAAACAGGGTGCTTCTACGGGCCAGCTGATTCAACAGGAGCCACAGGCAGCAGTCAAAACAGCGGTTAAAAAAGGACTTTCGTTTAAGGAAAAAAGAGAATTTGAACTGCTCGAAAACGAGCTGCCTCAGCTGGAAAAAGAAAAGCAGTCACTTACCCTTGAACTGAGCTCCGGAACATGTTCGTTCGAAGCCATTCAGAAAATAAGTGACCGCCTTCAGGTGATTACCAGTGAGTTGGAAGTGAAAGAACTTCGCTGGCTGGAACTGAGTGAACTTATATAAAGCTGATTAATTCCACATCAAAAATCAGGGTACTGTTCGGCCCGATTTCCTTACTTACCTGTCTTTCTCCATATCCCAGGTGTGGAGGAATAAAGAAACGCCATTTGCTGCCAACAGGCATCAGTTGCAATCCTTCTGTCCATCCTTTGATCACCATGTTCAGTGGAAAGGAGGCCGGTGTACCCCTTCGCACGGAACTATCGAAAACGGTTCCATCAATCAGTGTTCCATGGTAATGACAGGTAACTTCATTGTGTGCGGATGGCTTTTCGCCCACACCAACAGTTAATATTTCATACTGTAAACCACTGGGTAATTCGGTTACGCCTGGTTTGTTTTTATTTTCAGCCAGAAAATCCTGACCTGCCTTTAAATTAGCTGCGGCCTTTTCCGCTTTGAGTTGTGCCAATTGATCTGCTACGCCCATAAAAATATTTTTTGCGAAGGTAAGCATTCAATCCTTACTTTTGCGGCGGCAGGTCTCGTACGGCCAGCTCCTGCTGAACCTCCCCAGAGCAGGAATGCAGCAAGGATAGGCGGTTGAGCGGTGCGATGCGAGTAGCCTGCCACTTTTTTTTTCTTTTAATTCAGATACCTGTATGAAATTTTTTATCGACACGGGCAACCTCGCCCAGATTAAAGAAGCAAATGATTTGGGAATTCTGGATGGTGTAACCACCAATCCGTCTTTAATGGCCAAAGAAGGTGTTAAAGGGGAAGCGGCTATTGCGCAACATTATAAGACCATCTGTGAGATGGTCGACGGTGATGTGAGTGCAGAAGTGCTTTCTACCGATTTTGCAACGATGGTGGAAGAAGGAAAAAAACTGGCAGCCATTCACCCGAATATTGTGGTGAAAGTACCCATGATCAAAGACGGTATCAAAGCCATTAAATGGTTTACAGACAATGGTATTCGTACCAACTGTACCCTCATTTTCTCTGCCGGTCAGGCTATCCTGGCTGCAAAGGCCGGTGCATCCTATGTTTCGCCATTTGTAGGAAGAATCGACGACAGTGGTTGGGACGGAATGGAACTCATTGGTCAGATTCGCCATATTTTTGATGTACAGCAGTACAAAACAGAAATTCTGGCTGCTTCTATCAGAAATGCCCTGCACATTATTAAAGCTGCAGAACAGGGAGCAGATATCTGCACCTGCCCGCTGGATTCCATTTTAGGTTTGCTGAAGCATCCGTTAACGGATATCGGACTGGCGAAGTTTCTGGAAGACGCTAAAAAAATGTAAGAATTCTAATTTAGATATCAGAACCCTCCCTGTTACAGCCGGAGGGTTTTTTATTGCATTTAACCACCAATTCTTTTCAGGGCTTCCCGTTTGCTCAGTGGTGCCAGTGTGTTTTTGGCAACAAATCGTCTAACCCAATCCGGGTCGGTTTTACTGTATTCCCGCAATGCCCATCCAATGGCTTTTTGGATAAAAAATTCTTTGGAACTACTCAGATGCAGGATGTATGCCGAAAGCAGCCGGGTATCGGTATTTTTTTTGGCCTGTTTTTGAAACAGCAGGCTGCTGCGTTGCAACCAGATATTGTTAGACCGGTTCCAGGCTTCCGTAACCGGATGCTTTAATTCTGGAAACAATTGAAAAAAAGTCCACAGCCAGTCGCCGGCAATACCATCCACGGTATCCCACCAGCTTTTATGCGTGATGCAGTATTCAATCATTTTTAGAGAGCTGATTTTCCAGAGTGTATGATGCACTTTAAACACATCAATTGCAGCGTATTGCAGTTCGCGATGATCCATCTTCCACAATTCTTTGACGACTTTCTCCAATGCAGCAGTGCTGTTCAATCTGTTCTCTTTGAGGAATGGATGAACGATGGAATCGCGCAGTGGTGTTTTAATACCAGCAAAATTGAATTGATTCAGCATGTAAGCTTTCATGCCCGAAGCATTTGCAGCATTGGCATGCTGCTCGAACTGTGAGATGAGCGGAGGGAGATACGGATGCATCGGAAGGAAATATTATATAAAGGGGATTATTACAATGTTCGTGCAGTCAGGTCTTTTTAAAGACCATCCGGTAATTCACTAACAATTTCCCGGATACTATGAAACTGCCACTACTTGCTGATTCCGGCTGCTGATCCTGGCTGCCTCAATGATCTCCATTACATTGATGCCGTCTCTGGCGGTAACAGGAGGTTCTGTGTTCCGGGTTAGCGCCTGGTAGATTCCTTCGTAGTAATGGTAGTAATTACCCTGAAGGGTATGGATGCGTTCCCGGATGGTTTTGCCGTTCACCTCCGTATGCAGTAGCCCCTGCTCGGATTCGGGCTCTGTACCCCAGTAAACAAGGGATGGTTTTACATTGGCCAGCAGGGATGCTTCCTGTACATCGGCCCTGCTCTTGATGAAACTGCCTTTTGTACCGTGAACAACATAAGCAGGCAGGGCTTCTCTTACCAGTAAACTACTTTTGAGGATTACCCGCTTGTCTTCATAAAACAAGGTTATGGTAAAGCAATCATCTACCTGAGATCCAAGCCGGATGATCCGGATATCAGCAAACAAACTATGTGGCATGCCAAACAAACTAACGGCCTGGTCTATTAAATGCGGGCCCAGGTCGTTGAGCAATCCGGCTCCCGGTCCGGGTATCTCTTTGTGTTGTTTGGGGCTAAGTGCCATCTTGTACCGGTCAAAATGAAATTCAGCTTCGGTAATATTTCCCAGTATTCCTTTTTCCACCGTTTCCTTTACTGTGCTGAAATCACTGTCCCACCTGCGGTTTTGATAAACAGACAACATCCTTTTTTGCCGCTGGGCAATATGGTGCAGTTCCCTGGCTTCCTCAGCCGTAGTGGTGAAGGCTTTTTCTACAATTACGTGTTTCCCTGCCATGAGCGCCCGCCTGGTAAAATCATAATGGGTATTGGTTGGGGTATTCACCACCACCAGTTCAACAGATGCATCATCCAGTACTTCATCGAGGGATCGGTATATATGTATGTCCGGATAAAATTCCAGAGATTCCTGTTTGCTTCTTTCCAGTACCCCAACCAGTTTAAATCCGGGGTGTATGGCAATGAAAGGAGCATGAAAAACCCTTCCGGACATACCAAAAGACAATAAAGCTATATTGATGATGCGCATACCTCTCTGCCGTTTAGATTAATTTTTAGGTGTCTCGTTTTGCTTTTCCCTGGCTTTCATTTTATCCAGGTAGCTTACGCCATCTGTGATCCACTTTGGAGCAGGCTTTCCGAGAAGATAATGATCGAACCATTCCCGCTGCCGCTCCTGATAATCAATCTGGTTTTCCTTTTTCGCCAGTCCATGGTTTTCATCTGCGTATACCAGCATTACATGTGGTTTTTCCATCCTGCGCATGGTACCATACATTTCAATACCCTGGTGCCAGTCTACTGCGCCGTCCTTGTCGCCAAATGCTACCAACAGCGGTGCTTTGATTTTGGCTGCATTGAACATGGGCGAGTTGCGAATGTGTGCATCTGTTCTTTCATACCAGGGGCCGTCGAATCTTCCCTGGCTGGTTTCAAAAATTTTCTGATCGGGTGTTCCGCTGTTCCAGTAAATGGAAAGCGACATGCTGATGAGATCGGTCAGTGGTGCGCCTGCACAGGCAGCCTTGAATAAATCCGTTTGGGTGATCAGGAAGGCTGTTTGGTAGGCACCCCAGCTATGTCCCATGATCCCTACTTTGCCTGCATCAATCATACCAGTTTTCAATACTTCTTCTACCGCCGGAATTACACAATTGGCTGCTCCCATACCCGGTTCATTGGTTTCATACACAATATCGGGCTGGAATATAAAATATCCGTTGGTGGTAAAGTTGGTGGTATTGTAGGCTCTTCTGTTGGCCGGTGCTACGTAATTGTGTACCCCGTTGGAGAGGAGCTCATAAATGTAAACCACCATCGGATATTGTTTGCCGGGCTGGTAGTCTGCAGGATAGTACAATGCGCCCTGCATTTTTTTACCCAGCCGGTTGGTATAGCTGATCAACTGACTCTTGCCCCAGTAATAATTTTGTTGCTGGAGATTGGTAACTGCTGCTTTTTGTGCGCCCTTAAACTGATCCGTTACATAGAGTTCTGGTGAAAGATGGTAGTCTTGTTTTACATAGCTGAAAGTCTGGGCATCTTTTGCCTTCACCAGTCTGTTGACCATCAGGTCTTCAAAGATCAACTGTTCAGTTTTGCCCTTTTCCAGTTTGTAATAACCATATTTCTTAGATTTATCACCATAGGCAGATAAATAGATTGGCTGGCTGTCGTCGAGGAAAGGATCTTCAAAATCCACGCGGGTAATCCGGAACATGATCTCTTCCTGTTCACCGGAAGTGTACTTGCGGAAGCCTTTACCATCGGGCTTTACGCCGTACACATTATATTCATCATAAACCAGCATTTCTTTATCACCCTTGATCCATCCTCCCATGCCAAACGGTGGTTTGGTAGCCGGATGATCGTCTCTGGTATTCCAGAAATCGGTCTTGATCTGTTCGGTAATATTGATGTGCTGACCGGTTGCAATATGATAGGTACACCAGTTTCTGTCTTTGAAATAATACAGGTACTTTCCATCCGGGGAAGATTTTGGTCCGGTATAAAATCCATTCAGCATTTGGGTAAACAACTGTTTGGTAACGCCTGTTTTTGTGTGTACCAGGCAGAAGTCGGAATAGTCTTCCTTAAAAGCCGGTTTGTATTTTTTATCGGTGGCAATGATGGCGTATTGCTGGTTTCCGGTGAGCAATGCAGCCGGGAACTCCGCTGTTGCCAATTGATAAAAGCTGTTGTTATCGGTGTTCCATACAGACAGGAGGCTGGCTTCCTTGTCTGATGAATAAGTGATTTTCTGTCTGGGCTGCACCTCAGGATCTTTCCAGTGCCATACATCCACTGCAGCCAGCTTTTCATCCGGTTTTGCTCCTGTTCTTGTTGCAGCCGCTGAAGTTGTCTGTACGCTGTCTGCTTTTGTTTTACTGCTGTCTGTAACTTTCTTATTGTCTTTGGCTTTAGCTGTCCAGTCCTTGATGCCAAAAAATACTGCTGTCATGTCTTCACTCAGGCGGGGAGTAGTTCCGGTATGGATTCGCTTGCCTGCGGGAAACCCTTTTGCACTGGTAGGATCAAATGTTTTTAATATTGGAAGCGGAATTTTATTCAGGTTGGTATAACTGTACACAATGGCATTTTCTTCTTCGTAGCCCTCTTTCTTAAAAGCTTTTAAAAAGCTTAGGCCTTCTCCCTCTTTCTGCCAGCTTAATCTGGAAAAAGAAAGGGTGTCACTTGCAACTACGGAGAGGGTATAGGTCTTCAGGTTGAACAATTCTACAGAGTTGCCTGCAGTATTGGCCGATGCTACTATATAGGCCAGCAAATCGCTTTTTTTATTGAACCCGTATTCTGTAACATTACCAATGGTTCTGGTGGTGCTGTCTGCCAGGTTTTTTAACAGCAATACACTGCCCTTGTCTTTGTTTTCTTTTGGAGGAGCCAGGTAGGCGGCCAGAAACTGTCCGTTCCTGGAAAATTCAAAACGGTTCACATTACTGATGACTTCCTGTTTGCCCGATTCCAGATTCAGGAGTCCCATTTTGTATTCAATGGGTTTATTCTGGTCGCGCAGTTTTTCAACATCCTTAAATGGCAGCCCGATCCGGTAGGCAATCCATTTATTGTCTTTGGAAAATTCGGGGTTACCTGCAAATGCAAGTTTATGTATCTGCCTGCTGATCCGGTTTACCACGAACAGGGTATCATTGTTTTCCTGCACCGTTATCTGGTAGGCAATCCAGTTGCCATTGGGGGAAAGATCGGTGGCACCGATGGTTTGCCACTTCCCGTAGTCCGCTTTGGTGAGTTGTTTTTTTTGCTGCGCTCCGGCGATTCCGGAAAAAAGTACCGTGCAGACGAATAAGACCATGTATTTATACATAACAGGCATTTTTTACAAGATAATTCAATTTGGGCTTATCTGTTCCCCCTGTATCAAAAACCGGCAGTTCAATTGGGGCAACTTCTGTACTTTTAAAGCAAATTTATTCAGCTGTGTCCCATTCATCCGAAAGAAAGGAGAAAATTTGCTTAAACTGTAATGCCACCCTGCATGGCAGGTATTGCCATATTTGCGGGCAGGAAAATATGGAGCCTCGCGAAACTTTCTGGCACATGCTTACCCATTTTGTATTTGATCTCTTTCATTTTGACGGAAAGTTTTTCAGTACCCTGAAGTACCTTCTTTTTAAACCCGGATTTCTTTCGAAGGAACACCTGAAGGGGAGGAGGGCAGATTACCTGCACCCCATTCGCATGTATGTATTTACCTCGGCTTTTTTCTTCCTGCTTTTTTTTACTTTTTTCAGTAACAATGAGGATCTAATAGACCTGGAAACTTCCAATACAACTGCTGCCGGAGTAATTACAAAGCTGGAGAAGAATAAAAGCCGCTACGAGGGGTTACTGCGCGATTCGGCAGCTGGAAGGCCGCTCCGTTTTTCAGACTCTTTGCGTAATCTCATCAGTTCGACCGACAGCGATCTGGTTATTGTTAAGAGAGACACTTTAATGAAAACCCGCCTGAGATCCTTGACCAAAGATCATATGAGCGGAATAACCTTTGTTTCTGACCGGAAGGGTTACAGATCGCTGGCGGAATACGATTCCATTCAGCACAGCCTGATTCCTGCAAAAAGAGATGGCTTTATTGTGAAAACATTCAACCGAAAATTATTGCAGTTAAATGAAAAGTACCAGTGGAACGATAAAGCCGTTATGGGGGCTGTTCTGGAAAAATTTCTCCACAGCATTCCATCCATCCTCTTTACCTCGCTGCCGTTGTTTGCGGCAGTATTGTTCCTCATGTATGCCCGGGGGGAAAGATATTATTATTCCGATCACCTGGTATATACCCTGCATCTGTATTGCGCAATTTTCATTTTGCTGATGATTTCAATGATTTTGACTGCATTGTTGGCAATATTCAGCAATGTACTCTCTGCTTTATTTTCGGGTCTGTTTAATATCCTGCTGTTCTATTACAGCTACAAGTCATTGCGCAATTTCTATCATCAGAGCAGAAGGAAGACTGTAGCCAAATTCATTTTATTATTGCTGATCAACCTGATTATATTCATTTTCTTATTCCTGGTCTTCATTCTTTTTTCAGTGATGACCATTCATTAATTGTATGGAAACAAAAGCTGCTGCATTTCTACGTCTGGTAAAAATTATGGACGAGTTGAGGGAACAGTGCCCCTGGGATCGTAAGCAGACGATCCATACCCTTCGCTCCATGACCATCGAAGAAACCTATGAACTGGTAGATTCGATTGATCAGGAAAACTGGAAGGGGATTGGGGAAGAACTGGGAGACCTGATGCTGCATATCCTGTTCTATTCCAAAATAGGGTCGGAGCAAAACCAGTTTCAGCTGGAAGATGTGATCAACGGCATTTGCGATAAACTGGTCCTGAGACATCCGCATATTTATGGAGATGTACAGGTAGAAAATGAGGAGGATGTAAAAAGAAACTGGGAAAAAATCAAGGCCTCGGAGGGTAAGAAATCCAGCCTCGAAGGGGTACCCCGTTCCCTGCCTGCAATTGTGAAAGCCATGCGCATACAGGAAAAAGCCAAACAAGTAGGCTTTGAATGGGAGAACAGGGAGGATGTATGGCAAAAAGTAGAAGAGGAAACTGCTGAGTTAAAAACTGCGATTGAACAGGAACAGCAAGAAGAAATAGCCGAAGAATTTGGCGATTTGCTGTTCAGCCTGGTAAACTATGCACGGTTTTTGCAGATTGATCCGGAGGCTGCTCTGGAACGGACCAACCGGAAGTTCATCCGGCGATTTCAACAGATGGAATCCATTGCCGGAGAGCAGGGCCAAAAGCTTACGGACCTGAGCCTCGAAGAAATGGATGCTATTTGGAATCGGGTTAAAAAACTAAATAAATCAGTTTGACAAACAGCTTACGAACGGCGATTTATAAACACGGGTACCTCATTATTACCGCTGCATGGCTGTATACCATATCTTTTATCTTTACCAATTACTGGAGTTATTCTTCCAGCCCGGGGAAGGTAAAAACTAAACTGGAACAGCGAATTCATGTTGAGGAGCAGGAAATCAACAAGCTCTCCGAAGATACGGCTGCCATTCAACAACTGATCCGGCAGTCTTCCCCGGATTTGAACCGGAAGATTCAGGCTGCCGCTTACGGCGTATTCATTTATAAGCTGCACCAGTCCGGTTCTCCTGAACAGTTGTACTGGAGTACCAATAAAATGGAAGTGCCACCGGGCGAAATGAACCGGCCGGCAGGTTCATTTTTTATTACCAATCCGCACGGTAGTTTCATCATTCACAGAAAGGCATTGGTAATGGATGGCGAGCCCTATGCATTGTTTGCGGTATTGCCTGTGCAATGGACCTATTTTATTCAGAATAAGTATTTCCATACCGATTTTGCTGCATATCCCGGACTCAGCGATCAGTACGAAATCAGTACTGCGGAAAATGCGGTTGCGGTCAACAGCAGCCAGGGGCAATACCTCTTCAGTATCCGGTTAAAAGACGGAAAGGCTTTTATTTCGTACGATAAAGTTACCATTGCGCTGCGGGTGCTTTCCATAGCACTGTTGTTTTTCTTTCTTCACCTGATGGCGCAGGAGCTGGTGATGACCACCAGTTTTACCAGGGGCTTTCTTTTTTTACTGGTAACCGTTCTGCTGCTCCGCCTTGCTGCCTACCTCTTTTCATTTCCGTTCGATTTTTCCAAGCTGCCCTTGTTTGATCCATCGATCTATGCCTCTAACTTTTTGCATCCCTCACTGGGAGATCTGCTGATCAATGCCCTCTTGTTTTACTGGTTGTTGTTTTTCTACAGGACTCATCTGAACAGACCTACCTGGCTGGAGCGAAAGGTTCCTGAAACGGCCTATGCTTCTGTAGCTGTGCTGATCCTGACCATCAGCTGTTTTGGCGTAGTCGGTATCATTAAAAGCCTGGTACAGGATGCCAAAATCTCCTTTGATGTAACCAACCTGTTCAGCCTGAATATTTACAGCTCGGTCAGTTTCATCATCCTTTGTTTGCTGGCACTCAATTTTTTCTATCTCTCTCAGATACTGCTGAAGAATGTGATAGCACGGTCAAAAATGGATGTTCAGCTGTATGTGATGGCGGTACTCAGCGGTTTTGTTGGTATGTTGCTTTTTGTGGACCGGAACGATATCAGCCTCTATCTTTTGGTGCTTACCTGGTTGGTGGTCTATCTGCTGATCCTGCAACTGCGCAAGGCAGATTTACAAAAAGCGCTGATTCGGACACCTTTCTTTATTTTCTGGGTAATGATTTTTGCACTGTCCATTGCCGCTCTGGTGATGTACGAAAACCGAACGCTCGAATTTGAACAGCGAAAAAGGATTGCAGAAAAACTGGCCATTCAGACAGATCCTTCCGGGGAGAACCTTCTGAATATTGCCACCACCAATTTTAACGACCGCTTTCTCGAAGAAAATTTTTACCGGTTCGAAGCAGGGGAAAACAGCAATAAGTTTTTTAAAGACAGCCTGATCAATCAGAATTTTTCTGGCTATCTGAACAAATATGATACGAGGATTTACACATTCGACAGCCTGTTTCATCCATTGTACAACGATGACTCGCTCAATTATGCATCTGTAAAAACCATTATACTCAATCAGGCAAAACCTACTGAAATACCCGATTTGTATCGTTATGAAAACAACAAAGAGGGGGTGAGTTATGTATACGAAAAACTGATTGGCAAAGAGCCACAGGTGCGGGGCTATCTCTATGTACTCATGAAATCGAAGCGGTACAAGAGTGAGGCGCTTTATCCGGAACTGTTTAACCAGTCGCAGGATGTACTGACCGATCTGAACAGTAACTATGCGTATGCCGTATATTCCAATGGAAGGATCATTAATCATTTCAACAATTACAATTTCCCGTCGAAGCTGAACAAAACGGATGTACCCGAGTTTGAGTTCAGCTACCGAAAAGCCGGCGATTACACAGAACTCTGGTACAATACAGGCTCCAACCGGCAGGTAGTCATTGTAAAAAGAAGTACCTGGTTGATCGAATCCGTTACCCTGTTTGCCTACATGTTCCTTTCGTTTCTTTTGATTATTCTTGCCTTTCATGTTGGCGACCAGCTGCTGAATGCAAAATTCAAACTGGCAGAGATCAGGCAAATATTCAGGCTCAATATCCGGTCCCAAATTCAGGCTACGATCATTTTTGTAAGTGTGTTCTCCTTTATTGTGATTGGTATTGCTACCATATCCTTCTTTATTTACCGTTTTAACAGCGGTAATGAGGAACGTCTCTCCAAGTCTATTCAGGTGATGGCCAACGAACTGAATGCCAGAATCAAGGCAATGGAGGCAACCGGAGACATCCGGCAAAATCCCAACGTACGGTATGAACTGGAAAAACTGATAGCGGAAGTATCTGATCTCCATGGGGTAGACATCAATTATTACAGCGCTGCAGGAGATTTGCAGATTTCTACACAACCCTATATATACAATAAGCACCTGCTCACCGAAAAAATGGATCCGGCAGCTTACACAGAAATGCGCTACAACCACCGGATTCGGTACCTGCAGTCCGAAACGGTGGGCACGTTTAAATACCTGAGTGTATATGTTCCGCTGATCAACGACGAGAACCATACTTATGGGTACCTGAACATTCCTTACCTCAATTCTCAGATTGAACTGAACCAGGAGATTTCCGGATTCCTGGCTACCCTGATTAACCTGAACGCATTTATTTTTTTACTGGCAGGTGCCATTGCATTTTTCCTCACCGGCAGAATCACCGCTTCGTTGAGTCTGATCGGGGAAACCATGCAAAAAGTGAACCTGGGGGCAAAGAATGAAGTAATCAACTGGGGGCGCAACGACGAAATAGGGGTATTGGTGAAGGAATACAATACCATGGTACAGAAGCTGGAAGCCAGTGCCAGATCACTTGCACAGAGCGAACGAGAAGGCGCCTGGCGTGAAATGGCCCGGCAGGTTGCCCATGAAATCAAGAACCCGCTTACCCCCATGAAACTGAGTATACAGTTTTTGCAGAAAGCCATTCGCGACGGTGCCCCCAATGTGAAGGAACTGTCTGAGAATATGGCCAGAACCCTGATTGAGCAAATAGATCAGCTCACCAAAATTGCCGGTGATTTTTCTCAGTTTGCCAATATCGGGAATGCACGCCTGGGGCGGTTTGATATTGCTGAAGTGATACAATCAATGATATACCTGCATTCGTCTAATGGCCTGGTACAGCTGAATTGGGAGAAGCCTGCAGTACCCTGTATGATTTATGCAGATAAAGTGCAGATGAACCGGTTGTTCACCAATCTGCTGCAGAATGCAGTGGAAGCCGGAATGGAACACGCCGGTAAAGCAACCATTCATATTGGTCAGGAGATCAGAAACGATCGGGTGATCATCACGCTGCGCGATGAATCAGGAGGAATACCCGAGAGCATGAAGGCTCATATGTTCACCCCCAACTTCACCACCAAGTCTTCCGGAACAGGCCTGGGACTGGCCATCAGCAGGGGTATTGTAGAAAAAGCCAATGGGCGTATCAGCTATACCACCCGGGATGGGGATGGTACTACTTTCATCATCGACCTGCCACTGGCCGTTTCGGACTAGCGTGGTCGTTTGGATTGTTGCTTTTGTACGAATTGCTCAAAGGCAGAAAGTGAAAAACTACTCAGGTTGGCCGCACGCGTTAAGCCGGCTTTCTGTGCAACCAGCACACCATACCGGCAATCATCAAACCCTTCAACAGCATGTGCATCCGGATTGATCGAGATCAGTACGTTTTTCTCCATTGCCCGATGAATCCATCTCCAGTCTATATCCAGGCGTCTGGGGTGTGCATTCAGCTCTATCACCACATCATTGGCCACACAGGCATCGATGATTTTTTCGTGATCAACCGGATAGCCGTTCCTACTCAATAACAAACGACCTGTCATATGTCCGAGGATAGATGTAAATGGGTTTTCAATGGCATTGATTAACCGGCTCATGGCTTTTTCCTGACTCATTTTAAGGTTGGAGTGAACCGATGCGATCACGAGGTCGAAACTGTTCAGTATGGTGTTGGAATAATCCAGGCTGCCATCTGTAAGAATATCGCTCTCAATGCTTTTATATATTTTAAACGGGGCAAGCTGTTTGTTCAATTCATCAATCTGCTGATGTTGTGCCTTGATGCGGTCTTCCTGAAGTCCATTGGCATAGAACGCAGATTTGGAGTGGTCGCTGATCACCAGAAACTGGAATCCTTTTTTAATGGCCGCCCGGGCCATTTCTTCAATGGTATTGCTGCCATCACTCCAGTTACTGTGACTGTGAATGATGCCGGTAATCTGGTCTGGTTCAATCACCGAATGCAGCTCATTGTTGCGGGCTGCGTGAATGATCCCGGCTGTTTCCCGCTGATAAGCAGGAATAGGGCAGATGTTGGCATGATTGAAGATTTCATCCTCCGATGCATAGGTTGCTGTTGCATCCCATTGGGTAATTTCATCCCATTCTTTTAAGAATGCTTCACTGCAACTGGTGGTAAACAATTTGCTTTGCAGTTGTTGTGCGCTCACCAGGTAGAAGCAAAGAAGGAGCTGCTCTTTTCCGGTGAAACTGATGAATTCGCTGGTTTCTTCTTTTACCTGAAAATCGTGACTGGTAAAAAAATCCTTTAATGCAGCGGCAGATTCATTGGTAACCCATTCCACCTGATTGATTACTTCCAGTTGTCTTCTGAATTCACCGGTAAGTAAGAAACTTGTTTTAAAGGACGATTTCAGTTTTTGATTGATGACCTCTACTACCGACTCTACCTGTTGGTAGAGATAACTTCCCTGTGCACCCATGTAAAATTCGATGGATTCCCGGATGTTTTGCTGGGTTTTTTCGCCAAAGCCTTTGTAGAGCATGAGCCTGTTTTCGTTACAGGCATACAGCAGTTCACCCAGTGTTTCAATTTCCAGTTCCTTCCAGATCGTTGCAATTTTTTTAGGTCCCAGCCCTTTGATGCTGAGCATTTCCAGTATGCCCTCCGGTGTTTTTTTCAGGTAGTCATCCAGCGCAGATAAACGCCCGGTTTCCAGTTGTTCTACGATGTTTTTTCCGATGCTGTCGCCGATTCCCCTGATTTTAAAAATCTGATCGGCGGGGAGGGTGGCCAGCTGGGAGGGGAGTTTTTCTATGGTGAAAGCCGCAGCAGCATAGGATTTGGCTTTAAAGGAGTTGTCTCCGTGTATATCCATTAGTTTGGATAGTAAACTAAAATTATCTGCAATGGCATAATTATTCATCATAGTGTAAAATAATAAAGACGGCGAATATGGGCATAAAAAATCCCGGACATTGTCCGGGACCTTAAATCTATTTCTGCTTTAGAAAGAAGAAACTTACTTCTTAGCGGCTTTTTTAGGAGCAGCTTTCTTAGCAGCTTTTTTAGGAGCAGCTTTTTTAGCAGCTTTCTTAGGAGCAGCTTTTTTAGCGGCTTTTTTAGGAGCAGCTTTTTTAGCGGCTTTCTTAGGAGCAGCTTTTTTAGCGGCTTTCTTAGGAGCAGCTTTTTTAACGGCTTTCTTAGGAGCAGCTTTTTTAGCGGCTTTTTTAGGAGCAGCTTTTTTTGCAGTTGCCATGTTTTTTAGATTTAATGGTTAGTAAATAATACCCTAAAATAAAAAAACTTATTTGGAACTACAAAATAATTTTTTTATGCAGTAGCTACAGAAGGTAAAACGGATACAGTTGTCTTGTCTGTTCTGCCTTTTTTGAATTCAACAATACCATCAGATAAAGCGAATAAAGTGAAGTCGGAACCAACTCCTACATTTTTACCAGGATGATATTGTGTACCTCTCTGACGAACGATGATGTTGCCGGAAAGTGCAGGCTGACCGCCGTAAATCTTAACACCCAAGCGTTTGCTTTGTGAGTCACGACCGTTCTTAACACTACCTTCCCCTTTTTTGTGTGCCATAGTTATATGATTTTAAACTTTGGTTGCCCGCAGGCATTCAAAGCGTTTTATTAAGCGATGCTTTCGATTTTGATTCTTGTATAGTGAGTACGGTGACCGTGCTTCTTGCGGAAGCCTTTCCTCCTCTTCATTTTAAAGGCGATCACTTTTTCTCCCTGTACGAGGTCACTGATTATTTCTGCTTTTACAGTTGCTTTCACAGCTGCTCCTGTAGAAATAGTACCGTCCTTGTCAACGAACAATACATCATTGAACTCTACTTTGTCTCCGGTTTTGCCCTGCAGGTGAGGAACATACAAGCTTTGACCTTCTTGCACTTTAAATTGTTGACCTGCGATTTTTACAACTGCTAACATAGCTATCCAAAATTAGGACGGCAAAGGTAGGGTTTTACGGGAATAAATCACAAAGATTTTCGAAATAAATTATCACAAATTTAGTTATTTGCCTCACCAAACCGGCCAACAAGGCCCTATTTTTGCCTTTAGATTGATCATCAGCGAATTATGAACCTCAAATCCCTAGTGGCAAAACCCTTTGCCCAGCTCATATACAACAAGACCCGAAAGGGGATGCTTTTGGCAGTGGAGCACCAGGAAGCCATTTTCAGGGCCCAGCTGAAGGCGGGTATACATACCCGGTTCGGGAAAGACCACCGGCTGGCGGAGGTATCCGACTATGCCGGCTATACCCAGGCGGTTCCCGTCAGGGATTACGAACTGCTGAAACCCTATATTGAAGAAATCAAGCAGGGAAAGCAAAACGTGCTCTGGAAGGGCAGCCCCATTTATTTTGCCAAAACCAGCGGTACCACCAGCGGGGTGAAATACATTCCGATTACCAGGGATTCCATCCCCAATCACATCAACAGTGCCAGAAATGCCCTGTTTTGTTATATGGCCGAAACCGGCAACTATGCTTTTGCCAACGGAAAGATGATTTTCCTGAGCGGTTCCCCCGTGTTGGAAAGAACCGGGAATATTCCTACTGGCCGGCTCAGCGGTATCGTGAATCACCATATTCCGGCTTACCTGCGGTCTAACCAGCTCCCGAGCTATGAAACCAACTGTATAGAGGAATGGGAAGCCAAACTCGATAAAATTGTGGCAGAAACCCTCCACAAAGACATGACCCTGATCAGCGGTATACCCCCATGGATGCAGATGTATTTTGACAGGCTGATCGAAAAATCAGGTAAAAAAGTAGGGGAACTCTTCCCTCATTTCAGTGTAATGGTTCAGGGAGGGGTCAATTTTGAACCTTATAAGGCTAAATTATATGAAAGCATTGGCCGGAAAGTGGATTCCGTGGAGTTGTTCCCCGCCAGTGAGGGCTTCTTTGCTTTCCAGGATTCGCAGAGTGAGCCGGGCATGCTCCTGAATACCAACAGCGGTATTTTTTACGAGTTCATCCCCGCAGGGGAAATCTTTAATGAAAACCCTACCCGCTTATCACTGAAAGATGTAAAGCTGGGCGAAAATTACGCCCTGGTCATCAACAGCAATGCCGGTTTGTGGGGGTACAACCTGGGAGATACGGTCAGATTCGTGAGTCTGGCGCCATACAGGCTGGTTGTTACGGGAAGAATCAAACATTTTATATCTGCCTTTGGCGAGCATGTGATCGGAGAGGAAGTGGAGCAGGCAATGTTACAGGCCTGTGCTGTACACCAGGCCAAGGTAACGGAGTTTACAGTGGCGCCCATGATACAGCAGGGAGCGGGTAAGAGCTATCATGAATGGCTCGTTGAGTTTGAGACGCCTCCGGCAGATATGGAGCAGTTCCGAAATGACCTGAATAACCTGATGCGCGAAAAGAATGTGTATTACGACGACCTGATGCGGGGTAATATCCTGTTACCGCTTCGACTTACCATTGTTGCCCGGAACGGGTTCATCAATTACATGAAGTCGATCGGTAAACTGGGCGGACAGAACAAAGTGCCCCGGCTGAGCAATAACAGGGAGATCGCCGAAGCATTAAAACCGTATGTACAGGCTCAGGCGTAAATATTGTGAACCAAGTGTACTGCATATTTGCTTATTTTTAGCCAATCCAGTAGCTGATAAAATCATTGAATGAATCAAAAACGCATTGCCATATTCGGATCTACCGGTTCCATCGGTACACAGGCTTTGGACGTGATCAAGGCAAACCCGGATCTTTTTTCTGCTGAAATATTGACTGCGCAGTCCAATGATGAACTGCTGATTAAACAGGCATTGTTCTTCAATCCCAATATTGTGGTGATCGGAGATGAAAAAAAATACCAGACGGTTAAAGCGGCTTTATCGCATACCAATGTGAAAGTGTTTGCAGGAGAAGCTGCCATTGCGGAAGCTGCTCTGATGGATTGTTACGATATAATGCTGGCGGCCATTGTGGGATATGCCGGTTTAAGGCCTACGCTGAATGCAATAGAACTGGGCAAGCCCATTGCCCTGGCCAATAAAGAAACCCTGGTGGTGGCGGGCGATATTGTAATGCGTCAGGCGGCAGAAAAACGAATTCCGATTATTCCGGTAGACAGTGAACACTCTGCCATTTTTCAGTGCCTGGTAGGCGAGGGTAGAAACAAGATTGAAAAGATTGTACTGACCGCAAGCGGAGGCCCTTTCCTCGGAAAGAAACCCAACTTTCTGGTGAACGTTAAAAAAGACCATGCGCTGCAGCACCCCAATTGGAGCATGGGTGCTAAAATCACCATCGACTCTGCCACCCTTATGAACAAAGGGCTGGAAATGATCGAGGCCAAATGGCTCTTCAATCTCGAGGCGCACCAGATTCAGGTAGTGGTACACCCCCAAAGCATCATCCACAGCATGGTGATGTTCAACGACGGCAGCATCAAAGCTCAGATGGGCCTGCCCGATATGAAGTTGCCCATTCAATATGCGCTGGCATTTCCGCAACGGGTTGCCAATGATTTTCCACGCTACGACTTTAAAAAACCAAGTACCCTCACATTTGAGGAGCCGGATTTAAAAACCTTTCGTAACCTGGCGCTGGCAACAGATGCGCTGTACAAAGGAGGAAATATGCCGTGCATCCTGAATGCTGCCAATGAAATAGCCGTTTTTGCGTTTCTTCGCAACCGGATTGGTTTTCTGGATATGACCGAAATGGTGGAACAAACCATGGCAAAGGTTTCGTTCATTGAACAACCTACGCTTCAGGAATATTTTGATACCGATGCAGAAGCACGTGATTTTGCGGCTTCTCTTGTACACATGTAATTTTAATTTGTAAAATAAAACCTTCGGGAAATTAGATATGAGTTTATTAGCAATTGACTGGTTAAGTGTGGGCGTGAAAATGGGGCAGTTTATTTTGTCCTTTTCCATTTTGGTAATTCTGCATGAACTGGGGCACTATCTGCCGGCTAAATTCTTTAAATGCAGGGTCGAAAAATTTTATCTGTTCTTTAATCCATGGTTCAGTCTCTGGAAAAAGAAAATAGGCGAAACAGAATATGGTCTTGGCTGGATTCCTTTTGGCGGTTATGTTAAAATAGCCGGTATGATCGATGAGAGTATGGACAAGGAACAAATGAACCTTCCTGCACAGCCCTGGGAGTTTCGTTCCAAGCCTGCCTGGCAGCGACTCATTATTATGGTGGGTGGTGTAGTGGTAAATGTGATACTGGCCGTCGTTATTTTTATTGGTATTACCTGGGTTTGGGGCGAAGAACAATTGCCTGTGAAAAACCTGAAATATGGTGTGCACGTAGATTCTCTTGCCAAAACAATTGGTATGCAGGATGGAGACAATGTGGTTGGTATCGACGGTCAGCCGATTGTTAATTTTGGTACCCTCGAATCCGAAATGGTCCTGAAAGAAGCTAAAAAATTACAGATTATCCGCAACGGCAGTCCGATAGAGCTGAGCATTCCTGAACACTTCTCTAAAACCATTGTGAAGCAAAAGAAATTTGCCGGCATGATAATACCCCGGTATCCGGTAATCATCGATTCTGTGGGCAAGTCTGCCACCATTACCAACGGAGAATTGCGCAAGGGAGATACCCTGATTGCCATCAACAATCAGCTATGCCCTTACTACAACGATTTTGATGCCATCAAAAAAAGATACAGCGATTCGCTGGTAACACTCAGCCTGATCAGAGGGGCAGATACCGTACAAGTGAAAGCCCTCATCAACGACAAAGGATCTATTGGCTTTTTTGCCGTAAGTCCTTATTCCATTCTTGGAACCGTTACTTCCGAATATACCCTGCTGCAGTCTGTTCCGATCGGATTCAGGCATTGCTGGGAAACACTGGATAAATATGTAACAGGGATCAAGCAGATTTTTACCGGTAAGGTAAATGCCAGTGATTCATTGGGAAGCGTGATCAGTATCGGAAATACCTTCCCTGGTGTTTGGGACTGGGAAAGATTCTGGACACTCACCGGTATTTTCTCCATTGTGCTCGCCTTCATGAATATTTTGCCCATACCGGCGCTGGATGGCGGACATGCCCTGTTTACCATCTATGAAATGATTTCCGGCCGAAAACCAGGCGACAAATTCATGGAATATGCCCAAATGGCAGGTATGATACTGCTTTTAGGGCTTATGGCATACGCTTTGGGGTTAGACTTCTGGAGGTTATTGAAGTAATCATCCGAATTTGAGCTTAACTTTGTTCTCTTTTCATTTACTGGGGCCGTGTTGGTTTTGACAGCATAGGTTACGGTTGGTGTAAGCATGCAGTGCGTTGGATAATTAGCACTTTAATCTGAATATTCAACCATTATCTGGCAATACACAGTATGCCATGGCTGCCTAATCAGTGATTAGACCGTCATTTGGGCCGCCGCACAGGTTCGCTTCTTTCCAGGTGCCGCCGCCGACTCAAAACAAAAGGAGATGCTGCAACAAAAGGCTGTGATTGTTGCCTAAGCTTATTCAGCTAAGCTGCGGGTTGGTTTGTTTCTTTCCGGCACGCGGCCGACAATTAATAAGAAAATAAGCATGTAGAAAGCTAATGGTCACGATGTTTGGACACCGGTTCGAATCCGGTCGGCTCCACTTAAGGGGAAAATTGAAAAATTTTCCCCTTCTCTTTCCCAGAATAAAAGATATTTTTCTTTCAATTTCAATTCGTTATGTGCAAGCATTTTTATTAGTGTAGGGGTTCGATAGGTACCCTCTTTATAGTATAAATTGTGATCGAACACCTTCCTTAGGAGTTTCTGCTCATTACAACACTCAAAGACTGGTAAACAAACCTAAGGTCTGTGAGTTGGCCAACATACCATACATCTCTTTCCTTTTAGTGAGGCATATGCTATTCTATCCAAGGCCATGACTGATCAGAGTTTAAAAGCAATGGCAGAAATTATTTCAGGAAAGAAGCAGACTATCGCATTGGAAGAAGCAAGAGAGCTTGCCAAACCTGTGCTTAAATTTAAAAATGAATGAGGAAGACTACCGGACATCAAATCGGCTGACCTCTGGGAACAGCGGATGGCACAAAGCATTGCTGTCTTAGTAAGATTAAAATCAGAAGAAAAAATGGCTAAGAAGAAGCAAATAACAGCAGAAGATGATGCACTACTTGCCGATCTGGGTATAGAAGTTGAGGTTAAGAAAACTCTCACTCATTCGGCAGTGGAAGAACGTGTAATTGCTGGTTTTGAAGAAATACAAAAATTCGTAGAGAAAAACGGGCGTATTCCTTTATATGCGGAGGGCAATGATATTTTTGAACGTCTCTACGCGATTCGATTGGATCAAATACGTAAACATCAAGAATTTATCTCATTGCTCAAAGACAGAGATCACCAAGGATTACTAAACGGCGATTATCAGCCTCTCATGGAAATTTCCGATGATATCGATGACGATGAATTGCTGGAAAAGCTTGGCGTAAATGAAAGCGCTGAAGATACCATCACAAATCTCAAGCATGTAAAATCCAGAGCTGAGAAGCGTGAAGTTGAAGAGATTACCACCCGGACAAGATGTGAAAATTTTGAGAAATTCAAACAGTTATTTGATATGGTAAAAAGAGATATTAAATCCGGATATACGAAAACAAAACTTAAAGTCGGTCATTTTATTATCCTGGGCGGTCAACTTGCATACATCGATCAAATAGGTGAGACCTTCAAAGCGCCAAATGGTGATGACGATGCGCGTTTACGTGTAATTTATGGCACAATGCCACCGAAAGCAATATTCTGCTTCGTTCGCTCATCCGTGCAATGTACAAGTATGAAACCAGCCGATTTGTAACTGGAGAAAATGCAGGTCCACTGTTTTCAAATCAAAGTAGTGAAGATGTATCGAGTCAGGAGTTATCTACGTGTTACGGAGCCTTTCCGATCATCCAGTCGTGAAAGAACACAGAAACATTGTTCATAAAATTGGGGTTGCCGGTGGAGATGTTAAAATGCGGGTTCCCATGCAAAGTACGATCATACCTAATGGCAGATGTTGAGATTATCGCAACCTATAAATTAGCAAATCTGAATAGGGTGAGGCTGGAAAAAATATTCCATAGGTTTCTTAACACAGCAAAACTAAATATTGAGGTAAAGGATCGATTCGGAAAAATCAGTAAAGGATCAAGAATGGTTTTTGGCGCCTTTATTTATCATTGACGAGATGGTTGAAAAAATAAAAAAGGGTACGGTAGCAGATTATTTTTATGATCCCTCATCTGCTCAAATCATAAGATCGTAAAGCCGTTTCTGCATATCCAATCTTTATTTGGTCAGTTTGAATCGGACAGAGTGGGGCAATCTGAACTGGACAAGATGGGTCAGCTTAAATCGAAATCAATTGATCAGAGCGATCGGATTTTGCATGATTCCTGCTTATGGATATAAATCTAAGACTCTAAAGTTCAATTTTATATGGATATATTGACAAATATTTCAAGGCCTATGCTCATACGCCAATAATGAATACTAAAAATGCACGGATGCAACGAGCTGAGAAAAAAGCATATCAAAAGGTTGGGTAAACAAATGAGAATTATTCGAATCAGTAATAATCCGAGTCGAAAGGAGATTGCCTGTGCTGCCGGGATAACTATAAAACGTTACCAACTGTATGAAACAGGTAAAATGATGCCTAGGCTTTTGAGGCTATATTCATTGACTGAGACATTATGGGTCAAACTCCCTGATTTGCTTAATTAGAAAGCCAAGCAACTACTGAAGTTTACTGGCATGATTAAGCAACATTAGAGATATATAGAGTGTCTTCTCAATTTGGAATCATTGATTTTCAGGAGGTATTATCCTAACATGTGTTATTTATTATTTTTTTCGCAAAACAAAATCCATATTTGTAGTACTATATAAAGGTTTTTTGAGCTTTGAGAGTTGATTCGTATCGCTGTATGATTAAAAAATTATAAATCCCGATGATTGTGAATGCCCTAAGTGAATATGACTGTGTTAGGCTGTTGAACAGCGGAGACCCAAGGGCGGTCGGCTACCTGATGGATCATTGTTTCCGTGCCTTGTGCCTGTTCTCAGAAAAGATCACGGGGGACGCAATCAGTGCACAGGATATCGCGGAGGAAAGCATCATTAAGCTCTGGGAGAATAGGGGGGGCTTTACGAGTTTCCCGGCAGTCAAAAAATTCCTCTACCTATGCGCGCGCAACGCTTGTTTTAGCGAACTCAAACTTGGTGGGCGAAGGGAGAAAAGACATGATGAATACACTCGCAGGCAGGAACCGGCAGAGGGTTTTGTACTTAATGAGATCATCCGCGCAGAAGTGATGGATGAAATTTACACGGCTATCGAACAATTACCGGAAAAAATGGGGCTGGTTTTTAAACTCGCCTTTCTGGAAGGCTTGAGCAACGGGGAGATAGCAGCCCATCTAACACTCTCTGTCCATACCGTTAAAAACCAGAAGAGCCGGGCCCTGGAATTGCTCCGACTGCAATTCAGGGGACGTGAACATCTATTAAGCATGCTCCTCATGCTGGTGGCTTTATCTTCACCAGAAAAAAATATCATGGTACACTAGTACAGCTTTTCTTCTTCGTTGTTATCTACCTAATGCGGCTTAGCTGCCGTGTTATCTAATTAAAAAATTTTATGAACGAAGCGCAACTGGACCAGGCTTTATATATGGCGTCGCTGATCAGCCTTACGCGAAAGGGTGAGCCATTACCTGCCCATGACGCTGACGCGCTTAGGGAGTGGCGACAGGAAGAGCCGGCCAATGAAGTATTGTACCAGCGACTAAATGATGGGGAATACATCACCCAGGATCTGGCACTGATGGGACACTATGATAAACTCTCCTCGAATCAAAAGATTATGAATCGGATCGTACCGGTGAGGCGCTTGCCTTTTATTCGCCAATTCCAGTGGGCAGTAGCGGCTGTATTGATTCTTACCTTATCGGGTATCGTATTTTTCTTAAACCGTGAGCAGAAGCCCCAACAGAAGGAACTGGCGCAGGCAGATATCAAAGCACCTCAATTCAATAAGGCTACCATCACTTTACCCGATGGAAAGCGGGTCATGCTGGATACTGTAGCCAATGGCACATTGATAGCGGGTATTGCCCGCAAGACGGCTGATGGGCAACTGGTATTTGAAGGTAATCGGTCCAACAAAGGGTATATCCTTGCCAGCAACCCCAAAAACAGCAGGGCAATGCAGATTACTCTGCCAGATAATACGGTAGTATGGCTGAATGCTGATACTTATCTTCAATACCCCACCAGCTATAATGCAAAGGATAGGCTCGTGACCTTAAAGGGAGAGGCCTATTTCGAGGTAGTTCATAACGAGGCCAAACCTTTCCGGGTGACGGCGGGGGAACAGACCATCGAGGATGTTGGTACCAGTTTTAATGTAAAAGCCTACGAGGATGAAGGCGCAGTCAAAACTACACTTTTAGAAGGTGTCGTGATAATTAACCATTCCATTTCACTTAAACCTGGCCAGCAGTTCAGTAAAAATAAGGTCACCACTGCCAACACTGATGAAGTCATGGCATGGAAGAGTGGCAGCTTTTACCTTGATGGCCGCGAACTTGGATCGGTAGTTAGTGACATAAGCAGGTGGTATGACGTGGAGGTCGTATTTACTAACCTCGATGCCAGATATAGTGTTGTATTTGGTGGTGAAATGGGACGTGACTTAACACTTACCCAGGCAATAAAGGTGTTGGAGAAAATGAATGTACACTGCAGAATTGAAGGAAAAAAATTGTTGATAGAATAGTTATGCAGGTGACCGAAACAAAAAGCCGCAGCGTCTCGAACACGCCACGGCCGGATGGCCAGGTTACCCAATCAAAAGAAGTCCGGAAGGCTTTCTTATTTGTTAACCCAACCAAAACAAAGGTATGTCAATTACCCAAATCCTGCGTGTTATGAAACTAACCGCCATTCTGCTTACTGGTTGCTGTGTTCACCTCATGGCTGCCGCCGGAGCTCAAACCATCAGCTACAGTGCTAAAAATGCCAGCCTAAAAGAGGTATTTAAGGTTGTCAAGAAACAAACTGGCTACTTCGTGGTGTACAATGCTACACAGGTCAACACCAACCTGCCAGTATCGGTTAATGCCAAAGATCTGCCGCTTACCCAGTTTTTGAACGCCGTACTTAAAGACATAGATCTTGAGTATACGATTGAAAACAAGACAATAGTAATCTCTCTAAAGGCAAAAAAACCAACCGCCCCCGTATCCTCGGACTTAGGTCAGGGGGCTCAAGCTTCGATCATTGATATATGGGGAAAGGTAACAGATGAAAGCGGAAAGCCTGTTGTTGGTGCGAGTGTCATGGTGAAGGGGGCGAATAAAGGGACAATCACCAATAATGATGGAGATTTTATGCTGACTGGTGTTGATACAAAAGCAATTCTTGTTATTAGTGCGATCAATATCGAAAAAATTGAAATAGCTGTAAACAATAAAACGAATGTAGGTAACATTATTGTGCGGAGTAAAGTAGATGAACTCGACAAAATTATCATAAGGGCTTATGGAACTACAACCAAGCGGATGAATACGGGAAGTATTAGTAAGATTACATCAGAAGATATTGCAAAACAACCAATAGCTGACCCGCTGAGTGCACTAAGTGGGAGAGTCAGCGGATTACAAATCAGACAATTTTCAGGAATGCCTGGCAGTTATCAAGCAGTCCAACTGCGTGGAAGAAACAGTATTGCCAATGGGAATGATCCATTATATATTGTAGATGGAGTTCCTTTTCCTTCGTCCATTTTAAATAGCACTTTTGTAGGTGGCGGTGTTGTCTCAAGCCCTCTCAGTAATCTGAATCCTAGTGAAATTGAGAGTATTGAAGTGTTAAAAGATGCAGACGCTACTGCCATTTATGGTTCCCGTGGTGCAAACGGTGTTATACTGATTACAACTAAAGCCGGTAATTCTGGAAAACCACAAACAAATATCAGAGTTTATACCGGAGCAGGCAAAATATCACGCACAATGAAAATGCTGAATACTTCTCAATATCTCGCAATGCGTCGAGAAGCATTTTCAAACGATGGTGTAGTGACTACTGCCACTAATGCAAAGGATCTTTTATTGTGGGATACTACGCGTTATACAGATTGGCAAAAAACACTGATAGGAGAAACAATGCACCAAACAAACGCAGATATATCTGTATCTGGAGGTACGTCCCAAACACAATTCTCTTTTGGTGGTTCCTATTATAAGGAAACACCAACCATTCCTGGAAATTTCTCGATGCAAAAGTATTCAACAAATGTTACTGTAGGGCACAGTTCGAAAAATGGTGCCATTTCGTTACAGCTTTCTACGCGCTATTTGTTTAATCACAAAGTACTGCCCGGTGGGGATGGAGATATTACACGAATGATCACACTTGCACCGGTTGCTCCAGCTCTTTTTAAAACCGATGGTAGCCTTAACTGGGAAAATTCGACCTGGGAAAACCCCTTTCTCAACGTATACCAGGTATTTACTTCCAATTCAGAAAATTTTATTACCAATCTAAACTTGAACGTACGAATAACAAAGAACTTGCGCTTTAAATTCAGCGGGGGGTATGACAGGTTATCAACTGTCGATCACCAGGCACAGCCAATGTCCAGTCTTAACCCCTCATTCAACCAAACGGGTTCGGCGAGATTTGGTAATCGATCAATTGCAAACCTTATTGGAGAGCCTCAAATATCCTATGAACCTAAATTTAATAATGCGAATTTTCTATTTACTGCCGGGGCTTCGTTTCAGTCTTCGCAGGATAACGGGTTGTTTCAAAGTGCAAAGGGATATACGTCTGATGCGTTGATAAATAGCATCAGAGCTGCGGCGACGATTACTACATCCAGTGAAACGAAGATAAATTACAGGTATATTGGTTTTTTTGCACATGCCAATTATGATTACCGGAAAAAGTACATCGTGTCTGCAACAGTAAGGCGTGATGGTTCAAGCCGATATGGAGAGAATAGCCGGTTTGCTAATTTTGGTTCGTTAGGAATCGGATGGATTATCAGCAGTGAGAATTTCATGAAACAGCAAACTGTTGTCAGTTTTGCAAAACTGAGAGCAAGTGCTGGGGTTACAGGGAACGATCAGATTGGTGACTACAAATACATGGATCTTTACTCACCTGGTATTTATCCCTATCTTGGAACGACAACTTTCAGTCCTGCTCAACTTTTTAATAACGATTACAGTTGGGAAAAAGTGAAAAAATACCAAGTTGGTGCAGATCTTGGCTTGTGGAATAACCGGGTTCTAGTTACCGCGAATTATTATAACAACATAACAGAAAATCAACTTGTTTCATACCCTTTGCCAACACTGTCCGGATTTTCAGGTATACTTCGTAATATTCCTGCAGTAATAAGGAACAACGGTATTGAACTCGAAATCAGTGCGACTATATTGAGCCGAAAGACCTTTAATTGGGAAATATCAGGAAATATGACCTTCCCACATAATAAATTAGTAAGTTATCAAGGATTAGAAAATTCAACTTATGCCAACCGTTATGTAATCGGACATCCTCTATCCATTTTTAAGAAATTTGAATATACCGGAGTCGACCCACTGACAGGAGTTTATACATTTAACGATTTTGACAATGATGGTAGAATTACATCTCCTAATGATTCTAAAAGTATTATAAATACAAGTCAGGACTTTTATGGTGGACTGGAAAATACATTTCGCATTGGAAAGGTCACCGCTAGCATGTTGTTTAGTTTCGCCCAAGAATTAAACGGAGAAAATTACCTTAGTTTTTTTTCAAGGCCTGGCCTAATGGTAAATCAACCGGATATTGTATTTGCACGATGGCAAAAGCCGGGTGACATAACTGGCGTCCAAAGATTTTCGATTTCAAATGCTACTGCGAATACTGCATTCTCAAATTACCGCCAGAGCAATGCCGCATACAGCAATGCTTCTTATATCAGATTGCGGAATATTTATGTGGCATACGATATAAACAGTGATAAACTACGCAAAAAATCAATCCTTGATTTTAAGTTATTTGTTCAATGTCAGAATTTGTTTACGATTACTGGTTTTTATGGGTTGGACCCAGAATCCAAGACAGCACTACCTCCAAACAAAATGATTACAGGTGGAATTCAAATCAAATTTTAATTGATAAATCTTACAACTATGTTTTCTAAAAACACTACATATTTATTGGTTTCTTTGATTGCTCAGGTGATTTTTGGTACCAGCTGTAAAAAATTTACTGATGTCGGGAACCCGGAAGCTCAGTTGGAGCGAAATTCTGTCTTTAGCAGTAATGCGACTGCTGTTGGCGCACAACTGTCTATCTATGCACAAATGGAGAGTAATGGCTTGGCTTACAATATGATAATAACACCTGGTGTAACGGCCGATGAATTTACCAGCCTGGGCACAACTGCAGCGGCTATAGATTTGGCAACCAATAACCTCACAGCTGATAATATCACTACTTATTCCTTCTGGACAAATTTCTACAGATATATTTATCAAGCAAATGCTTTAATTGAAGGTGTAGAAAAAAGTACAGTTGTAAGTAGTGAAATAAAGCAACAACTCATCGGAGAGGCAAAATTTACACGTGCATTCTGCTATTTTTATCTTGTTAATTTATTTGGCGATGTTCCTATCACGAAAAGTACTGATTATAAAACAAACGAAAGTATCACTAGGTCGCCTGTAACTGAAGTCTATGATTTTATTATAGCAGACCTAGTTGAAGCTATATCTCTGCTTAGTAGCAATTACCTGAGCCCGTCAAACGTGGCTATAACTGAACGTGTACGTCCCAATAAAGCTGCTGCTTCGGCATTGTTGGCCCGAGTCTACTTATACACTGGAAAGTGGGCAGAAGCAGAGACTGAGTCTTCCAAAGTAATTGGAGCTTCGACCACATATTCTTTGAATAGCAACCTGAATAACAGTTTTCTAAAAAATAATTCTGAGGCGATCTGGCAACTTATGCCCGTTACGCCTGGGTATAATTCTTACCCCGGTTCCCAACTTGTAACAAAATTAACCCCAACGGTAGTTTCAGTTGACACAAATTTTGTAAAAAGTTTCCGGGCATCAGATAATCGAAAATCGGCGTGGATACAACCTCTAACCGTATCAGGGAAAACTTATTTCCTGCCTAATAAGTATAAAATAGGACAAAATGTAACTCCGATAACTGAATATACTGTAATACTCCGTTTAAGTGAACAATACCTGATCAGGGCAGAAGCGCGAGCCAAGCTAAATAATATTGTCGGAGGGACAGGAGACCTTAATGCGGTCCGAGTTAGGGCCGGCCTTCCCGCATTAACGGGGCTTACTCAAGCATCTTTAACCGATAGTGTTCAGGTCGAACGAAAATATGAACTGTTTGCAGAATTTGCAGACCGGTGGTTGAATCTTAAACGTACTGGTACTGTAAACCAGGTGATGGCTCCTTTAAAGGGAAGTAGCTGGAGTTCTGCCGATCAATTGTATCCTATTCCACTAGTCGAGATTAATAGGAATTCAAAGCTCACTCAGAATCCAGGTTATTAATCTTAAATCCGAAACTATGGTTACCATTACATGCAGAGCTAAACAACTGCACTTAACATTCTTTTTATGTCTTGCGCTAATTAATTGCATAGTAGCTCAGACATTACCTGATATAAAGATCGGTGCGCCAGCCCCTGATGCGGTTTTTCAGAATCTGCATTATTCTGAAAACAAGGTATTTGAGTTAAATAAACAGAGAGGCAAATATGTAATACTTGATTTTTTTTCTAAGTACTGTACGGTTTGCTTTTTAAGCCTTCCTAAGATTGATTCATTACAGAAAGTATACAAAGACAAAATTCAATTTGTAATGATAGGCCCAGATGAACCAGGTACAATGGAAACTTACCAGAAATTTCACAATAAATTAAAACTAAGCCTTCCCGTCGCGATCGTTGATAGGGATGTATTTAAAACCTTTGGGGTACATTCGGTGCCTCATTTAGTATGGATTGACAGAGCAGGGATCATAAAGGGAATCACCATCAGTAATGAACTCACTCGCGACAATCTAGAGCTTTTTTTGAGAGATGGTATTATTCAACGTGACAGCACATTCTTGAAGGCAGCACAAAATTCTTATGATAACAAAAGACCTCTTTTACTCTATGGTAATGGAGGAGAAGACTCTAATTTTGCTATGCGTTCGTTATTTTCAGTCTGGAAGCCAGGTATGCCTTTGGGCTCACCTTCAGGAGTGTTTGATGTGGTATGGAAAAGTTATTGTCGTCAACAAGGAATTGAACCTCCTGCTATGTTTCAAACTTTGGGATCTTCGATAACCAGGTTATATAATTATGCCTATTGGGGTTCTGATGGGGATTTTATATGGAAGCAGGACAAGAAGGAACAATTGTATGGAAATGTATGGCCGAAACCGGTTTTTGAGATTAGGGACACAACTGTAGTGCAACCTGATTACAAAAACGGTAAAAATGTTTATAATTATAGTATTGCCACTACCAGGATATGGAAAGATACCACGGAGCAGTTAAAAGAAATAATGCGCAACGATTTGAGAAGTTATTTCGGTTACGGTGTCGATATTCAATTTAGGAGTTGGCCAATTTGGAAATTGATTGTGATAGACAGTTCTAGAATCCCCCATACATATAATGGAGAAAGCAAGATGATTAAGAATTCCAAAACAGGAATTCATTTACAAAATTTGCCCATTTCCAGTTTTGTCCAAAGCTTATCAAAAGCGATAGCCTTTATGGATGACGTTGTTATTGATAGTACAGGCATTGATTATAATCTCGATATAAAAATAGATGCCATTTTGACCAACTTTGAAGATATTAATGCTGAATTGAAAAGGAACGGGTTCGCGCTTGTGCGTTCAACAAAAATAATGCAGACCTTGGTTATTAAAGACGACAATAGATAGGTTTCGAAAATCTCATTTGTTATGTGCTATCTGTAATTTTAATGGCAATTGTAGAAAAAGAAAGTATATGTTTAGTAGAGCTCAGCCAGAGTGTGAATGCTCCCCATTTTCAGTACGCTTTAAATGTATAATTTTTCTTGAGATCCTCCCCTCGGCTCCACTCACTACTCAAAAGGCGGTCTTATAAAAGGTTGCCTTTTGAATGGTGTGTCTCGGACTGGCAGGTGGTTTCTCGGATAGAAAGTCTGCCTGTTCCGGCAGAGCGGTCCCCGGGAGTTGCAAATGGTGTTTCTGTGGAGCAATTGCAAAATATAAATCACTTATCTTAGGTCTTTGAAAATAACTTGTTTGAATGATGGGAGCAAAAAAAATAGTCTTTGATTTTGGAATGCATACGGCACAGGATACCAGAAGGTACCTGGCGGAAGGTTTTCATGTAGTGGCTATTGAAGCAAACCCCGAACTGGTGGCAGCTGCTCAAAAGAGCATGGCTGAATATATTGCGAACAAGCAACTCACTATTTTAAACCTGGGAGTTGCAGGAGAAAATGGGGTGCTTAGCTTTTATAAAAACCTGCACCTCTCTGAATGGAGCTCTTTTGATTTTGAAATCGGCTCCAGAGACAATACGCCTTTTGAGGAAGTAAAAGTGGAATGTGTAACGGCCGATAAGATTTTCAGGCAATTTGACAAAGCTTATTATGTAAAGATTGATATAGAAGGATTTGATCATTTTGTTTTGTCTTCGTTAGATCCGGATAACCTGCCCCAGTATATTTCCTGTGAAGATAGCAGTACCCAAAATCTCGATATTTTGTATGAAAAAGGGTATCGGAAATTTAAATTGATTAATCAGGCAAGGAATTTTGAAGCCTTTTCCTTATCAAAGGAGCAGAATACAATTCTCAATTATATCCAGTTTAAATACAACCGCCTTAAAATGCGGCTACAAAAAGTGTTTCCGTTTAAATATCCATATTCCTCTTCAGGGCCTTTTGGAGAAGCTACAGCTGGCCCCTGGCATGATTATGCAACAGTAAAAGGGTACTATCAATCATTTTATAAAGGAGAAGAAAGAATACCAATTAATCATCTGAGTTGGTTCGACATACACGCATCTCTCTAGCCATAATGGGTATTCCATTTAAAACAGGCTGCTTATCCGATTGACAGATTTCTTTCGTTTTTGATACAGGCTTCGGCAGAGGGGCAAATTAGTTTTGCCAAAATTTATCAGAAATGAGAGCAGGTTTACTTACAGGGTTGATTTCCTCCTGGCCCTGGTGCAGGAGAGGCTTATATCTTTTAATTGTTTTAAACGGTTTTATATCGGATCTGAAATCGCAATTATCCGAAACAAACCGGGTGGTCATGATTTCACTGGACGGAACACCGGATTATTTGATAGACCGGTTTCTAAAAAATGGGGTATTGCCGGCGAATGGCGCATTTGCCAGAATAAGAAAAACAGGGGCATATGCCAAAACAGTTTACCCGATCAATGTTGCTTCTACAGGGCCATCGCATATTTCAATTTTTACGGGCGCTACTCCCGGTACAACCGGATTAGTTGGAAATTCATTCAGAACGAAGCAGCAGCAATGGACTGAGCCTGCATATACTGCATTTAGGAAACCATATGCTGCTGAATCCATCTTTCAGGCTGCCAGGCGGCAGGGTAAAAAAGTAATTGCCCTGGGAGGGGTAGGGATCGATTATTCAGACAGCAGCAGGATGACAGACCGAATGCTCATGTACCCTTCCATTACAGGCGCTTCCGCTGTATTCAATTTAACCGCAGGAAAAGATCGTTACATGGTGGATGATCAACAATATGTCCGGTTAAATAATGGTAATGCCGGAACAGCAACGGAAATTCAGCTAGGCGGCGGAAATAAAGCGGGTTTATGGTTTTATTTGAAAGATACACTCGAGGATGAAGCCAATATGTTAAAACCTTCTTTCCAAATTATTATTGATACAGACTCGCTGATCAGCAATGGATATGCAGTGTCCTTGTCCGAAACATCATGGGAAGTAATACAAATTGTTCATGCGGGTAAAGTGTATAACATGTCTTCCTGTTTGTTTGGCTCCTCGCTCGAAAAAGGCCGGTTTCAGATTTATTTGTCACCTCCTGCAGAAGTGTATGGATACCCTCAGGCTTTTATGGCAAGGATGCAACAATCCTGCGGACTATGGCCGGGAGAACCTGATAATCTCAAAGCAACAGCGGGTGTGGTACCTGAAGAAGTATGGTTTGAGCAGGTCGACAGACTGGCAACCTATTCCAAAAACCTTATTCTGAGGGGGATGAAGGAAGACAACTGGGATTTATTGTTTGGCTATTTTTCTACGCTCGACGATATACAGCATCGGTATACGCTAACAGATAAAAAACAGTTGGACTATACTGCCGAACAAGGACGAAGACCACTGCGGTATCAACAAATCGTAGAGAAGTGGTTTAGGATAATGGACGGTTATTTACTGGAAATCATGAATGCTGCTCCCGCCGGAACATCCTTTGTGTTATTTTCAGATCATGGGATGATTCCAACACATTCGGTGCTGCTCTTGAATAATTTATTGGAGCAGTCTGGCTATTCGTTTAGTAAAAACGAGATAAAAGCTGTGCCAAGCGGTAATTCTGCCCATATTTATATAAATCCGGAAAAAATATCTTCCCAAAACTATTCTGCATATTTGGCCGGGTTGAAAAAAAAGCTGGAACATTTTCGCAATGAGCAAACAGGTGAGCTGATTTTTGAATTGGTAGCAGATAGCAACAGCCAGAAAAAGTTAGGGTTGTTTCATGCGGGTCATTCAGGGGATTTATTTGTAAGTTGCAGAAAAGGCTATTCCCTTTCAGGAAGATATATACCTGCCATTCCTTATTTAGTGAGCAATTCCTTTGATCGGGAATTGTTCAAAGACCAGGAGGAAGGTGTGCGAACATTTCTTTTAAATGGAACCATGAATGAAACGGGCCGGGCTGTTCATGGATGCCTGGCAAAGGTCAGAGAGGGACAGTCTGTTTTTTATGCGTGGGGTGGGGCTGTTCCGGCTAAGAAACTAAAGGCAATACATTCGGTTCAGATTGCTGCAACGGTTTCGAAACTGCTGAAAATCCAACCGCCTGCACAGGCCCTGAATAAACCGGTTTTTTGATTAACTGATTGGTATGAGGATTTTTAAATTTAATAACTGGAAATACGGAAAAGAACTGATGATTGATGCAGGATCAATCGATCGGTTTCCCGGTTATTTTTTTGAGGAGGAACCGCATACCACCGATTTCTATGAGTTGATTTTTTTTGAAGCGGGTTCAGGGCATTTATTGCTGGACGACAAAAAAATTGCTTTATCGGCGGGCATGATTGTTTTTATATCTCCTTTTCGGAAGCGGAAATGGTTTGTTAAGAAGAAGGCGTTGACTTGTCGCTTTTTATTGTTTCGCGAAGAATTCCTGAGAGAATACCTAAAGAATGAATTATTCCTTTGTGCCCTGCCTTTTTTTTACGGACAGTTCCCGCATTTTCTTAGTCCTGAAGAGAAAGAATGGAAAATATTAGTTGATCTTTCCAGCCAAATGATGAGCGAAATAGACCAGTATAAGCCGGATAGCGGTGCTTATCTCAGGTCCCAACTTGTTTACCTTTTGCAGGCCCTAAGCAGGGCATACACCAGACAGTACGATATTCCCTTTGGAGTAAAAGAGCAAAGCCTGGCACTTCGATTTCGTTATTTGCTCGAAAGAGAAATCAATGCGGCGTATGGGGTGGTTTATTATGCAGAAAAACTGTTAACCAGTCGCGTTACTTTGAACAAATACTGTAATAGTTTCTTTGGCGTAAATGCCGGTGACCTGATCCGGCAGCGGCTTGTTTTTGAAATCAAGTCTTTATTGTTGTACACCAACCTTACTATAAATGAAATTGCAGATTCTCTTGGCTTCCAGGAACCGAGTAACCTTTCCCGTTTTTTCAGGCAGCTTACAGGAGTAACGCCTTCGGAATACAGAAAAACCTACCAGGGTGGATTGTATTTCGGCTAAAAGAAAATAAAAGCAGAAGCCCCCAAAGAGTACATTACAGATTAGGGGCTTGTGCTTTTAAGAGGAATATCTTATAAAAACTTCGCCATCTCTTTCTTCTTCAGCAAGGTGTCCAGCTGATTTAACTGCACCGCCAGTTCTGCCTTCAATTCTTCAAACACTTTATAAGAACCATTGGTGGGTTTATAATCTCCTGTTTCCACCACACGACCCAATGAGGCCAGTTTGTTGTTGAGCCGGATCGGGAAGTTCAGCGGATCCTGTGAGCTCTGATTTTTTACCTGGTAAAGCTGCTCTTCAATGGCCGATAACTGATCAATCAGGTTTTTGTTTTTAGCAGCAAGCCCGGTTGAAGCAATTTTTTCTTTGATGCTTCTGATCTTAATCACGGCTTCATTGGCCTTGCTTACTTCGTTGCGGATCTGAACAGACAGATTGAATTTTTCTTCGAGGTCGGCACGACTGATATCGTTGATGCGCGGATCCGATTTGATCTCGAAGGGTTGGGTCAATTCTTTACCGGCAGCAGTTAAACGAGCCTGATAATTCCCGGGAAGGGCCAGCGGACCGTTGTAGGAGTTGGCTCCCCAGAGTATCATTCCTTTGAAGGAGGTGGCCGCCGGATAGCGCAGGTTCCATTCAAATTTATTTAAACCGGCCTTCATGGAAGGGGCTGCAGGTTTTCTATAATCCTCTTCATCTGATTCTCCTGCAGGCTTTGCTTTTTCACCCAGGAATGTTTGTACCAGTTTTCCGGAACCATCCAGTATCTCCAGTTTCAGATCAGTTGCTTCCTTTTCCAGGTGGTACTGGAATACAGCTTTCTGTACATTTCTTACGGCATAATATGGTTGGTACAAATGAGCACCAGACACGGGTTTTTCAGCGTTGAATGCTCTTACAGGTGCAATATCATCCAGCACATAAATGGATCTTCCGTGTGTGCCAATAACCAGGTCTTTTTCTGTTACGGCCAGATCTGCTACCTGTACATCGGGCAGGTTGAGGCGCAGCGACTGCCAGTTTTCTCCATCGTCATAAGAAACCCAGATGCCATGTTCTGTACCTGCATACAACAATCCTTTTCGGGTAATGTCTTCTCTTACAGCATGTACATAATCGTCTGCACGGATGCCCCGGATAATCTTCTTCCAGGTTTTGCCAAAATCAGTGGTTTTATAAATATACGGCGTGCGGTCGTTCATCTGGTACCGCTTGGCTGCGATATAGGCTGTGCCGGCATCAAAACGAGATGCTTCAATAATACTCACCCTGGTGTTCCTGGGCATATCCGGAGGGGTAATGTTTTTCCAGTTCTTACCGCCATCGATGGTAATATGTACTAGTCCGTCGTCGGAGCCTGCCCAAATAATATTGGCATCATGATAAGACGGTGCCAGCGCAAATACGGTAGCATAAATTTCCGGTCCGTTCATGTCGCGGGTAATTACACCACCGCTAACACCCAATGTTGCTGTATCTGCATAGGTAAGATCGGGGCTGATTTTTTCCCAGCTCTGTCCTTCGTTGGTAGTCATCCATACATGCTGCGAACAGGTATACAATCTCTTGGGATCAACAGGAGAGAACACAATCGGGTAGGTCCACTGCCATCTTTCTGGTAATGTTTTTGCTTCCTCTCCGGAAAAGAACCTTGGATAAACCTGTACATCCCTGACCTGACCGGTTATCCTGTTGAGCCGGGTAAGCAAAGCGCCCTGGCTTCCTGCATAAAAAATATCCGGGTTCTTTGGATCCTGAGCAATGTAGCCACTCTCTCCGCCGCCCACCGGATAAGCAAATCCGATTCCCGGTTTCATAGAGTTGGTTCGCGCGGCTCTGTTGTTGTACCCTTCACTGGGAACCGCAATGGTGCTGTTGTCTTGTTGTGCGCCTGCTACCTGGTAGGGGAAATCGTTGGTAACAGTGATATGGTACAATTGTGCAGTGGGAAAATCTTCATCGGTCCAGCTGATGCCGCCATTATTCGTAACTGTTCCGCCGCCATCATTGGCATGCGCCATGCGCAAAGGATCGGTAGGATCGATCCAGAGATCGTGCGAATCTTCGTGCGGCAGTTTTACCGCTTTAAATGTTTTTCCGCCATCGGTAGAACGATAGAAATTTACGTTCAATCCGTAAACGGTATTGCTGTCTTTGGGATCTGCTACAATGCGGGAATAATAGAATGCGCGCTGACGCAGTTTTCTTTCATCGTTGACCATCTTCCAGCTGCTGCCTCCGTCGTCTGAACGATAGAGTCCGCCGTCGCTGGCTTCAACAATAGCCCATACCCGGCTGGAGTTGGCAGGAGAAACCGTTACGCCGATTTTTCCTACAGGCCCCTTGGGCATGCCGGTGTTTTTGGTAAGGTTGGTCCATGTATTACCGCCATCGGTGGATTTGTACAGTGCAGAAGTACCGGTGTCTGCCCACATTTTATAAGGTGTTCTGTATACTTCCCAAATACTGGCATAAACAGTCTCCGGATTATTTGGATCAATTACCAGGTCTTCAGCGCCTGCTTTCTCTCCTTTGTACAATACTTTTTTCCAGGTAACTCCGCCGTTTGTGGTTTTAAAAACACCGCGCTCTTCGTTTGGACCAAAAGCATGTCCGAGTGCGGCTACATAAACAATATCGGGATTGGTAGGGTGGATGCGTACCCTTGAAATAGACTGGGTATTGGTCAGTCCAACATTTTTCCAGGTCTTGCCTCCATCTACGGATTTATATACACCATCCCCCTGCATGATGTTGCCGCGGAATTCGGTTTCACCGGTTCCGATATAGATAATATCCGGATTGGTTTCTGAAACGGCTACAGCACCAACGGAGGAACTGTTGATTTGCCCGTCGGTAACGGGCTTCCAGTTTAATCCGCCGTCGATGGTTTTCCATAAGCCTCCGCCTACAGCGCCAAAATAGTATTCCAGCTTTCGTTTGGAGCTGCCGGCAATACCGAGTGAACGACCTCCTCTGTTGGGGCCTATGTTTCGCCAGTTCATTCCTTTCAACATGGAATCGGAGCTGCTGTGTTGTGCAATAAGGTCTGTTGCAGGCAGCATTATGGTGAGCAGGATCAGGCACAGTAATGCCCGGAGATGAGTTTGCATAATCAGTAGTAGTTGGTTGATGAACAAGTTACTGAATTCGATGCATGTTCAGCTGCTACCTGCGGGTAAGGGCAAAAAAAAGCAGAAACCATCCGGTTTCCGCTTTCTCTTAGGTGTTTTTGGTTATTTTATGCATCAGGAGCGCCTGAATCGTCGCTGAATTCATCCAGGCTGTCCTGGTCTACTCCGGTTGAACCGCTGGACAAATAGGGCTGGCCGGAAGCGGTTTCTGCCTGCTTATAGTAGAACTTGGTGGATGGTTTGATCTCATCCAGTTTTTTCTGGAAGATGCTGATGTAATTGTTCTCTTTGTTGTTCTTATTAAATACATCCTTCAACTGACCAAAGAGTTCTTTAGAGCTGGTATCGTATACCGATTTTTCCAGGCTGAGCAATTTGATATTTGCTTCTATAAACTGGTTCATTTCGGTATTGATGATGGTACAATGAATAGTGCCCTTCAGAATGGAATCCTTGCAGAGATTCACTTTTAAGCCATAGATGGATCCTTCTACTTCCCCCTCTACTTTAATTTCATTACATACAATTACCCCTTTTACCATACCGGTTTGCGTAATATGAATGGTTTTTTTGCTGTAGAGTACCCCATTGAAATTACCATCCAGTACAATGTCGTTATCAGATTCTAGTATACCGGAAATATCGGTAGATCTGGTAATGAATAATTTTTTTTCGTCTGTTGCGGGCATACCACCAAAATTTGTGGCAGGTTCATTGAGAAGCTGGTCCCTGAATTTGTTCATTTTTCAAATTTCAATTGTGAATGTAGATGGGGGAATTTGCGGACCAAGATAATAAAAAACACACCAAGAAAAAGGATAGATATCAATTTTTCAGATATTTATATAGGTTTCACTACAAGACCGGGCCGTTTCACCGTATCTTAGACCTGTTTCACAGAATAACGGAATCATGCATTTCGAGATCAATTGCCCAAACAGACCGGAAGAGCTGATACAATCCTATGGTTTGTCCGCTCATCCGGAAGGTGGGTTTTACAAGGAAACTTATCGGTCCGGAGAAGTAATTCCACAGGATGCCCTGCCTCATCGTTTTGGGGGCAGCAGGCTGTTCTCCACGGCCATTTATTTTTTACTGTTGAAGGGAAATTTTTCTGCTTTTCACCGGATACAAAGCGATGAATGCTGGCATTTTTATGAGGGAGATGCATTGCTGATACATGTACTGGACCCGCAACAGGGTTATCAGCTGATTCGTTTGGGCAGGGGTGCTGGGGCAGGGGAGGTTTACCAGGCAGTGGTACCGGCCGGTTGCTGGTTTGCATCGGAAACCACCGGTGCCTATTCTCTGGTGGGATGCACGGTAGCTCCCGGATTTGATTTTGCCGATTTTGAATTGGCCCGGGCTCAATCATTGGCTGAGGCGTATCCGAAACAGGAATTGCTGGTCCGTCGTTTGTGCAGGTAAACCGGCAGCCATTTATTTTGATGTATTGAATTGAATCATCAGATAGCCTGCGATACAGAGGAAGAGTATAGCTAAAATGGCAACAATCAGCCATTGCTGGTCTGCAATACCACGCTTTTTTGGGCGGTGGGTTCTTTTGGCGGTTTCCTTTTGCAGCTGTTTGTTGAGCTGATCTTTCAGTGCCTGTATTTTTTTCGGGCTTCCCAACTGCTGCAGTCCTTCTACGGCATCATTGATAAAAGCAGAGTCGGCCATTTGTTGCTCAATGGCAATACGTGCTTCATCCGAAGATTTCCCGCTGAGGTACTTCATCAGTTCCTGCTCATTCAGGTCGCCTTCTTCATTCAATATGTTGTTCCGGTTAGCCATGCTGTTTTTGCGTTTTTTCCATGATCACTTTCAGGTTTCTTTTACCATTCTGAATATGGCTTTTTACCTGTAACAGCGTGTATCCTGTTTGATTGCAAATCTCCTGATAACTTTTTTTACGGAGGTAAAATAAAGTTATACAAGTTTGCTGCTCTCTGTTTAATTTATTCAGGCTTGCCTCCAACAGATTCAGTGAAGCTTCTTTGGCCAGGAATTCATCGGTATCAGGTGCTGCTTCGTTGATCGGTGTGGTGTCTGAAATGGGTACATTGATCCGGTTATTCCGCAGTTTCATCAGACAGTGATTGCTGGCTACTTTGTACAACCAGCTTTTTGGGTAGGAAACAGGATACTTTTCGAACTCACTCAATGCCTTCAAAAATATTTGCTGCACGGCGTCTTTGGCTTCTTCCTCGTTTTTAAGGTACTTCATGCATACACCCAACAAGAGTAACGTGTAGCGTTCCAGTAAAATGCCCAGCCACTGTTTGTTGTGGTCTGCGTGAAAGCGGTTAAGCAGTTCCAGATCGCTGATATGTTGGTACTCATTTCGCTGCACGTTTCAATTTAAGCATTTGTGGTAAGATGCGGGGCACATAAATTTCCATACCTTTCCTTAAATTTTTTTCATGGGTTATCTTGTTGGATACACTGCTGCAGCGCCTTTGCGGGCAGAAGCTGCACACAGAAGCGAAATGGTGAGTCAACTCTTATTTGGTGAAACAGCTGAAATATTGGACAGCACCAAAGATTTTGTAAAAATCCGATGTAGCTATGATGGGTATGAAGGATGGTGTCAACGGTCACAGGTGCTGGAAATTTCCGATGAGCAGGCCCGTACTGCAGGTACAGCGCTTGCAGCAGATTTTGTGAACCGGATGGACCTGGATGGAACTCCGATGCAAATTCCCATGGGAGCATCGCTGGGATTGTTCAGCAACCAGACTGCCCAAATTGGTTCTTTTCATTTTACGTATCAGGGAACGGTCGCAGATCCTGCTGCAGCCATTTTTGAACCTGGCCAGATTCGCCGGATAGCGATGGCCTATTTACATACACCCTATCTTTGGGGAGGCCGGTCCGTATTTGGTATAGACTGCAGCGGTTATGCCCAGCAAGTGTATCGGTTTTTTAATAAGCCGCTTCCGCGTGATGCCTATCAGCAGACCGAACTGGGTGAAGTGGTGGGATTTCTGCAGGAAGCAGTTACAGGAGATCTGGCATTTTTCGACAATGAAGAGGGGCGGATCACCCATGTGGGTATCCTGCTGGATGCAGCTTCGATCATTCATTCCTCCGGAAAAGTCCGGATTGATAAAATTGACAATATGGGGATCATCCGTTCCGATACGGGAGAACGAACCCACCGGCTCCGGTTGATCAAGTCTTACCGCTGAGCATCACCTGAAATTTGATGAAATATTGATCTTTTAAATAAAGATCCCCCCGGATGATCGGAGGGATTTTCTATATCAATTGGTTGCAGACTACATGATGTCCATGGCCTTCGCAAAATAGGTAACTGTACCGGGCAGCGCCAGCCAGAAAAACTCGCGATATACTACCAGCATCGTGATCAATACGGCTAACCAGAAAAAGCATAATGCCCAATATTTACCTGAAGATTGTTTTGCTTCCATGAAAATTTGTTTTTGCAAATATAAGCCGGTGATTTCAATCAACCACCTATTGGGTGGCAGTTTGTTGATTTTTTGTTGAATCTTCGGGTTGAGCCGGTTTTGACCGGTCAAAAAACAGCATTTTAATGGCAATCAGCATCAGGATGATGGCAAAAATCTTTTTCATTTTTGCATCACTGAGGCCCAGTGCCAGCTTGCTGCCGAGGAATCCGCCCAAAACGAATGCCGCCGCCACGATCAATACATAGTTCACGTTCAGATAGCCCTGCTTGTAATACTGAATTACAGCCAGTATACCCACGGGCAGCAACAGAATCCCCAGGGAGGTTCCCTGGGCTTCCTTCTGTGTAAATCCGAGGAACAATACCAGCGCAGGAACAATGATGACTCCTCCACCAATACCAATCAATCCACTGAGGAACCCGGCTACCAGGCCAACAATAACGAGCAGTAAAATGGTGGTGAAATCCATACGCCTATTTTTTAAAGGTTGCTTTGTAAAATTCGATGGCTTCTTCCACAATCAGAAGGGCTTTGGCCTTGTCGCCAAAATCTTCCACCACCACGGTTTTGTTTTCCAGACGTTTGTATTCTTCGAAGAAGTGACGCAATTCGTCGAAGAAATGCTTGGGCAGTTCTTCGATATTGTTGTAGTGGTTCACGCCGGGATCATTGGCTGCCACTGCAATGATCTTATCATCCGGGTCTCCCTGGTCGATCATCTGCATTACCCCAATCACTTTTGCTTCCATCAGGGTCAGCGGTTGTACAGGAAGGGATGTAATTACCAGGATATCCAGCGGATCTTTGTCTCCTCCGTAAGACTGGGGGATAAAGCCATAGTTTACAGGGTAGTGGAAAGAGGAAAAGATCACCCTGTCCAGCTTCAGTAAACCAGACTCTTTATCGATCTCATACTTGCAACGGGATCCCTGGGAAATTTCGATGATGGCATTAACTTCACGAGGTGCATGTTCTCCATGATGAACACCATGCCATGGGTGTTTTACTGTTAGTGATTCCATAATTGATTGCTTGATTTATTTGCTTAGCCAGTAGCCAACTGCTACAGCTATGAGTGATAAAATTAGTGAGCCTCCCGCATAGATACAAAAATGCAGGTAGCGTTGCTGCTGAAGCATTTGTAAGTTTTCCCAGGCAAATGCAGAAAAAGTGGTGAACCCGCCACATACGCCTGTTGCCAGTAAGATCCGCCATACTTCCTGTTGCGGTTGCCTGGCAGCCCATCCCATGATGAATCCTATCATCAATGAACCCAAAATATTTACGCTTAAAGTAGCCAAAGGAATGCCAGCCGGTTTAATCCAGACCGAGGCAAGATACCTGATTACAGAACCGAGCATGCCTCCAATACCTACCAGCAATATATTCCTCATGAGGTCTTACTATTGATATGATTGTTTATAATCTACCATCCACTGGTTGTTCCTTCTGATCATGAAAAGTGTTCTCGACAGGGTATCTGCCGAGTTGCTGTACTGCATCAGCACGGTGGAGTCGGTTGGTTCGCTTACAGACCGGATATTGATCGAGGCCGTTCTTAACTGCTGTCTTTCTTCCTTATCTCTTTTCCGGAAATCGGCTTCTGCATTTTTAAGGTAAGCTTCGTTGCTGTTGTCGGGCAACATATAAAATGCGGCCCTGCTGTAATCTCCTTTATTGCAGGCTTCCAGAAATTCACGCCCTGCATCCAGACCGCTTTCCGCGGGGAGCGGCGCTTGTTCCTCCGTTTTACAGCCTGCCACCAGCAGGGTTACCCCGAATACAAATGTTTTTAAATAATTCACCATGCGAAGGTAGTTAATTAGAGCGTTAAGTAATAGGGCGTCAATAATTCCCGGAAACCGTTTGTGTAATCGGGACCCTGCTTAATAGCCATTTCTTCGGGAACAACTGCCAAGGTCTGCCTGCCAAAAATCAGCATGGATCTGAAAAAGTCGTGGCCGGTGGTTTGTTTTACCAAAAGCTCCCGGTTTGGATAGAATCCCGATTTTTCTGCTGCCGTTTTAAAATATGCACACCTCGAAAAGGGGAGCAGGATGGCAAATTGACCTTCCGGTTTCAGTAGTTTTTGTAGGGCGTTTATCAGTTCGGTCAGCTTCAATGCCTTGCTGTGCAGGGCAAGGTTGCGGTTTTCCTGTTCGCTTTGCAGATCGTTTTCGAAAAATGGTGGATTGATGATGATGAAATCGTATTGCCGGGCTGTTGTTACAGCGAACTCCTGAACGGTGCTTTGTGTTACCCGCAAACGACTGCTCCAGGGAGCCGCGGAAAAATTGGCAATAGCCTGTTGGGCCGCTGCCGCATCGATTTCTACTGCATCGATTGTAGCGGGAACCTGTTGTGCCAGCATCAACGCCAGTAAGCCGGTGCCGGTGCCGATATCCAGTATCTGCTGCACCGGAAGCTGCTGTTGCCCAAGGATGCTGGCAACCCATGCGCCGAATAAACAGGAGTCCGTACACACTTTCATGGCACAGGCATCCTGGTTAACGGTAAATTCTTTAAACTGAAAATAATGGTTAGACATAGTACAGCTTATTCCTGAATGTCTTCGAGTGCAAACAGAAAGGCAAAATTCATTGCAATATCTTTTAAATAATCAAATCTGCCGGATGCCCCGCCATGACCAACATGCATATTGGTGTGCAGGAGCAGTACATTCCGGTCCTTTTTTACTGCACGCAGACGGGCTACCCACTTGGCCGGTTCAAAATACTGCACCTGGCTATCGTGTAAGCCGGTGGTTACCAGCAGGTGCGGATAGGCTTTGGCTGCAATATTTTCGTAGGGCGAATATTGTTTCATGTACAGGTAGGCCTCCTTGTTTTTTGGGTTACCCCATTCATCAAATTCATTGGTCGTGAGCGGTATAGACTCATCGAGCATGGTATTGATTACATCTACAAAAGGTACCTGTGCGATGGCTCCGTTCCAGAGATCCGGCGCCATATTCAATACAGCACCAATCAGTAATCCGCCTGCACTGCCTCCCTGTGCATACAGGTGTTCTTTAGCAGTATACCGCTCTTGAACCAGGTGCCTGCCACAGGCTATAAAGTCGGTAAAGGTGTTGAGCTTCTTCATCAGTTTCCCGTCTTCGTACCACTGTCTGCCCAGGTCCTGACCTCCGCGTATATGCGCAACGGCAAATGCAAATCCCCTGTTCAGCAAACTCAGCCGGGCGCTGTTAAAACCAACATCCATACTGATGCCGTAAGCGCCATAGGCATAGAGCAGGAGCGGAGCTTTCCCGTTTTTTTCGAACCCCTTGCGGTAAACAATGGAGATGGGAATTTTTCTTCCATCTGCTGCCGTTGCATCAATCCTTTCAGTAGCATAATCTTCCGGAGAATAACCTCCAAGCACTTCCTGCCGCTTTTTCAATTGTTGTTCCCTGGAACGCAGATCATAATCGTAAATGGATGCAGGTGTTGTGAGAGAGGTGTAACTGTAACGCAGTGTGTTGCTGCTGAATTCCGGGTTGGCATGAAATGCCGCTGTATAGGCCGCTTCTTCAAAATGAATATAATGTTCATTTCCCGAACTCAGTTCCCGTACCCGCAAACTCGCCAGTCCGTGCTTCCTTTCATTGATTACAATAAAGTGCTGAAACACCTCCAGTCCCTGCAACAATACATCACTTCTGTGCGGTATGATTTCTTTCCAGTGATCTGACGTTGTTAAATTGAGCGGCGTTTCCATCAACCTGAAATTGAGGGCATATTGATTCGTCATGATCAGGAATCGGTCGTCCAGTGCGTACACATCGTATAGTACCTCTTTCATTCTGGGTTGAAAACACTGGAATGCAGCATCGGGCTGATTGGTAGGAATATACCATGTTTCGGAGGAAAGGGTGGCCTGCGACACGATAAAGATGTACCGGTTGTTCTTGGATTTCTCTACACCAATATAGTTGCTCTTATCGGTTTCTTCGTACACGACCACATCATCGGATGGTGCTGTACCCAGCCGGTGCTTTTTTATTTTTTCTGATAAAAGGGATACCGGATTGTTGGCCGTATAAAAAAGGGTAGCATTGTCTGCGGCCCAAACCGGATCACCTCCGGTGCCTGCGATGCGCTCGGCGTAAACAGCTCCTGTAACAAGGTTTTTGATTTCGATGGTGTATTGCCTGCGAGATAATTCGTCTACGCCATATGCCAGCAGCTCATTGTTTTCGCTTACAGTGAAGCCCGACAAATTGTAGTATTTTTTCCCTTCGGCCATGGCATCCACATCGAGCAATATTTCTTCCGGGGCACTCAAACTGCCTTTTTTCCGACAGTATTTATAGTACTGTTTTCCCTCCTCTGTTCGGGTATAATAATAATATCCGTTTTTGAATACCGGAACAGTTTCGTCCTTTTCTTTGATCCTTGCTTTCATTTCGTTGAAAAGGGCATCCTGAAAATTCCGGGTACCTTTCAGCATGACTTCTGTATAGGCATTCTCGGCCTCCAGGTAGGCTACCACCTGCTTGCTTTCAGGCCCTTTTCTGAAATAATCGATCATCCAGTAATAGTTGTCTGTTACAGATTCTCCATGCAGGGTTCTTACAATGGGATGAATTGGTGCAACTGGTGCCTGCACCCGGGGCCATTGATAGTTCGGTTTCTCCATAATTTCCGGCGAATAAAAAAAGCCATTGATACTTCAATGGCTTTCCTTTGATGTTGTTCAGTTTATTTTTCGGCAGTAAGACCTGCTCTCAGGTATTCGTGATTCAGGCGAGCAATATTGCTGATGGAAATTTCCTTAGGGCAGGTTGCTTCACATGCACCGGTATTGGTACATGCACCAAATCCTTCCTTGTCCATCTGTGCCACCATGTTCATTACACGGCTTTTGCGTTCAGGATCGCCCTGTGGCAATAAAGCCAGGTGTGCAACTTTGGCGCTCAGGAACAGCATTGCAGAACTGTTTTTGCAAGCTGCAACACAGGCTCCGCAACCAATACACATAGCTGCCGCAAATGAAGCGTCGGCTGCATCTTTATTGATTGGAATAGAGTTTCCGTCTACTGCATTACCGGTATTAACACTAACAAAACCTCCTGCCTGTACAATACGGTCAAAAGCAGAACGGTCTACCATCAGGTCTTTAATTACAGGGAATGCTGCAGATCTCCAGGGTTCCACTACAATGGTGTCTCCGTCTTTGAATGCACGCATGTGCAGCTGACAGGTTGTGTTGGCCTGCCATGGTCCGTGCGGCTTACCATTGATGTACATGGAACACTGTCCGCAAATACCTTCGCGGCAGTCGTGATCAAATGCAATGGGTTCTTTTCCTTCTACAATCAATTCTTCGTTCAATACGTCGATCATTTCGAGGAAAGACATTTCGGAAGAAATATTTTTCACAGAATAGCTTTCGAAATTGCCCTGCGCCCTGCTGTTTTTTTGTCTCCAGACTTTTACAGTCAGATTCATATTGTAGTGTTCCATTCTATTAGATTTGTCGTTTACGATAGATTATTTATATGAACGTTGAGTAGGTTTAACAACATCGTATTCCAATGGTTCCTTGTGTAAGGTCCACTCATGTTCTCCTTTGTACTCCCAGGCGGCTACATACATGTAGTTGTTGTCGTCGCGCAATGCTTCTCCGTCTGGTGTCTGGAAATCTTCTCTGAAGTGTCCGCCACAACTTTCGTTTCTGTTGTAGGCATCCTGACACATCAGCTCACCCAGTTCCAGGAAGTCGGCAACCCGGTTGGCCTTATCCAGCTCCGGATTCATTTCATCGACGCTTCCGGGAATTCTTACATCGCTCCAGAATTCTTTTTTCAATTCCTGGATTTCACGGATGGCTTGCTGCAGACCTTCCTTGTTACGGGCCATTCCGCATTTTTCCCACATGATTTTACCCAGTCGTTTGTGGAAACTTTCTACAGACTGTTTACCATTGATGCTCATCAGTTTTTCAATTCTGGAAGCCACTTCTTTTTCAGTAGCTTCAAAAGCAGGGTGGGAGGTTTCTATCGCCTTGTTGTATATTTCTTCTGCGAGGTTGTTGCCCAGGGTATAAGGAATTACAAAATAGCCATCTGCAAGCCCCTGCATCAGCGCAGAAGCACCCAAACGGTTGGCACCGTGATCGCTGAAGTTGGCCTCACCCAATGCATATAATCCGGGAACAGTGGTCTGTAATTCGTAGTCTACCCATAAACCACCCATGGTATAGTGTACTGCAGGATAAATCCGCATCGGCACTTCATAGGGGTTTTCACCGGTGATCTTTTCGTACATGTCGAATAGGTTACCGTATTTTTCTTTTACCACTTCTTTACCCATTACAATGATCTCGTCCATGCTCAGGTTCTGCTTGCCTTCCTTACCTGCTTCAATTTTACCGTAACGCACAATTGCATCGGCAAAGTCGAGGTATACGGCCTGCTTACTGGTACCTACACCATAGCCTTCATCACATCTTTCCTTGGCAGCTCTGGATGCCACATCGCGTGGTACAAGGTTACCAAATGCAGGGTATCTTCTTTCGAGGTAGTAATCTCTTTCTTCTTCCGGTATATCGGTTGCTTTTCTGGTTTCTCCTTTTTTCTTCGGAACCCAGATTCTTCCATCGTTTCTCAGCGACTCAGACATCAGGGTCAGTTTAGACTGGTGGTCTCCGCTAACCGGGATACAGGTTGGGTGAATCTGTGTAAAGCAGGGGTTGGCAAATGCAGCTCCCTGTTTGTGTGCCTTCCATGCCGCGGTAACATTGCTTCCCATGGCATTGGTAGACAGGTAGAATACGTTTCCGTAACCGCCTGTGCAGAGTAAAACAGCATGTCCGAAATGTCTTTCGAGCGTACCTTTTACCAGATCGCGGGCAATGATTCCTCTTGCTTTGCCATCGATTTTTACCACCTCCAGCATTTCATGACGGGAATACATTGTTACATTACCCAGGGCAACCTGACGCTCCAGTGCCTGGTATGCACCTATCAACAATTGCTGACCGGTTTGACCGGCAGCATAAAAAGTTCTTTGTACCTGAGTGCCGCCAAAAGAACGGTTGCTCAGCAGACCACCGTATTCGCGTGCAAAAGGAACACCCTGTGCAACACACTGGTCGATGATGTTTCCGCTCACTTCGGCCAAACGATGCACGTTGGCTTCGCGGGCACGGTAGTCGCCCCCTTTGATGGTATCATAGAATAAACGGAAAACACTGTCTCCATCGTTCTGGTAATTTTTCGCTGCGTTGATACCGCCCTGTGCCGCAATGGAGTGCGCGCGACGCGGTGAATCCTGAAAACAGAACGCTTTTACTTTATAGCCCAGTTCACCTAATGTGGCTGCAGCAGAAGCGCCGGCCAGTCCCGTTCCCACCACAATTACTTCCAGCTTTCTTTTATTGGCCGGGTTAACCAGTTTGCAATGTCCCTTGTATTCGGTCCATTTGGTTTCCAATGGTCCTGAAGGAATTTTAGCATCTAACATATCCGATGGTTTATTATGAGTAGAATTTAAATCGTTTTTTCACCATGATTTCCGCTCATGGTTTGCGGGTGCTGATTATCCAACCCAGCCCAGTACAAAGCTCAGTGGCATCAGGATGAATACAATGGTGATAACGGCAGAAAAACCGTAACCCAGGCTGCTCAGCATGGCATTGTATCTTTTATTGTGAACACCCAGTGTTTTGAATGCACTCTGGAATCCGTGTGCAAGGTGATAGTACAGCGAGAGACAGCCCAGCGCATACACAATTACCACCTTCCAATCAGAAAAAGTCGCCTTCATCAGTCCGAACATGTTGTGCATTTCCACACCGTTGTAGGTTACCGGTTCCAGTCCGCGGCCGGTAAAACGTGCGGAAGCCCAAAAATGGTAAAGGTGCATAATCAGGAACAGGAGGATCAGTGTACCCAGAAGGCCCATGCTTCTGCTGTACCATTTACTGCCGGCGGTGTATGCAACAGCATAACCTACCGTACGACGTTTTTTGTTTTCTGCAGTCAGCAGCAATCCCTGAACAATGTGCAGAATAATTCCTGCAAAGAGTCCGATTTCGGTAATCCGGATCAACACCGTAGAACCCATGAAATGTGCGGCTTTATTGAACATGGCGCCGTTTTCTTCGGGGTCGGCCATATCCGCAAAAACACAGGCGTTGATTCCTGCATGCACTATTAAAAACAAAACGAGGGAGATTCCGGTTAAGCCCATAATCAGCTTTTTACCGACAGACGAGGTGAAGACTTGTTTCCAGGTCATAAAGCAAGAATATTTGATTAAATCTGCGCAAATTTAACGTATCGAGTAATGCCATACCCGAAAAAATTATTTTTCAGGCCATTTTCTAACCAATTCAGACTGAATTGGTTCTGAAAATGTTGATAATATATGCTTTTGTGAAAAAGGGTGCTATCATTTATATCCTTAGGTTAAACAGCTCAATCAACCGCTTACATAAAATTAAGTTGGGATAAGATCATGGGTTATTACATTTGAGTATGCTTAAATTGTTGAGTATTTTATGGAACAGCTTCCGGATGGCCCTTCAGGAGCTGAGAGTAAATAAACTGCGAACCTTTCTTTCTCTGTTTGGAATTACCATTGGCATTTTTTGCATCATCGGTGTACTGGCTACTGTAGATAGTCTGGAACGCAAGGTACAGACCGATATCCAGTCGCTGGGCACCAATACCATCTACATCGATAAATGGAATTATGGCGGCGGGGGCGATTATCCCTGGTGGAAATACGTGAAGCGTCCGGCCATGAAATACGAGGAAGTCCGATTCATCAAAACCAAAAGCCAGCTGGCTGCCTATGCAGCTTTTTTTGTAAGCACCAATGTAAACCTGAACTACGCAGACAATATACTGAGTAATGTAGGACTATACGGGGTTTCCAATGAATTCAGCAACATACAGACCATTGAAGTGGATCATGGCCGTTACCTGAATGAATCCGATTTCAGCAGGGGAACCAGTGTGGGCGTTATTGGCTACAAAGTGGCTGAGGAACTCTTTGGCAAGGCCGAAAAAGCAGTTGGGAAGGAAGTGTCTTTTGGCGGTAGAAGAATTTATGTGGCCGGGGTCATTAAAAAGCAGGGTCAAAGTTTTGTGGGCGGATATGATTACGATAATTCTGTGATGGTGGCTTACCGGTATTTCGCCGGCATCTTTAATCCGGAAAACAACAATCCAAGCATAATTGTGCAGGGGAAAACAGGCATTGCTTCTTCCTCACTGGCAGACGAGCTGAACGGCGTAATGCGTCAGCTCCGGAAGCTGAGTCCTACTCAGGAAGATAATTTTACCTGTAACGATGTAGCCATGTTCAGCGATCAGGTAAAAGGATTTTTTGGACAGGTAAGCGCTGGTGGATGGGCCATTGCCGGACTCAGCCTGATTGTGGGTGCATTTGGTGTAGCCAATATTATGTTTGTAACAGTTCGCGAAAGAACCAGTCAGATTGGTCTGAAAAAAGCCATCGGCGCCAAGCGCAGTACTATACTTACGGAGTTCCTGATCGAAAGCGCATTCCTCTGTATCATCGGCGGACTGGTGGGTCTTGCCCTGGTTTGGCTTTTGTCTGTGGTACTCAGCAGTATATTGCCTTTCCCCATATACATAGCGCCAGGAATCATTGGTCTGGCATTGGGAATTTGTATAGCGCTCGGTATCCTGGCCGGAATTATTCCGGCATCCATTGCAGCCAAAATGGATCCTGTAGTGGCCATCAGAACAAAATAGGCTGTAGTGTACTCCAATATCTTTGGTTAGTTTTGCTGCCTTAATTGATGCAGATACCGTGAAGCCAGTTACCATTTTAGCTATTGAATCTTCCTGTGATGAAACAGCCGCATCGGTTTGTGTGAATGGCAGGATCCATAGTAATGTGATTGCCAGCCAGGCTGTGCATGAACAGTATGGAGGTGTGGTTCCCGAACTGGCCAGTCGTGCGCACATGCAAAATATTGTTCCTGTGGTAGACCAGGCCCTGAAACAGGGTTTTGGTGATCGGACCACAGGCCTTGAACATATAGATGCCATTGCTTTTACACAGGCGCCCGGGCTGATCGGCAGCCTATTGGTGGGAGCACAGTTTGCCAAGTCGCTGGCCATTGCGTTGAACAAACCCCTGATTGCCGTGCATCACATGCAGGCACATGTACTGGCCAACCTGATTCCCGACAACCGCCCGTCCTTTCCTTTTTTATGTTTAACGGTTAGTGGAGGTCATACCCAGATTGTATTGGCGAAATCTCCGCTGGAACTGGAAGTGATCGGAGAAACCATCGACGATGCTGCAGGAGAGGCTTTTGATAAAACAGCCAAGTTGCTGGGGCTTCCTTATCCGGGAGGACCATTGATCGATCGATATGCCAAAGACGGAGATCCGCTTCGGTTTAAGTTTGCAGAGCCGCGGATTCCGGAACTCAATTTTTCTTTCAGCGGACTCAAAACCTCTGTGTTGTATTTTCTGCAAAAACAAACACCTGAATTCATTCTGGAAAACAGGAACGATCTCTGTGCATCGGTACAACATACGATTGTTCAGATCCTGCTGAAAAAAATCCGGAAAGCTGTGCAGGAAACCGGGATCAGACAGGTTTGCATGGCGGGTGGAGTAAGCGCCAACAGTGGCCTGCGAAATGGTCTTGAGGCACTTGGCACCAAACACGGCTGGACAACTTTTATTCCTGCTTTTGAATATTGTACAGACAATGCGGCCATGATCGCCATCACAGGATATTATAAATACCAGGCCGAGCAATTCTGCCCGCTCGAAACAGGTCCTTCCGCAAGAGCCGAATGGTAATTTAAAATGTTGCTTCGTTGAGCTTTTCTACAGGATTCATCATGTAGGTGATGAGTGTGCCGTTTTTCAATAACTCTACCACCCTGAATCCTCTGTAGGAGGTCCCCCAGTTTCCGCCAATATGGGCGTCGAACAGGAATGGAATATTGCCCAGCATTTTCACGCCATCCTGGTCGTGCTCATGTCCGTGGAATACCGCTTTAATATTGCTGTACCGGCTAACCAGTTCAAAAAAAGCAGGGGTGTCAATGGCGTGTTTGGTCCATTTGGCCTGCGGAATATGCAGAAAGATCAATACCTTTTTTTTGTTTTTATGCGCTTCCAGTTTGCTTTCCAGCCATTTAAGGTCGGGAGAAACATAACCGCCCTTGCCGTCGGAAGTGTCGCCTAAGATAATACCGGTTTGCTGTATGGTTACATCGTGGTTCAGTGGCATGTTCCATACCTGTTGCCAGTGTTCCGGCGTAACAATGTCGTGGTTGCCCCTGGTAACATAATAGGGCATGGTCAATGCATCCAGTTTTTGTTTGGCTGGTTCAAGAAATTTTTTATCGTCGTGAATAATGTCTCCGTTGATGACACAGAAATCCAGCGGATTGTTTTGATGGAACTGATTCACCGTGTCGGTCATTTTTTCGATCATTTCATTGAAAAGGGTGTTGGGCTGACCGTAGTGCGAATCGGAGGCTACCACAAAACGCAGTTTGACCTTGCTCCGGAGCGCAAAAACTTCTGCTGCAGACAAACCGGTGATCTTTCCGGTGAGTAATACGGCAGATGCCATGGATATATTGCGGATAAAGGATCTTCTGGTCGTGTTTTTCGGTTGTTGGGCAGACATTTGGGGTGTATTTTTCACAAACTTATCAAAAGCAGTTTTTTAGAGACCTCATCTGCCAAAGAATAACACAAAAGTTACATACAAACATCCTTCCCGGAATACGAGGGTAAAATCGTAATTTTGCACCCTCAAAAACAGCATACGTAATGATTAGTGCAAGAAATATCACCCTGGCTTATGGAAAGAGGGTATTGTTTGATGAAGTGAATATCAATTTCGTTAAGGGAAATTGCTATGGAGTGATTGGTGCAAATGGCGCCGGTAAATCTACATTCCTGAAGATTTTGAGCGGAGAAATTGAGCCAAACAAGGGTACTGTGGAAATCACTCCCGGTGAGCGTATGGCTGTGTTAAAGCAGAACCAGTTTGAATTCGACAATTGTACCGTACTGAATACCGTACTGATGGGGCATAAGCGTCTCTGGGATGTGATGCATGAGCGGGATGCCATTTATGCCAAAGCAGATTTTACCGAAGAAGATGGAATGAAGGCCGGAGAACTGGAAGCGGAATTCGGCGAAATGGGCGGCTACGAAGCAGAGAGCAATGCAGCCAGTTTTCTGAACAGCCTGGGTGTGAAAGACGAATTGCACCAGAGCCTGATGAGTGAAATTCCGAGTAACTTTAAAGTGCGTGTATTGCTGGCACAGGCCCTGTTTGGCAACCCGGATATCTTGTTGCTGGATGAACCTACCAACGGTCTGGATATTGAAACCATCGGCTGGCTGGAGAACTTCCTGGCCGATTATGAGAACATCGTATTGGTGGTGAGTCACGACCGTCACTTTCTCGATACCGTGTGTACGCACGTGGCCGATGTGGATCGTGCCAAGATCAAAGTATTTACCGGTAACTACACTTTCTGGTACGAGAGCAGCCAGCTGATGAGCCGCCAGATCAGTGATAAGAATAAAAAGAACGAAGAGAAGCGCCAGGCTTTACTGGACTTCATTGCCCGATTCTCTGCGAATGCTTCCAAGAGCAAGCAGGCTACTTCCAGAAAGAAAGCCCTGGAGAAACTGACAATCGAAGAAATTGAACCTTCCAACAGAAAATATCCAGGTATCATTTTCCAGCCATTGCGCGAAGTGGGAAACCAGATACTGAACGTGGAAAAACTTTCCAAATCGGTTGATGGAAGAAAGCTGTTCGATCAGGTAAGTTTCAGTGTAAACAAAGGAGAGAAAATCGCTTTTCTGAGTAAGGATCCGCTTGCCGTTACTTCTTTCTTTGAAATCATTTCTGAAAATGCACAGGCCGATTCCGGAAAATATGAATGGGGTACTACCATTACCAAAGCCTATCTGCCACAGGAAAACAGCGAATTCTTTACCGAAGGCCTTACCCTGATGGAGTGGCTGCGTCAATATGTGCCACCGCATGTAACGGATGCCGATGAGCCCTTCCTTCGTGGATTCCTGGGAAAAATGCTGTTCAGCGGAGACGATATTCAGAAGAAAACGAATGTACTCAGCGGGGGCGAAAAAGTGCGTTGTATGGTTAGCCGTATGATGTTGCAGAATCCCAATCTGATTATCCTGGATCAGCCGACCAACCACCTCGATCTGGAAAGTATCCAGAGTTTCAACGAAGGCTGTCAGGTATTTCCTGGTATTGTACTCATTACTTCTCATGACCACACTTTCATGCAAACCGTTGCCAACCGCATCATCGAATTAACGCCTAAGGGGATCATCGACCGCCTGATGACATTTGATGAATACATGGAAGATGCAAGGGTGAAGGAACTGCGCGCAGAAATGTACAATTAGACCGGCAGCAGTTTTCGGTAAAGAGATCGGTGGAATCGGGTAGCGGGAGTAGCAATTCTTTGGTTTTTTGTTACCTTCCCTTACCTAAATAACGATTCATGAGAAAATTATTGCTGTTGGCATTGATTTGTGCAGCCAGTTCCCGGTTGTTTGCACAGGATCTTTCTTACTATCTCCCCAAAAATGTTCGCTATAATCCTTCTGTTCCCACACCTCCTTCAGTGATCGGGCATCAGGTGGGTGAATGGCATGTAACCCACGATCGTCTGGTGAATTACATGAAAGCCATCGATGCGGCTTCCGACAGGGTTACCCTGCAGCCGTTGGGGGTTACCTATGAAGGTCGTCCGCAACTGGCGTTGATCATTACTTCGCCCAAGAATCACCAAAACCTCGAATCCATTCGCCGGCAACACCTGCAGTTGACAGATCCCGGTAAATCCGGCAACTTAAATGTTGCAGACATGCCCGTAGTGGTATGGATGGGATACAGCATTCATGGCAACGAAAGCAGTGGTGCCAATGCGGCACTTCTCTCTGCCTATTACCTGGCTGCAGCCGAAGGCACTGAAGTAGATGCCATGCTGAACAATACCGTCATCCTGCTCGATCCTTCTTTCAATCCGGACGGACTCAACCGTTTTGCGAGCTGGGTGAATATGCACAAGAGCCAGAGCATGGTATCCGATCCCAATGCCAGGGAATACAATGAAGTATGGCCTGGTGGAAGATTCAACCATTACTGGTTCGATCTGAACCGCGACTGGCTGCCTGCTCAACACCAGGAAAGCCAGAACAGGCTCGCACTGTTTCATCAGTGGAAACCCAATATCTTAACAGATCACCACGAAATGGGATCTAATTCCAGTTTCTTCTTTCAACCGGGTGTTCCTTCCCGTGTGAACCCCAATACTCCTTTAAAAAACCAGGAACTGACAGGCGCTATCGGAAACTATCATGCTCGATTCTTAGACAGCATCGGCTCTCTGTATTTTACCAAAGAAGGCTACGACGACTTCTATTATGGTAAAGGATCTACCTATCCGGATATCAATGGCGGCGTAGGTATCCTGTTTGAACAGGCCAGCAGCCGCGGACATGTGCAGGAAACCGATAATGGTCTGCTGACTTTTCCGTTCACCATCCGCAACCAGTTTACTGCGGCGCTTTCCACACTGGCGGCAGCCAACGGATTGAGAAAGGAAATGCTGTCTTACCAGCGTGATTTCTTTAAAGATGTTGCCAAAGAAGCAGAAGCATTTCCTGCAAAAGCTTTTGTTTTCGGGGATGCCAACGATAAGGCAAAGACCAATATTTTCATTCAGATGTTGCTGCGGCATCAGGTAGAAATTTATGCACTTAAGCAGGATGTTACTGCCGATGGTAAAACATTCAAAGCGGCTTCTGCATATGTGATTCCGGCTAATCAGCAACAATTTAAAATCATCAAAACCGTATTTGAAAAAACACTGGAATATAAAGACAGTCTGTTCTACGATGTTACGGCCTGGACCATGCCACTGGCATTTGGTTTGCCTTATGCAGAACTGAAAAACGTTGCGGGAACTACCGGTGATAAAATTGAACAGGTAAAGCCGTTGCCCATGAATACCCATCATGCAGCCAATGCCTATGCGTATGCATTTCGCTGGAATGAGTACTATACACCTCAATTGCTGTACAAGCTACAGTCGAAAGGGGTAGCGGCCAAAGTGACTACCAAGCAATTTAAAATGCGGCTTAACGGAAAGGATGAACTTTTCGACTACGGTTCCATTGTTATCCCGATCGGATTGCAGCAAGCGGGTCTGAAAGGAGAAGTGCTGGCCAACCTGATCGACGATTGTGTGGGCAATAGCGGTGTAGAAGTTTTTGCGCTTCCTACCGGACTGGCTTCCGGCGGTATTGATCTGGGCAGCAACAGTTTTGTTCCCGTGAAACTACCAAGCATCATGATGTTTGGCGGAACCGGTACCAGCGCAAATGATGTAGGTGAAATCTGGCATATGCTGGATGTGCGATTCAAAATTCCGGTGAGCATCGTAGATGTAGAGCGTTTTGGCAACATCAACCCTTCCCGCTACAACGTAATCATTATGCCTTCCGGAAGTTATGGCAACCTCGATAAGGGGGCACAGGAAAAACTGAGGACCTGGGTTGCAGGCGGCGGTACCCTGATAGCTACGGAAGATGCCACCAAATGGCTGGCCAATAACAATTTTACCAAAGTGATTTTCCGTTCAACAGAGGGTAAAAAAGATTCTACCCTGCAACTGCCGTATTTCCTCCGTTCAGATGAAACCCGCGCCAAAGACATGACGGGTTCCCTGTTCGAGGCAAAACTGGATCTGACGCACCCCCTGGGTTATGGCTACACCAGCCCTTACCTGTCTGTTTTCAAATCCAATAACTTGTTCATGGATCAAAACAATGGTGCATACGATTCTCCGGTAATGTACACAGATAACCCATTACAAAGTGGTTATATATATAGGGACTACAAAAATCTGGTGAAGAATACAGCAGTTGTTAATATTGACAATATTGGCCGGGGACGTGTCGTTTCTATGGTAGATAACCTTAATTTTAGGGCATTCTGGCTGGGTACTTCCAAGCTGTTCATGAATGCAGTGTATTTTGGAAACCTGATCAGGTAACAGGAGCATGATTAAAAAATGGATTACATATTGCGCAGGTACATTGCTTTGCATCACCGCAACTGCACAGGCCTCTTTTTTGAGTAACCAGCGAAACTACCCCAGGGTGGCCGCCGCGTTCAGACAAAAAGAATTGGGTCTCAAAAAGCAGTTTGAAGAAGCCGGGTTGTCCTGGCCTGCAAAGCAATTGTACCTGCGTAGTTTTAAATACGACAGTCAGATGGAGGTTTGGGTGCGCAACAGCAGCCAGGAGCCATTTCGTTTGCTGAAAACCTATAAGGTTTGTGCACTGTCGGGGTCGTTAGGCCCCAAGCGGATGGAAGGGGATTACCAGGTTCCGGAGGGTTTTTATTATATCAACGAACTCAATCCCAACAGCAAATACCATTTATCGCTGGGGCTGAATTATCCCAATATGGCCGACAGGGTACACAGTGATCCTGCCAATCCCGGCGGTGAAATATTCATCCATGGTTCCTGTTCCACCATTGGCTGTATTCCTATTCAGAATGATCAGGTAGAAGAGTTGTATATTCTTTCTGCATACGCATTGGAGCAGGGTCAGCAGTTTATTCCGGTACATATTTTCCCGGTTCGGTTCAATAACCAGAAAAACAGCCAGGTACTCCAGAAAGCCATCAACGACAAACCGGGTTATCAGGAACTGGTAGACGGCCTTAAAGAAGCTTTCGATTATTTTGAATCCAACAGAAAACTGCCACTGATTTCCATTAACAAAAAAGGACAGTATACCATCCTGAGCCGCTAGTCTCCTTAGTGCATTGCTACAGGTTGTTTCCCCTCAATACGTATTGAACAGTTTCCGGTGTTTGTTGTCTTAAAATCATTTGTTGCCCTGCAGTGAGTTGGTCCAAAACAGATTTATTGTAATGACGGATGGTGAGCAGACTGAGCTGCTTCTCTATCTGTACGTCGAACAGAACACTGGCTTCCTGTGCCAGCAAATCAATTTTTTCGGGGTGATTGTCCATGCAGAGCTGCAGGCTTACGGCTCCTGTCTGAATCAGGTTGGGCCTGATTTTCAGCTTACCGAACCATTGATAGAGCATACTCATGGGCGCTTCGCCCACAAAAGAGAAATCCTGTGTTTTTAAATGAACCAAAACCTGGTTGTATTTCACCACCACAATCGGCGGCAGGTTTTTGGCGCTTTTCCGGTGAATGATGGTGCCGGGCAGGCTGGGGTCGAGGAAACATTTTACCTGCAACGGTATATTTTTGTTTTGCAGAGGTTTGATGGTTTTGGGATGGATTACCTGTGCACCGTAGTAAGCCATCTCAATCACTTCCGTATAACTGAGCTCCTCAATCAATTCTGCATCCGGAAACAGTTTGGGGTCGGCATTCATGATGCCTTCCACATCTTTCCAGATGGTTACACTTTCCGCCCCCAGGATATTGGCAAAAACAGCAGCGGTATAATCACTTCCTTCCCGACCCAGTGTGGTACTTTCATTATCGGGAGTAGCCCCGATGAATCCCTGCGTAATGGTAATCGGATGGGTTGCATTGCGGATGGCTTCCGGAATGGCGGCGCTGCTGTAATTCCAGTCGATGGCCGCATCGCGGAAATTGTTGTCGGTATGCAGCAAGTCTCTTACATCCATCCAGTTGTTTAAAATTCCTTCTTCCGTTAAATAATGACTGATGATGCAGGTGCTGAACAATTCACCTGCACATACAATTTGATCGTAGTAATAATCGTAGCTGCGTACGGGTTGATCATGGAGCAACCATTCTACTTCTGTAAAAAAATCTACTAGCTGCAGATAACATGGATTGTATTGCTTTACCAGCAAGTATTTGGCATTGGTAAGGTGCTGTTGTTTCACCACTTCAAACAGATCCAGTGCATCCTGTTTTCTTTTGTCATAAAACGCTTCGGCTACTTTTTCCAGTCCATTGGTGGTTTTGCCTATGGCTGATACTATAATAACCAGTGGCTCATTGCGGTAATCCGCAACAATGCTTTTCAGGTTTTTAATTCTCTCTACGCTGTTAACACTTGCTCCGCCAAATTTGAATAGCTTCATAATTGCAATGAAATATGATCTGGTAAAGGTAAAGCAGAAATGTACATATGACACTAAGCTCAAAAAATTGATTGGGATTCCTATGGCCTCATTATCTTTATACAAACGAAGATTGCCATTATGAATGTAAACAGAAATGTCCTTACACTGGACGAATTTACTTTACAACAGCTCCGCCAATTCCCTACAGCCACAGGGGAACTGAGCAGGTTGTTGAGAGACTTGGCACTTGCTGCCAAAAGAGTGAATGTGGAAGTGAATAAAGCGGGTTTGGTGGATATTCTCGGAGACGAAGGAAGCATCAATGTGCAGGGAGAAGATGTGAAGAAGCTGGACGTATTTGCCAATAACCAGTTTGTTGGAGTATTGAAGCATGGAATCAGTTGTGCGGGAATCGGAAGTGAGGAACTGGACGATTTTGTGGTATTTGATGATGAAATCAGTAATAACAGTAAATACATTGTTCACTTTGATCCCCTGGACGGCAGTGGTAATATTGATGTGAATGTTTCGATCGGAACCATTTTTGGGGTGTACCGCAGGGTAAGTGAGTTGGGCAAACCCTGTACCAAGGAGGATTTTCTGCAACCCGGTAAAAACCAGGTGGCAGCGGGTTATGTGATTTACGGTTCCAGCACCATGTTTGTGTATGCTACCCGAAGAGGTGTGAACGGATTTACGCTGGACCCTTCCATCGGAGAGTTTTCATTGAGTCATCCGGATATTAAATGCCCGCCAACCGGTAAGTTCTACTCGGTGAACCATGGTAATTTTTTCCAGTACAATGAAGGTGTAAGAAAATACATAGATGGCTGCCAGCGGAAAACCAAAGAAAATGGCGGGCCCTATACCCAGCGGTACATCGGCAGTATGGTTGCGGATGTACACCGTAACCTCATTAAAGGGGGTATCTTTATGTATCCGGGAACAACCGATAAACCAAAAGGTAAACTGCGCTTACTCTACGAAGCCAATCCTTTTGCCTTTATTCTGGAAGTAGCCGGAGGCAGTGCAACGGACGGAACACAAAGAATTCTGGACATACAGCCTGAGAACCTGCACCAGCGAACGCCGTTGTTTATTGGAAGCAAAGACATGATGGATGAACTGAAAGAAGTATCGGGTTTAAAATAATACAATGAAGAAAACAGGGTTATTTACAGTGTTTTTGCTGCTTGTTTCAATGGCCTGCACGGCTCAGCAAAAACTGAATCAACGGGGTATGACCTATCTGGTTGGTCCCAAACCCAACAACATTGTTTACAACGACAGTGTATTCAGGGGAAGCAATGAATTCAAACATTTGTTCTTTCGGACCGGCGATAGCAGGTTGATCGGGTATTACGAAAAGCACCAGGCCAACAAAATTGCGGGGCAGGTATGTGGCATTGTAGGTGCTGTGGGCATACTGGTTGGTATTAACCAGCTTTCCGGTACAGACAAGGGATTGGGATGGGCCCTGATTGGAGGCGGCTTTGCAGCTTCTGTTACCGGAGGTTATTTTACCATGACTGCGCAGAAACATTTGCTAATGGCGGTAACTTTGTTCAACAGCCAGTACAACCGTTCTTCTGCCGGAATAGGAGTAAGCCACAAATCAGCGGGGCTGGTGTATAACTTTTAACTATGAGTAAAGTGATTATCCGCGTTAAGGACCTGCACAAACAATACGGAAATTTTCATGCAGTTCAGGGAATCAGTTTTGAAGTGATGGAAGGAGAAATTTTCGGTCTGCTTGGTCCCAACGGAGCAGGAAAGTCTACCACACTTGAAATCATTGAAACCCTGCGGGAAAAAACCAGCGGAGATGTGTGGGTGAATGACTTCAACCTGGATGAATCCCCCAACGAAATCAAAAAACTGATTGGGGTACAATTGCAGACCTCCGGATATTATCCTTCACTGAACCTTACCGAACTCATTACGTTGTTTGCCGGACTCTACAACAGAAGAACCGATCCGATGGAACTGCTCGATAAAGTGAATCTCCGGGATAAGGCAAAAGCGAAGTACAAGGAATTAAGCGGTGGACAGAAACAGCGTTTCTCCATTGCCACCACACTGATTAACCAGCCGAAAATTATTTTTCTGGATGAACCCACTACCGGATTGGATCCGCAGGCCAGAAGAAATCTCTGGGACCTGATCCGTACCATTCGCAACAACGGCACTACGGTGATCATCACTACCCATTATATGGACGAGGCGGAAGTGCTTTGCGACAGAGTGGCGATCATAGACCGGGGAAAGATCATTGGATTGAATTCTCCCGACAAACTGATTGATGAACTGGTAGCCTCCGGTTTTGAACGGCCCAGGGAAGTTAAAAAAGCGAACCTGGAAGATGTGTTCATTCACATGACCGGTCATGAACTGAGAGAAGAAAAATGATGACAACAGATCCCAGATACCCCATTGGCCAATATGAGCCGCAGCCTTATTCGGAAGAACAGAAAAACAAATGGCTGCTCGATATCCATTTTCTGCCGGAAGAACTGGAACGGGCGGTGATGAACCTGGACGAAGCGCAGTTGCATACACCTTACCGGGAAGGAGGCTGGACCGTGCATCAGTTGGTGCACCATGTGGCAGACAGCCATATCAACGCTTATTGCAGGTGTAAGCTGGCACTTACCGAAAACAATCCGGTCATCAAACCTTATGAGGAAACTGCATGGGCCATGCTCGATGATGTGCAGGAACTGCCGGTGAATATTTCGATCACTCTGTTGCATGCCTTGCACAGACGGTGGTATGCCTGCCTGAAAAATTGTACCCCGGATCAATGGGAACGGAAAGTGTTTCATCCTGAAAGTAAAAAAGAAATGAGCCTCTGGTTCCTGCTCGGACTCTATGCCTGGCATGGAAAACACCATACGGCACATATAACCGTATTGCGCGAACAAAAAAACTGGACATGAGCGATCAAAGAAAATGGAAACTGGTACAATCGGAACAATTGGTGAAAGACAAATGGGCGGATGTACGGAAGAATGTATATGAAAAGCCCGATGGCTCCCTGATTGAACCCTTTTATGTGTACGGGTTTCCCGATTATGCCACCGCGCTGGCCATTACCCGCGAAGGGAAAGTGATTGTAGAAAAAGTATATCGCCCGGGGCTCGATGTAGTAGCGCTCGAATTACCCGGCGGCTGTGTGGATGAATCGGATACCAGCCTGGAAGCAGCCATGCAGCGGGAGTTGCTCGAAGAAACCGGCTATCGTTTCGACCGCGTGGAATACCTGGGAGCCGTGTCGCCGAATCCTACTACCAATACCAATGTGATGCGGATGTTCCTGGCAACAGGAGGTGTATTGGATCCCCATGCCGAACTGGATGCGGATGAAGATATTACCGTGGAATTAATGGAATGGGATGCATTTATAGAGCAATTCAAAACCAATCAGTTTGTACAATCCATGCAAACCTGTACCATTCTTTATGCGCTCATGAAACTGAATAAGCTTACTGTATCATAAAACCAATTGCATGTCCAAGCCCTGGGAACTCCTGTCTTCTGAAATTGTGTATGAAAAAAAATGGCTGAAACTCAAAGAAGATGCCTGCCGGTTACCCGATGGGAGGGTACTCTCTCCTTATTTGGTGGTGGATGTGCCCGGGTTTTGCAATGTGTTTGTAGTTACAGAAAAGGAAGAAGTGGTGCTGGTAAAACAGTACCGGCATGCCGGAGGTATTGTATCTGTTGAAATGCCCGGAGGTATGGTGGATCCGGGTGAAGATCCCGGGGTAACTGTATTAAGAGAGCTTCGGGAGGAAACCGGTTATTCCTCCAATGAGGTGGAACTTTTGTATACCATGCATCCCAATCCTCCACTCGAGAGCAACAGGGCCTGGTTTTATCTTGCCAGAAATGCAAAACCCGATCAGGTGATTGCACCGGATCCCTTCGAAGACATTCAGGTTGTGTTGGTACCCAAAGCGGAGTTCATGCGCATGTTGCTGAACCATGAATTCACACATGGAATACAGATGGGAGGAATGTATGCAGCCGCCGTAAAACTGGGCTGGTTAGCTCCTGAATAAACCGGTGTTCACTTCGCCCACCAGAAAAACACTTCCACAAACCAGTATCAGGTCTTCCGGTTCCGCATGATTCAGGGCATCCTGTATGGCTTCGTTTACCTCCGGAAAAGTTTTTCCTTTCAGCCCAAACTCCTGCGCTTTCTCCTGCAGTGAAATTTCGTCCAGTGCACGCGGAATTCCGGCCTTGGTAAAATAATAGTGTGCATGGGTGGGAAGCAGTTGAAGCGCACCACTGATGTCCTTGTCTTTTACCATGCCCAGCACAATATGCAGGTGCCGGAAATTCATGAGTTCCAGTTGTTCGTTGATGGCGCCGATTCCATCTACATTATGCCCTACATCCAGAATGATCCACGGATATTGACGAATGATATCCCATCTGCCGTGTAGGCCCGTTATTTTTTTTGTTTGCTGCAATGCCCGGTGAACGATCTGGTGATCTATTTCCCAGCCCAGTCTTTTTAACTGATCGCAGGCAGCCAAAACAGTCAATAGATTTTTAGTCTGGTAAAATCCCGGAAGATCCAGCCGATAGGATTCGTATTCGTTCTTTTCTTTTTCAACCACCGTTACCTGCAGGTGATTGCCCTGGAACAGCCAGTCGCTTACGTATCTTTTTTCACCTGCGTAGCAGATGTTGCTACTGGTGGCTGCTGCTTCAAATACAGGTTGGGTTTCGGGGGTGTATTCTCCGATAACCACAGGTACAAAAGGTTTGATGATGCCTGCTTTTTC
>JAQTZD010000064.1 GCA_028687975.1 Sediminibacterium sp.
TTGGTAACGCCAACAACACGCCCCGCATTGCCCGTATAGACCTGAAAACCTTCAGAACTGCTGAAATCATCGAAATACCCAACAGTGCAGGAAACCACTCTTCTCCGTTTATTACAGAAAATACAGAGTATGTAGTAGCAGGAACAAGATTCAGTGTTCCGATGGACGATGCCAATGGCGATGTGCCCATCAACACTTATAAGAAGAATTTTAAAGGAAGCATCAGTTTTGTCAGTGTAGGTAAAGAAGGGGAAATGAACCTGGCTTTCCAGATTCAGACACCAGGGGTAAACTTCGACCTGAGCCACTCCGGTAAAGGACCTTCCAGCGGCTGGTTCTTCTTCTCTTGCTATAATACAGAACAAGCCAATACTTTACTGGAAGTAAACGCTTCCCAGAAAGACAAGGACTTTATCATGGCGGTAAACTGGAAAAAAGCAGAAGAGTACCTGAAAGCAGGTAAAGGCAGAAAGCAAACCGTAAAATACGCACACAACAAGTACAGCGATGTAACACACAGTGCAACCTCAGAAATTAAAACAGAAGTAACTGTTCTGGATGCAAAAGACCTGAAAGACATCTGTTACTTTATTCCATGTCCAAAATCTCCGCATGGTTGCGATGTAGACCCAAGTGGTCAGTACATTGTTGGTAGTGGTAAGCTCGCCGCACTGATTCCTGTATTCAGCTTCGATAAAATCCAAAAAGCCATTGCTGCAAAAGATTTTATTGGCGACTATGAAGGCATACCGGTTATTAAGTATGAGTCTGCATTGTATGGTGAAGTAAAAAAACCAGGCCTCGGACCTTTGCACACAGAATTTGATGGTAAAGGAAATGCCTATACCACATTCTTTGTTTCTTCTGAAGTAGTAAAATGGAATATCAAAGACCTGAAAGTGGTAGATCGTGCTCCAACTTACTATTCTGTTGGTCACCTGACCATTCCAGGAGGCGATACCAAAAAACCCAATCCTAAATACCTGATTGCGTATAACAAAATCACTAAAGACAGATACCTGCCTACAGGCCCAGAACTGTCTCAAAGTGCCCAGTTGTACGATATCAGTGGAGACAAGATGCAGTTAATTCTCGACTTCCCAACTATTGGAGAGCCGCATTATGCACAGGCAGTAAGTGCAGACCTCATCAAAAACAATTCGGTTAAGTTCTTCAAAATTGAGGAGAACAAAAACCAATATGTAGCCAGAGGAGAAGCAGAAACAAAAGTGGTTCGTGAAGGAAACAAGGTGCATATTTACATGACCTGTATCCGTTCACACTGGTCTCCGGATAATATTGAAGGCATTAAAGCCGGTGACGAAGTGTACTTCCATGTAACCAACCTGGAGCAGGATTGGGATGTGCCGCATGGCTTTGCGATCAAGGGAGCCAACACAGCTGAATTACTGGTAATGCCCGGCGAAACACAAACCCTGAAATGGGTTGCCGAAAAACCAGGCATGTTCCCATTCTATTGTACCGATTTCTGTAGTGCACTGCACCAGGAAATGCAGGGCTATCTGAGGGTTTCTCCTGCAGGTAGTAATGTGCCATTGTTGTTCAGTACCGGAAAAAACCTTCCCGCTGCCGATGACGCTGCAGCCGTAAAAAAATAAATCATTGATGGAAGCAGGGACAGGTAGCAATTACCTGTCCCTTTTTAAGCTCACCAAATCAATCAAAAATGAATAAAAATCAATTAAGCGGCCTGGTAAGAGGAATGATGATTCTTTGTGCTGCCGCACTTGCAATGGTTCTGTTCGTGCCCCTTTGGAGGATCGATCTGGATGCACCACAGTACCCCGAAGGCCTGATGCTGCTGATCTATCCAAATAAATTAGGTGGAAATGTAGATATCGTGAATGGACTGAACCACTATATTGGAATGAAAACATTGCATGCCGAAGACTTCCTGGAATTTACTGTACTGCCTTATATTATCGGCTTTTTCGCTGTGCTCGCACTACTGGTGGGAATCAGCGCAAAACCAAAACTGTTGTACACATTCCTGGGACTCTTTATCTGTTTTGGCATCATCTCCATGGTAGATTTCTGGCGTTGGGAATACAATTACGGACACAACCTGGATCCCAATGCTGCTATAGTAGTACCGGGAATGTCTTATCAGCCGCCATTGATCGGATTTAAGCAATTGTTGAACTTTGGGGCATATTCCATGCCGGATGTGGGAGGATACCTGTTTATAGCAGTAGGGCTGCTAAGTATGGTGGCAGTATGGATGACGAGGAAACAACAGCTTAAACTAAAATCAGGATCAATTCCTGTTATGGGCGTACTGACCGCCATTCTTTTACTGAGCTCCTCCTGCAATACAGGTCCTGAGGCAATCAAAGTTGGAAAAGACAACTGCTATTTCTGCAAAATGACCATCACTGATCCGCGGTTTGCTTCGGAAATAGTAACAAAAAAAGGCAGGGCCTACAAATTCGACGACAGTCATTGTTTGCTGGCCTACCTTAAAACCAATGATGTACCGGCTGAGCAAATAAAAGATATATATGTGGCCAATTTCAGTGGAAACAATGAACTGCTGAATGTTACGGAAGCCATGTTTCTCCAAAGCGAGGCGCTGAGAGGACCAATGGGAGGCTCATTGGCAGCCTTTAATCATGCAGACAGTTTTAAACAGGCACAACAGCAATTTTCTGCTGTGGTCGTTGAATGGAAAGAAATCAGCAAATAGTGAAATATATCCTGTTCATATTATTACTGGGCGTACAGACGCTGCCTTTGCGGGCCAACACCATTACAGTTGGCAAAAACAAATCTGTGGCTACAATAAAAGCCGCAATTGCAAAAGCAATGCATGGCGATACCGTATTGGTATACCCGGGGATGTATAAAGAGAAAAATCTGGTTATTGATAAAAAAATCTGGTTAATAGGAATAGACTATCCGACAGTGGATGGCGAAAACAAGTATGAAAACATCTCTATAAAATCACCAGGAGTACTGGTACAAGGTTTTAAAGTAATCAATTCAGGGGTTTCCAGTATTGAAGATTTTGCAGGAATAAAAATATACAATACCCGTGACGTGATCATCCGGAACAACAAACTGGACAACACTTTTTTTGGCATTTATTCTCAATATGGAACCAATTGCACTTTCGAAAACAATGAAATAAGAGCACATAACCTGGAAGAACAACAGAGTGGCAACGGCATTCATTGCTGGAAAAGCGACAGCATGCGTATTATCGGAAACCAAATCAGTGGTCACAGAGATGGAATATATTTTGAGTTTGTAACCAACTCCTTGATCTGGAGAAATGATTCTCAGAAAAACCTGCGGTATGGACTTCACTTTATGTTTTCGAATCACGACTCTTACGTAACCAATATTTTTAAAAACAATGGTGCAGGAGTAGCCGTAATGTTTTCCCATCATGTGAAAATGTTCAACAACCACTTCGAAGAAAACTGGGGAGACGCAGCTTATGGCATTCTTCTTAAAGAAATTTCAGACAGTCATATAGAGAATAACCGTTTTGTAAAGAACACCATCGGCATCTATATGGAAGGTGTAAGTCGTTTACAAATGAAGAAAAATAGTTTTGAGCGCAATGGATGGGCAATGAAAATTCAGGCGAGTTGTATGGATATAACCGTAAGCTCAAACAACTTTCTCGGAAACACTTTCGATGTTGGCACCAACGGAAGTCTCGTATTAAACACATTCAATGGAAATTACTGGGACAAGTATGAAGGATATGATCTCAATAAAAACCACATCGGAGATATTCCTTACCGGCCGGTTAGTATGTACTCAGTAATCGTTGAAAAAAATCCGCCGGCAATGATGTTGTTCAGAAGCTTTATGACCAGTCTGCTGGACAAAACAGAAAAGGTACTACCCTCGCTCACACCGGAAAATCTGAAAGACATTTATCCACTTATGAAACCACTAAGGTTATGATTATAGCGAACAATGTTTCCAAAAAATTTGGAAGTTTACAAGCACTGAATAATTTATCTGTAACCTGTAACAAAGGGGAATGTATTGCGCTGATTGGACCAAATGGAAGTGGCAAAACCACTTTTATCAAAACAATTCTGGGAATGGTAGTATGCGACAGTGGCTTTATTACTTTCAACGGAAACAATATCAATAATAACTGGGGTTATCGTTCAGGAATAGGCTACATGCCTCAGATTGGCCGTTACCCGGAAAATATGACGATCGGACAAGTGTTGGATATGATGAAAGATATTCGCAAGGACTCTGCTACATTTCCCCTCGACGAAGACCTGATCAACAGGTTTAATTTAAACAACCTGCTTCACAAACGAATGCGTACACTTTCGGGCGGTACAAAACAAAAAGTAAGCGCAGCGCTGGCATTCATGTTTAATCCGGAAGTACTCATTCTGGATGAGCCAACGGCCGGACTGGATCCGGTTTCCTCAGAAATACTCAAGGAAAAAATCCTGCTCGAAAAAAGCAAAGGAAAACTGATCCTCATCAGCTCACATATACTTAGTGAACTGGATGATCTGGTTACCCAGGTGATCTACATGCAAGACGGAACACTTTGCTTTCATAAAACAATTGAACAATTACAGGCAGATACCGGAGAGCACAAACTGGCGAAGGCCATTGCACAGGTAATGCAACAATAAACCGCTATGAAAAAAGTAATTAAATATGTGATTATCGATATTCTCAGGAATAAAATCATGCTGGGTTATACGCTGTTTCTTTTTATTCTTTCGCTGAGCATATTCAGCCTGGAAGACAATGCCGCAAAAGGATTACTCGGCCTGCTTAATATTATCCTGATCATCGTGCCGTTGGTTAGCCTGATTTTTTCTACAATTTATGTTTACAATAGTGCAGAATTTATAGAATTGCTGGTAAGTCAGCCTCTGAAACGCAAAACCATTTGGATGAGTCTTTTTACCGGGCTGGCATCATCCATGACGCTTGCTTTTCTGGCAGGTGCGGGTATTCCTGTATTGATATATCAGTCGGACGTGACTGGTCTAATGATGATTTTGATTGGAGTACTGCTTTCCGTTATTTTTGTAGCTGTTGCTTTACTGGCTGCAGTCAAAACCAGAGATAAAGCAAAGGGTATTGGTGCCGCTATTCTTTTATGGCTGTATTTCTCTCTTTTGTTCGATGGATTCATTCTGTTTCTCCTGTTCCAGTTTTCTGATTATCCTATTGAGAAAGCAATGGTAGGCGTAAGCATGCTTAATCCGATAGATTTAGGCAGAATATTGATTTTGCTGAAAATGGATATTTCTGCAATGATGGGTTATACCGGAGCCATATTCAAGGATTTTTTTGGCACCGTAACCGGAATGAGTTTGTCCTTTCTGGTATTGGTTATCTGGATTATTATGCCGCTGACACTTTCTGTGAGAAACTTTAAACGTAAAGATCTTTAAGCTTTAAAAACAAAGTAAATGCGCAAAAGGAAAGATATTACCACCCGGGCCGACATTGAGGTTCTGATAAAATCGTTTTACGATAAGGTAAATGCAGATGGTTTGCTGGGACCTATTTTCACAAAGGTTAACTGGGCAAAGCACCTCCCGTTAATGAGTGATTTTTGGGAAAACCTGCTGCTTTATACAGGATCTTACCAGGGAAACCCAATGGATCTTCACAAGCACCTGCATAAGGTAATGAACCTCCAACCCGAGCACTTTCAGCACTGGAACAAACTGTTTATTGCATCTGTTGACGAACTGTTTAAAGGCCCCAATGCACTTGTGGCAAAGCAAAGAGCCATGAAGATTTCAAATATTATTCAAACACAGATACTTCCCCCAAAAACGGAGAATAAATAAGGAACCCCTACTACAAAAAAGAAAGCCCCGAAAAAATTTCGGGGCTTTCTTTTAAAAACAAGTACCAACTATAAAAACAACTATCAACTACTTATTGGCGGGGGGAAGCAATACTTTATCTATTACATGAATGATCCCATTGGAAGCCGGTACAGACGCAACAATGACAGCCGTTCCGTTTACGTAGGTTTTACCGTCCTTTTTCGTGATGGTAATATTTCCGCCATTTACCTGACCAATCACCTGTCCGTCTGTGAATGACTCCGGCTTAAAAACACCTACGGAAACATGGTATTGCAGAATATCCGTAAGCGCATCAATTTTTTCGGGTTTCAGTAAATCATCAACAGTACCTGCTGGCAACTGAGCAAAAGCTTCGTTGGTTGGAGCAAATACAGTAAAGGGACCCGCATTGCTGAGTGCGTCTACCAGGTTGGCAGCTTTGACTGCTGTTACCAATGTGCTGTGATCTTTGCTGGCTACCGCTACCTGAACAACATTTTTTGCAGATGCATCATCCTGAACAGCAGACTGACCAGCTCCAACTGCCGGTGTTGCTGCATCGGTTGCGGCTGCTTCCGGTGTACTTCCAGAGCATGCAGAGAGGTAGATCATGCCGGCTGAAATGGTACAAACTAATAATAATTTTTTCATAAAAGAATGTGGTTTTGGTTCATAAACAACTAAAATTATTCATGAATTATCTCAACTTTTATGACTACAATCATAAACGAAAAAAACTTTATCAAATCAGGTTAAATAGTTGCCGGCAAAAGGATACAGCGAATTGTTGGCCGCTTTCAGCCTCTGCCCGGAGCCCTTCCCTAAGCAGTTTTTCTGCGTTTCGGCGTAGTTAAGAATCCATTCCCCCGATTTATGCCATATATTTCAGTATAAAACTGTTATCATGCAAAAACATTTCCTGCTCCTGCTGACCCTGGTCATATCTTCCGTTTTAGCAGAAGCACAAGCCGTGACCGATACAGCCGGCAAACAACTCAGTAATTATTTTAAACCACTCAAATGGAGAAGCATCGGGCCATTCAGAGGCGGGCGTTCCAACACCGCTACGGGTGTGGTGGGAAATATCCATACTTATTATATGGGTACCACCGGAGGCGGACTCTGGAAAACCGAAGACATGGGCATTACCTGGTCGAATGTTTCTGATGGCTTCTTCAAGACCGGCTCTGTAGGTGCTGTAGCTGTTGCCGAAAGCGACGCAAATGTGGTGTATGTTGGTATGGGAGAACACGCCGTTCGTGGGGTAATGACCCATCACGGAGATGGCGTATACAAAAGCACCGATGCAGGAAAAACATGGAAAAAAATGGGCCTGGGACTCACCCAGCATATTGCCCGGATTGCCATTGACCCCAAAGACCCCAACACCGTTTATGTTGCAGCACAGGGTCCTTTGTTCAGTAAATCAGCCGAAAGGGGTATATACAAATCAACAGATGGTGGTGTAAGCTGGAAAAAAATATTGTATGTGAACGATCAGACAGGCTGTGCGGAGCTGTCTATGGACATGAATAATCCGCGAATTCTTTACGCTGCTATGTGGGAACACGGCCGTCAGCCCTGGAAGGTAACCAGCGGAGGTCCGGGAAGCGGTTTATACAAAACCACCGATGGTGGAGAACACTGGGAAAAAATGGAAGATGGGCTTCCGGCGGAAATGGGTAAAATGGCTATTTCTGTATGCAGATCCAATTCGGAAAAAGTGTATGCGCTGATAGAAAGCGATTTTGAAAAAGATGCCGGTGGCCTCTATATGTCTTCCAATGCAGGAAAAAACTGGAAACAGGTAACCAGCGACCACAGGCTGATACAGCGGGCCTGGTACTACATTGAGCTTTTTACAGATCCTTTGAACGAAAATACATTGTATGTAATGAGCGCCCCCGCACTGCGCTCGATCGATGGCGGAAAAACATGGACAGATATGTCTTCTACACACGGAGACTATCACAACCTGTGGATCAATCCGAAGAACTCCAACAACATGATCATTGCCGACGATGGTGGAGCTGCCATTAGTTTTAATCAGGGAAAAACATGGAGTACACAGAACAACATGCCCACTGCACAGTTTTACAGAATTAATGTAGACAATCAGTTTCCGTATAACATCTATGGAGGCCAGCAAGACAATACCTCTGTTAAAATTGCCAGCAGAGCATTGGGCAGCGGTGGTATCGGCACCAGTAACTGGAGTGCATCAGCGGGCGGAGAAAGCGCTTTCCTTGCATTTAATCCGGATGATCCGAGATATGTACTGGGCGGAAGTTATCAGGGTACCATTGAAGTACTGGACACCAAATCTGCCGGATCAACCAATATTATGGCTGCTCCTATTCAATACCTGGGGCGTGATGCAAAAGACATGAAATACCGCTTTAACTGGAATGCCCCAATCATTTGGAGTAAACATGAGCCTGGTACGTTTTATCATGGCGGACAGGTATTGCTCCGTACAACAGACACTGGAAAATCCTGGAAAGAGGTTTCTCCGGACCTTACCAGAAATGAAAAAAGCAAGCAGGGAAAGCCGGGTGTTCCGTTTACCAATGAGGCAGTAGGTGCAGAAAACTATGGCACACTGAGTTATATTATGGAGTCTCCTCACGAAAAAGGGGTGATTTATACAGGCAGCGACGACGGGCTGGTTTATCTCACAAAAGATGGTGGTAAAAACTGGCAAAATATTACTCCTGCCGGTCTTGCAGAATGTCTGATTAATGCAATAGAAGTTTCACCACACGACAAAGCCACTGCATATATAGCTACTACAAGATATAAATTCAACGACCATGCTCCTGCCATCTACAAAACAACCGACTACGGAAAAACCTGGACAAAAATCATCAATGGTATACCGGAAGGGGCTTTTACCAGGGTAGTAAGAGAAGATGAAGTAAGAAAAGACCTGCTGTTTGCCGGAACAGAAAGCGGTATTTATGTATCCTGGAACGGCGGTAAAAACTGGCAGCCCTTCCAGTTGAATCTGCCATTAACGCCCATCACCGATTTAAAAATTCACCAGGGAAACCTGATTGCCGCCACTTCAGGAAGATCGTTCTGGATCCTGGATGATCTGAGCCTGCTGCGCCAGTTCAAGAAGGAAAATAATCCTTTTGGCATATACCAGCCTTCCGCTCTATACACCGTAACAGGAGGCAGTGAGCTGGATGAATCCAACCCCGATTTTGATGGGACACATCCTTATCGCGGAATAAATCCTGCTACCGGTCTGGTAATCTATTATCAGCTACCCGATCCAAAGCCCAACACAGATATTTATCTGGAAATCAAAGATGAGGCAGGAAATTTTGTTCGCAGCTTCAGCTCAAAAGCAGACAGCACTTTTAAGAAATATGATGGAGGACCTCAGGCCGAACCTTTACTTTCTGTTGATAAAGGATTGAACCGTTTTGTGTGGAACCTGCTTTATCCAACCATGCCTGGTGTTACAGGCGCTTATATTGAAAGCAGCTACAAAGGACACAAGGCTATTCCGGGCAAGTATACCATCAGTATTAAGATGGGTAGTCAGCGGGCCGGCACAACTGCTGAGATTCTTCCTAACCCATTGTATCCAACAACACCAACTGTTTACAAAACCTGGCACGAATTCATTTATGCTGCAGAAAAAGAATTAACCATCATGCACCAGATGGTCAATACACTTCATGCAAAAAGACTGCAGCTGGAATCTGCGATTGCGCATTTACCGGAAGATGGGGCCTATACTGAACTTCGAAGCGAAGCTTCAGAGCTGGTAAAAAAGCTAAAAGCCTGGGACGAAGACATGATTCAGCGTAAATCAACGGCATACGACGACGTGGAAAACTTCCCGAATAAATTTACCGCCAACTATATGTTTGCCATGAACCATCTACAAAGTGATATCCCGATTTTGAGTCAGCCTTCTGTAGATCGAATCAACGAATTGAACGCGGAATGGAAAACCCTCAAAACACGCGGAAAAGCTTTACAGGAAGTGGAGATTCCTACAATTAACAAATTATTCTGGGAAGCTGGCATTGGTGCTATCTGGAATAAATAATATTATTACAGTCAAACAGCGATTATGAAAAAAATGTTGAGACTTACCGGATACCTGCTGGCAACCCTGCTCATTTTGGTTGTAATCCTGTTTGCTGTATTTTTTCAACGAGACAAGACCCTTGAAGAATTAAAACCGATTTATACAAATCATTTTTCTGCATTCATGCCAATCATGGGAATGCAGGTACATTACAGAGATGAGGGTAACAAGGGAGACAGCACTCCCTTGTTGCTGATTCACGGCATGTCTTCCTCGCTCAACACATTCGACAGTGTGGCGTTAATCCTGAAAAAACAACGCCGCGTCATCAGCATAGATATGCCCGCCTTCGGATTAACCGGACCCAATCCGGAAAACAAATACAGCTTTGCCTATTACAGTTTGTTTCTTGATTCTTTTTTGAACCGGTTGCAGATTCCGGTATGCGATATTGCCGGTAATTCACTCGGGGGTGGCATTGCCTGGCAATTTGCCGCAACGCATCCTGAAAGAGTGAGGAAACTAATCCTGATAGACGCTTCCGGATACCCGGTAAAGAATGCCAGTGGCTCGTTGGGCTTTAAAATTGCCAGTACCCCGGTCATTAATAACCTGATGTTGTACATCACACCTAAGGCACTGGTCAGAAAAAGTCTTGAGGGTATTTACTATAATAAAAATATTGTAACGGAGGAGCAGGTTAACCGGTTTCAGGATGTAGCCATCAGCCAGGGAAACAGGAAAGCATTTTTAAGTATTATCAAAAACGGATTTGAACAGGAGCCAGATAAAATCAGCTCAATCAACAAGCCCACCCTGATAATATGGGGCGATAAAGACAGATTAATTCCCGTTGAAAACGCTTACCTGTTCAGAAAATACATCAAAGGAAGCAAACTGGTTGTATTAAAAAATATCGGGCATGTGCCGATGGAAGAAGCACCTCGGGAAACAGCTGCATTAATAGCGGGTTTTTAGCCCGCTATTTTTTGGGTCTTTCATCATTATAATATTTGCATAAAAACGGGGGCGATCCATACCCCCCGATACGTTCGCCCCCCGTTGTAGATATTCAGCCAAATAAACTGAAACAAAACCAACTTATGCAAGGTCCTACAATCCACCCATAAGTCATATACCCATTTTTAGGTATTTTATGTAGTATTCTCTTTACCTGTTTTCGTTAAAAAACGGAAGTCTGGTTTCTGTTATATCGCTTAGAAAAAGTGTAATGCCATGTACCGCCCCTTTTTCGTCAATAATCGGGCTATACCTGTTCAGATAATGAATCGGACGGCCATCAAGGTCATAATCCGTGTAGGTACTGGTAAACTGCTCTCCTTTCATTGCTCTGTTGTAGTTGGTTCTGGCAAACTCATGTAAAGAAACCGGCAGAACGTCAAAAATACTGATCCCAACAGCGGCTTCCCTGCGCATATACTTTTTAGAGTAAGCTGCATAGCTTTTGGTAAATGCGATAAATCGGTATTGCAGGTCCAGGGCCAGAATGTATATATTCTGCTGACTGTCTATAATTGCCTTTAATAACGCATTATCAGTTAACAGCTTTTTCCGGCTTTCAATAAGATAATCTGACAGCTCCCTGGTTTCAGTTATATCTATATGCGTTCCAATAATCAGACCTGTTGGCTTGCCGGTTTGCTCATTGCGGAGGGCCCTACCTCTGCTGGAAACCCAGAGCCAGCTTCCATTTGCATGCTTCATTCTGAATTCCTGAGAATACGTTCCCTCGAGGTTGTCTAAAAATGCTGAAAAATATTTTTTTGCGCGCAGTAAATCATCAGGATGAATGAAGTCTTCCCAAACTTCCCTGATCTGGTAACAAGCCCATCTTGCAGGATAATCTTTTTCCCTGCCCATCATAGCAAAATACTCCCTGCTGCACCAGAGTTCGTTGTTGGTTGCATCATACTCCCAGCCTCCCAGGTTACTGGCTGTGAGTAAGGATTCATATTTAGACTCGTACGTAAAAATTTTATCCCGAAATGGTTCAAGATAGGCCTCAGCGATTTTCCGCTCTGTAATATCCTCCACTGTTCCAAACCATTTATAAGAATCGTCCGCCTGATGTATTGGTTGCGCCCTGATATTGTACCAATGGTATGCATTGTTTTCATTCTTGATCCTGGCATCGAGCGTGATCAGCGACTGATTTAGTTTGGAACCTTCCGTTTTCTCTGCAAGCACTTCCAGATCTTCCGGGTGCATATATTTAATCAAAAGCGCCAGATCAAAATGTTTTTGCTCATTGAGCAGCCAGGGAAACTTCTTTCTGAAATCATCACTTTCAAAACTAAAACCAATTTCTCCCGAACTGGTTTGTTCTACCATATAGGTAGCCGTAGGTACCTCTTTAGAAAACTGTACCAGAAGGCGGTTTTTCTCATTGAGTTTTTCCTGCATAGCTTCCATATCGCTCATATCGCGAAGAATACAAATAATACCCAGATCAGGAGTAACTGTTAAGCTGATGGAAACCGGAAAAAGCTGCCCGGTTTTTCGCAGCCCCTGTATGGTTCCTACATAAGATCCGGTAGCATACAGGGTCGGAATAATTTCTCTGTCAAAATTCCTGACCTCATTTTCAGAAAGATACATTCTCCAGTGTTTACCAACCAACTCATCCGGGTCTCGCCCCAACATTTTTGCATAATTGGCGTTTACATAGGTACAAAATCCTTCTGTAGAAAGAAAAGATACCCCGTCGATAGAGTTCTCCAGCGCGCTGAAATATTTGCTTTTGTTGAATTCATCTTTTTGATGTTGTGTAATATTGTTCATTACACAAATCAAGTGACTGTCTTTTCTGGAAGGATCCCATACCGTTGCTACCATCCGAAACCATTGTTCCGTATTATTGATAGTGAGCATAAAATCCACTTGCTGCTTCTGCCTTGTAACGGTCACCTCATTGAGCGCCCCTGCAATTGCAGAACATACCAGATCGGGAAACCCGATTTCTTTAAAAGACTTACCCAGTATATCTTTCACCGAAATTGCCAGACTGGCTTCATCCGGCTTATACAAAAAATTTACAAACCGGTAAGCTCCGTCTAATATGAAGAAATTACTGATCAATTGAATGATTGCATCTACCGGTATTGCATTAATTGGTTTACACAGGCTCTCGGTTTTGATTTTCTTAATAATACCCAGCAGCCGGGTGTTACCGTTTACGGACCGGGCTTTACAGAAGATATCAATCAGAGAACCATTTTTATGCAGGAACCGAAAATTGCTAATTTCATTCTGGTCAACAGTTTGCCCACAGACCTGGTAAAGCATTTCCCCAAATACCTGCTGGTCCTGAGGAGCAATGATGCTTTCCCAGTTAATCAGTTGACCATTAAAATCGGAAGGAGTATAACCCAGGCAGTGTAAAAAGGGAACAGTTGCCCAAAGCTGTTTTTGATGCTGCGGATCATAAAACCAGATCCCGTCAATATTTTCATTGCGAAAAAAATCCTGAATATCCCTGTCTGTGCACAACAGATGATAAAATTCAGTTTGTAAATAGGGGGTGGCAAAAGACATAAAAATCCGGCTAAATGCCAATAAGGCATCCTAAGTTACAATTTACTTTTAAAAACAGCCCTTTTCTTATACCTTACAGCAATAATGTACCCAATTATGAAAAAACTATTGCTGTTGTTTTGTTTCTTCGGAAACACCGTTGCGCTCGATGCACAAAACCTGACTTCAGAGGAGCAAAAAATCGTTGTTCAAGCCGAAAAAAACTTTCCTCAGATGATGGAGTTGTTAAAGAATTCTGTCAATATCAACAGCGGCACATTCAACATACAAGGGGTAAAGCAGGTGGGCGAACTTTATGCCGACGAGCTTCGCAAACTCGGTTTTACCATTGAGTGGATCAGCCTGCCGGACTCTTTAAAAAGAGCCGGTCACCTGGTGGCATACCGAAAAGGCAAAAAAGGAAAAAAGCTGTTCCTGATAGGCCATCTGGACACTGTTTTTGAACCGGATATGCCAGCCAACCCTTTTACCCCGCTTACCGATACCAGCATTACCGGACAGGGCATTAATGATATGAAGGGGGGAGACGTGATCATCATCGCTGCCATGAAAGCCCTGCATGAACTTAATCTGCTGAACGATGCCTCCATCACCATCTATATGACCGGGGACGAAGAGAATGCAGGGGAACCGCGAGAAGTAAGCCGGAGAGATTTTATTTCCCGGGCCAAACTCCACGATATTGCCCTGGGATTTGAGGGTGCCAACGGCCTCAACAGTATTGCTACTGCACGCAGAGGTTCAAGTGGATGGCAGTTGGAGGTAGGGGGTAAGCAGGGGCATTCCTCCGGTGTATTTACCGGTGCCGGAAATGGCGCTATTTATGAAGCTGCAAGAATTGTCAACACATTTCGGGAAACCCTGGGCAAGGAAAAATACCTTTCTTTCAATCCGGGACTTTTTATTGGTGGTTCAGAAGTTGATGTAAACCTGGAAGCACAAAAAGGAACAGCTTCCGGAAAAACCAATATCATTTCTCCTAAAACGGTAGTAATGGGAGACCTTCGGTTTTTATCAGAAGAACAAAAAAACAATGCACGTAAAACCATGAGGGAGATTACAGCTCAACATCTTCCGGGAACAAAAGCAAGTATTCGTTTTGAAGATGGCATTCCGGCTATGGCGCCTACCAGCGGCAATGAGGCATTGGCAGAAACCCTGAGCAAAACAAGTATTGACCTGGGTTTTGGGAAAGTAACACCAGGTAATCCGGGAAGCAGGGGCGCCGGAGATATTTCTTATATAGCAGCATACCTGGATTGTATTGATGGTCTTGGGGCGTCCGGAAAAGGGGCCCATGCCCCCGGGGAAGTATTGAATGTAAAAGAATACCCCAAATTGATGAAACGGGCGGCTGTGTTTATATACAGACTCACCCGATAATTTTTTGGGACCATGAATTTCTGAAGCAGCCCCTTTTTAAAAAAGGGGCTGCTTTTTTTAAAAAGTTTCCTGAAGATTAAAGTAAATAGCTGATCCTGCCCTCCCACGTCCGTAATCAATGGCAATATTTGTTTTGTTCAACTTACTCAGTTTAAGCCGGATTCCAAATCCATAGCCAATGGCAAAATGGTCCGACAACAATTGCCTTTTCAGGTCGTTGCTGGCAGTTGTCAGGTTTACAAATGCTACTCCGCCCATGAAGCCGTTTCTGGAAACCGGGAAGCGATATTCCGATTCGCCATACCACATATTCTCACCCCGGATCCTCCCCTGTACATAGCCCCTGCCTGTTCTGTTGTACATATCCCAGGAGATGGCAGGCATTTCAAGATAAGGCTGTTTTCCGCTGGTCACAAACTGTGCCATAGTCCAGAAACCAAGTATCTGCGACTGTTTTCTCTTTTTAGCCAGATTAATATAGCCTCTGTATTCGTAATAAAGGGTATTGTTGTTTCGGGTGCTGCCAATAATTTCCCTGTTGGCCCTGAAACTGACCTGCGCAAAATGTCCTTTTTGCGGATTCACCGAATTATCCCTGCTATCGAATAAAACATTCAGCGAAAGCCCTACCGATGTATAATGGTTGGTTGGCAACTGATTGCTCTGGGAGTAATCGTAATGAGCAGATATAAAAGTGCCGGGTAAAACGGTGTCCAATGCTTTATCCCGAATATCGTAGTGCCAGTCTACATTTAATCCCACACCGGCAAACCAGTGACCCTTGATACGGCGGTATACATTTTCATAAAACCGTGCATACTTGAAATTCATGTCCTGTGCAACCGGACCTCCTTCCAAAGGATCGCTGAAGTTTACACCCAAACCATACGTAGGTTGTGAAAACAGCAACCATCGCCAGTCTCCCTGCAAAACCCACCGGTCATCTTTCAAAAAAACATTGCTTCTGAAATTGGCATTTACCTGATTTTTGGTGGTAACGGTTACATTGGCCAGAAAGTTGGAAACATGTGTGGTACGTTGGTTCCCGGTTAAAAGACCGGCGCTGACTCCTCCACCTAATACAAAACCCAATGCAGGATTGTATCCCGGAATGGGAAGTACACTTGGATACAGTTTTCCTATCTCAAAACTATCATTCCCGTTGTTTACGGAAACACGTTTTTTCCTGAATAACAGATCGT
>JAQTZD010000143.1 GCA_028687975.1 Sediminibacterium sp.
AAAAATTTGTTAATAACAACCAGCGTATGTTCAAGAAAACCTTTAGCTATTACATTATGCACATCACCATTGCCATGTTGGTCGGTTATTTCGTCACAGGAAGTATCTGGATGGCAGTAACCCTCAGTTTGCTTGAGCCGACGATTCAGGCAATCGCATTCTTCTTCCATGAAAAAATCTGGGAAGCCAAGCCAGCTCAAAGACAGAATAGCAATAATAATATAGTCATCTAAACGCTGTATCGGCCCAAACTAGAGATCATGGCTTGCCCGCTTCCTCTTTATAATCACTCCATTCATATGGGGTGATTTTTTTATTTTTACCTTTTAAGTTCACATCTGTATACATTTTTTCCGGTCTTTTTTAAGATGAAACACCCCTTTGTTATAAAAATATTTTATAATTACTTAACTTTAATATAACCAGATATCTCCCTATGAATCTTGCTGCCTTTGAAGCATTCATTAAAGTCATGGAAACCGGTTCTATTTCTATGGCTGCCGATTTATTGTTTATTACCCAGCCTGCTGTGACTAAACGAATTCATAGCCTGGAAGAATACTTTGGCGTAAAACTGTTTGAGTCTGCCGGTCGTGGCGTTCAGGCGACGCACGCTGCCCATTCCTTATTACCAAAAGTAAAAAACTGGCTCAATGAACTGGGAGATATTCACCACACCCTCAGTCACGAACAGGAACAGGTGCAAGGCAAGCTGAAAATTGGCACCAGTCACCATATTGGCTTGCATCACCTGCCACAGCATCTGCGCAATTATGTGCAAAAATTTCCTGAAGTTACTTTAGATGTGCATTTTGTTGACTCGGAACAGGCGCATGAACAGGTACTGGCGGGTGACCTGGAGCTGGCCTTTTTAACCCTCCCACCGAAAGGTGATGAACGCTTGAGTTATGTGACCATCTGGAATGATCCACTGGTCTTTGTGGTGGCACCTTTTCATCCATTGGCGCAAAAAAAGCATTTGAGTCTGGAAGATTTGATTCAATATCCGAGCCTGTTGCCAGCCTCGCAAACCTATACCACGCAAATCACCTTGGCAGAATTCGAAAAGCAAGGCGTTAAACCGAAAATCACCATGAGCAACAATCCGCTTGAATCCATCCGCATGCTGGTTTCAATTGGTTTAGGATGGTCGGTGTTACCGAAAACCCTGCTGAATCAGGATCTGCAAATGCTGGATATTAATGTGCAAATGCAACGTCAACTGGGCATGGTCTGGCATCCGGGGCGTACCCAGTCACGTGCCGTGCAGGAACTGGTGGCCATGATGAAAAACTCCCATCTCAACTAAAACCCGCTCTAGTGCTGCATCTGCCTGGATGCAGCATTTTGTTACCTTAATCCTCAGCACAGCGGCACCGCTTTCGAGTACTTTTAAATAAAACACATAAAACAAGATGTTTTAAATGTGCAAAAGAATTCGAAGGAGTATGGGGCTATGCTGAGGGATTCATCACCAACAATATCTACAACAAATTCACCTGAAACAACCCAATCTAAAACCAACCCAGTCAAAGCCGATGTCGATGCTCCACATATATGGCAAAGCGCTCAAATTTCTTTGCTGCCTACGCCGGATTTAAACTTTGCCGATGAAGCCACGGCACGGCATAGCTTGCGTGATTATTTCCTCAATACTTTTGACAGCTATGAACGGCTGTTTGACTGTCTGAAAAATAATGCAGCCTATTACCTTAAACCCATTTCTTTACGTCATCCGCTGATTTTTTATTTTGGTCATACGGCAACCTTTTTTATCAATAAACTGCTGCTCAGCAAACTGATTGACTATCGTTTGAACCCGCAGCTGGAAAGCATTTTTGCTGTCGGGGTCGATGAAATGAGCTGGGACGACCTGAATGATCAGCATTATGACTGGCCGAGTGTAGAAGAAGTCCGAGCTTATCGTGCTCAGGTACGAGCACTGGTACTGAATCTGATTGAGCATGCCCCTCTGACGTTACCCTTGAACTGGAACCATCCATGGTGGTCGATCCTCATGGGTATTGAACATGAACGGATTCATCTTGAAACCTCATCAGTCCTGATTCGCCAGCAGCAGCTGGACTATGTCTACAATCATCCGCAGTGGCGTGCCGAGGTTATGACTGGAGTTGCGCCGAAAAATACTCTGCTTGCTGTGCCTGCAGGACAAATAAGTATGCACAAGACTTTCGAGAGTAGCTTTTATGGCTGGGACAATGAATATGGGCAGCATCAGGCGGATGTGGCCGCTTTTGAGGCTTCACAATATCTGGTCTCCAATCAGGAATTCTTAAGTTTTGTGGAAGATGGCGGTTATACAACTGACCGCAACTGGACAGCAGAAGGACAGGCTTGGCTGAAATTTTCTCAGACCCAGCATCCCAGCTTTTGGGGAAAAACCCCTTCAGGCTGGTCACTACGTCTGATGCTGGAGGAAATCCCCATGCCCTGGAACTGGCCGGTAGAAGTGAATTATCTTGAAGCAAAAGCTTTCTGCAACTGGAAAGCCGAAAAAACCGGTCAAAGGCTTCGCTTGCCAACAGAAGATGAGTGGTATCGGCTGTATGATGTGGCAGGTTTAAATCCTGACCTGCCCAGTCCTGAGCAGGCCAATATCGAACTGAAATATGGAACCAGTCCCTGCCCGGTGAATTATTTCCAGCAGGGTGATTTTTTTGATATTCAGGGCAATGTCTGGCAATGGACTGAAACCTCGATTTACCCTTTTGACGGTTTTCAGGTGCATCCGATCTATGATGATTTCAGTACCCCAACCTTTGACGGACAACATAATATAATCAAAGGCGGTTCTTGGATTTCTGCCGGCAATGAGACTTTGCACAGCTCACGTTATGCCTTCCGTCGGCATTTTTTCCAGCATGCCGGATTCCGCTATGTCGCTGCCTCCCAAGAACTTCAACAGTTTCAATCGCAGTATGAAACTGATCAGATGATCTCGCAATATCTGGAATTTCAGTACGGTGCAGAATATTTTAACGTGCCCAATTTCGCCCAAAGCCTGATTAACCTTGCGCAACCCTATTTTAAGGATATTGCGACAGAGAAGGCATTAGATATCGGTTGTGCCACAGGTCGGGCTAGCTTTGAACTAGCAGCTTATTTTGATCAGGTCACAGGACTGGACTTTTCCGCGCGCTTTATTCAGCAGGCGGTACAGCTGGCACAAGGTGAAACGCTACGTTATACCCTGCTAATTGAAGGTGAACTGATGAAATATAAAGCCTGTAACTTAAAAGAGTTGGGGCTAGATGCCCATGCAGATCGGGTCGAGTTTTTCCAGGCCGATGCCTGCAATTTAAAACCGCACTTTAGCGATTACAATTTTATTCTAGCTGCGAATTTGATTGACCGCTTACATCATCCGAAAGATTTCTTAGCCGAAATCCATCAGCGTTTAGCCATGGGCGGAATTTTAATGCTGGCCTCCCCCTATACCTGGCTAGAGGAACATACTGCACGTGCTGAATGGCTCGGGGGCTTTAAGAAAAATGCGGAAAACTTTAGTACGCTACAGGGTATGACTGAACTTTTAAAAGAACACTTTGAAATGCTCGATCAACCTCAAGATGTGGCATTTGTGATTCGTGAAACCGCACGTAAATATCAACATAGCCTGTCCCAAGTGACCTTATGGAAACGGGTGAAATAAAATCTTTATCAAAAAAGCCAATCTGAGGATTGGCTTTATTTCGCTTTGATCTTTATTGAATCACTGAATCTTCATGTAAGGATTCATTTAACTGGTCAACAATAATGGCCCATGAACCATCGGATTTAATTTTTTCTGCTAAA
>JAQTZD010000065.1 GCA_028687975.1 Sediminibacterium sp.
TTGAAGCGGGTAATATTTCTTTCCAGTCTAAGGGAACCCTGATCACCAGCGCACAAAACCTGTTTGGGGTTAAAACAGAATTGCAGTTTGGTAAATTATTTGTGACCGCTGCCATTGCCAACCAGCGCAGTTCCAGGCAGAGCGTGAACCTGCAGGGGGGCGCGGCTTCGCAAACCTTCTCTAAAAAAATAGACGATTACGAGGAGAACCGTCACTTTTTGCTGGGAAATTATTTCCGCGCCAATTTCAATAAAACCATGCGCAGCCTGCCCGTGGTAAACTCGCAGGTACAGGTACAGCGGGTAGAAGTTTGGGTAACCAACAGAACCGGCGCTACTACCGATGCCCGTGATGTGGTGGGCTTCATGGACCTGGGTGAAGCACAGCCTTACAACCCCGCCATTCAGTCGCTTACTTCCAATCCGTTGCCCGCCAACGGCGCCAACAGTTTGTACAATTCGCTCGTGAACGATCCCAATGCGCGGAATCCTTCATTGGTGAACACGGTGTTACTGAACAAGGGGCTTCGGCCGGTAGACGATTATGAAAAAACCTTTGCAAGAAAACTCAGTCCCAACGAATATTATTTTAATCCGCAGGCCGGATTTATTTCTGTGAACACACAACTCCAGTCCGATGAAGTACTGGCAATTGCCTATCAGTACACATACAACGGAAGGGTGTTTCAGGTGGGTGAGTTTTCGCAGGATATTGCACTCGACTCTTCCAGAGGGGTACAAAAAGTATTGTTCCTCAAATTGCTGAAAGCCACTTCGCAGCGTACAGAATTACCGCTCTGGGGACTGATGATGAAAAACGTTTACTCGCTCGATCTGTTTGGCGGTATTCAGCGCGACGATTTTCAACTGAATGTGTTGTACGAAGAACCCGGTGGCGGATTAAAGCGCTACTTGCCCGAATCTTCTCCTGCTGTAGACGGTCAGCCTCTGTTGCGGATATTGAACCTCGACCGGCTGAACAACCGGAATGATCCGCAGCCCGATGGGATATTCGACTATGTGGACGGGTTTACCATCTTGCCACAGATGGGCCGCGTGGTATTCCCTGTACTGGAACCTTTTGGCCGCGACCTGGATACACTGGCATTTGCCGGACAACCTGCTGCGGTGAAACGAAAATATGTGTACTATCAGTTGTACGATTCAATCAAAGCCATTGCGCAAACCTATGCCAACCTGAACCGTTTTGTAATGCAGGGCCAGGTGAAAGGCAGCAGTGGTGGTTCGGAAATTTACCTCAACACGTTTAATATACCACAGGGTTCTGTTTCTGTAACTGCCGGTGGACAGGTGCTGCGAGAAGGAAGTGATTACATTGTTGATTATAACCTGGGCACGGTTAAAATTATCAACCAGGGTATCCTGAGTTCCAACGTGCCTGTAAAAGTTTCCTTCGAAAACAATATTGGCTTTGGAATGCAGCAACGCGGATTTACGGGCTTGCGTGCAGATTACCTCGCCAGTAAAAAACTGAGCCTGGGTGCCACCATGGTCAGACTCGGTGAGCGGCCTTTCTTTACCAAGATGGGCTATGGCGATGACCCGATCCGCAACACCATGTATGGATTCGATTTCAGTTATAAGTCGGAATTGCCCGGACTTACAAGGCTCCTGAACAAACTGCCTTTTTACGATACCAAAGCAAAATCTTTTATCAATGCCTACGGAGAAGCGGCCGTACTGAAACCGGGCCATCCTTCGCAGATTGGCAAGGGCGATCAGGGCCTGATCTTCATCGACGACTTTGAAGGTACCAGGGCCACCATTGATCTTCGTTTTCCTTTTGTTGCATGGACCATGGCGTCCACACCACAGGGCAATCCCCGCTTTCCGGAAGCTACTTTAACCGATAGCATCGATTACAACAGGAACAGAGCCAAACTGGCCTGGTACAATATTGAACCGAACCTGCAGGATAAAAACAGTGCCGGCAATCCGTTGCGCAGAAATCTTGCAGAACTCAGTGATCCGCGGGTGCGCCAGGTATTTACCAATGAACTGTTTCCGCAACGTACCACCAATATCACCGATGTACAAACGGCTACATTCGACCTTGCTTATTATCCCACAGAAAAAGGTCTGTATAATTTTGAAACATCCGTTGGGCAGGTTACTGCTGCGGGCAAACTCACGAATCCTGCTTCGCGCTGGGGTGGTATCATGCGTTCCATTGATCAAACCGATTTTGAAACCAACAACATCGAGTTTGTTGAATTCTGGGTTCAGAATCCTTTCATCAACAATCCCAACAGCAGGGGCGGTAAGCTTTTTCTCAACTTTGGTAACATCAGTGAAGATGTATTGAAAGACGGCAAACGTTTTTATGAAAACGGAATGAATACGCCCAATGTTCCTGCTGCAGTAGACAGCAGCAATACCTGGGGTAAAACACCGGTAAACCCGATTCAGATTACGCAGGCTTTCAGCAATGATCCCAACGACCGACCATTCCAGGACGTAGGCTTTGATGGTATTGACGATGATGCAGAGCGCAGAAAAAAAGCCTATGTACTGCAAAGGCTGGCCAATAATTTTGGAACCGGTTCCACCATTTACCAGAAGGCGTTGTCCGATCCTTCGAACGATAACTACCAGTGGTTCCGTGATGGTTCTTTTGATCAGCTGGGAACCGGTATCCTCGGACGATATAAAAATTTCAATAACCCGCAGGGCAACTCGCCGGTTGCCACTACCGGCGGACAGTTCACTTCTGCAGCTACCCTGTATCCCGACAATGAAGACCTCAACAGAGACAATACGCTCAACGAAACAGAAGCCTACTACGAGTACGAAGTGCAGCTTCGGCCGGGAATGGATGTGGGTGTAACACCTTATATTACCGACAAGCGAAGGGTAAACGTAAATGCGGCAGATGGTACTACCCGTACAGAAGACTGGTACCTGTTCCGGGTGCCCATTAAAGGGTATTCCAGGAAAGTGGGCAATATTCCCGATTTTAAATCCATTCGTTTTGCACGATTGTTCCTGACCGATTTTGAAGATTCCGTGGTACTTCGTTTGGCACGTCTCGACCTGGTGCGCAACCAGTGGAGACAGTTTACCTACAACCTCGATACAACAGGCGCCTATACGCCCATCAACAATGCAGGCGGCATCAGCTTCAATACACTTGCAGTGAACCTGGAAGAAAACAGCAGCCGGCAACCGGTGAACTACATCATGCCTCCGGATGTGGAGCGGGTTCAGTTGCTGAGCAACAACGGGGTGAACCTGCAGCAGAATGAACAGGCCATCAGCCTGCGCGTAAACAATTTACCAACCAGCGAGGCCAGGGGTATTTTTAAAACACTGAACCTGGATATGCGGCGGTATGCAAAACTCTCGATGTACCTGCACGCAGAATCCGTAACAGGCCAGCGTCCGATTACAGACAATGAAATTAATGCGGTGATCCGCATCGGGCAGGATTTCCTGAACAACTATTACGAGGTTAAAATTCCACTGAAAGTAACGCCACCCGGCAATTATCCAAAAGGACAGGAATCCAGGGTATGGCCACTGGAAAACAACCTCGACTTCAGTTTGCGAGAACTGATCGACCTGAAATTATTGCGCAACAATACCGGGGTAAATGTGGGAACCATCTTCCGCAAACAGATCGGCAACAAAACTTTTTCGATCATGGGTAATCCCAACCTCGGTGAAGTGCGGGGCATATTGGTGGCAGTGGAAAATCCGCTCAAGAACGATCATGCCATCAGCACCGAAGTATGGATGAATGAACTGCGCTTATCTGGAATAGACGAAAGAGGTGGCTGGGCCGCACTCGGCAGGGTAGACATGGTGCTGGCCGATCTGGGTACCCTCACGGTATCTGCCAACAAATACACACAGGGTTTTGGTACCATTGAACAGCGGGCCAATGAACGTGCCAAAGACAACCTGATGCAGTTTGATATTGCTGCCAATATTGATGCAGGTAAACTGGTTCCCAAAAAAGCAAGGCTTTCCGTTCCTATTTATGCCAGCATCAACAGAAGTGTTCGTACACCGGAGTTTGATCCCTACGATAAGGATGTATTGTATGCAGAAAAAAGAAACAGGAGTCCGGAAGCGGTTCGCGATTCCATCAAAAGAGCTGCGGTAGATCAGACCACGATCAAGACCATCAATTTTACCAATGTGCGGATATTGCCCGGTACAGGAAAACCCGGTTTGCTTCGCCTGAGCAATTTCGATTTCAGTTATGCTTTTTCACAAACGGAACAATCCAGTCCGGTGATTCAGCAGAACAGGGTGGTGCGGCACAGAGGCGGATTGGGATATACATTTGTTGGGCAGAACAATTTTATTGAGCCGTTCAAAAAAATGATCAAAGGCCGTTCTCCCTGGCTGGCATTCATCCGCGATGCCAACATCAACCTGCGTCCATCTTTCCTGAATTTCAGGGCCGATATCAACCGCCAGTTTGCCGAGTTTGTACCAAGAATAGTAAGCCCCTACAGCAACAAAGTAGACCGGGTGGATACCACCTACGATAAATATTTTACGTTCGATCGTTTCTACAATATGCGTTGGGACCTGACCCGTTCACTGAATGCCGACTTCAGTGCCAGCAACAACGCCCGGGTAGATGAACCTTTCGGAAGAATTGATACCAAAGAAAAAAGAGAAATTGTCCGCAACAACTTCTGGAAGGGCGGGCGCAATACCCTGTACCAACAGAAAGCCCTTCTGAATTACAATCTTCCGCTGAATAAATTTCCATTTGCCGACTGGATTACTGCACGATACAGCTATGGTACTTCCTACAACTGGGTGGGCGCTAGCCGCATTGCAGTGAACCTGGGTAATACCATTGAGAACTCACAGGAAAATATTTTTACGGCACAGTTCAGTTTCGCCAATCTTTACGCCAAGTCTAAACTGCTGCGGGCTCTCGACAACATTCCAGCTCCCCGCCCCAAAAATGCACCGGCCAATTTGCCCAATACCTTAAGTTCCAGCCTTCCTTCCAAAGAAGAAGTGTTGCGCGATCTTACCGGTAAACCCCGCATCGATGCATTGAAGAAGTGGCGTCAGCAACGCAGGGATTTCCGGATTGCAGACCGGCTGAGCCGGGCCAACCAGATGCCGGAGTTCAACGGTGCAACCCGCACCGCTGGTAAATTCCTGACCATGGTCAGAAATATTACTCTTAACTACAGTGAGAATTACCGTAGCCGTTTGCCCGGTTATATGGACAGCACCCGGTTCATTGGTCAGAATTTTAAAACCATGGCTCCGGGACTGGATTATGTATTTGGTAAACAGCCCGATAAAAACTGGATCGATCAGAAAATTGCCAAAGGACTGCTGACCAAAGACAGTACATTCAATTTCCTGTTCAGACAGAGCTTTGAACAAAGACTGAATATTACTGCCCAGCTGGAACCGATACGCGAACTGATCATCGATCTGAACATCGATAAGTCTTTTACCAAAGATTATACGGCACTCATCAAAGACACTACCGGCACCGGAAACAATTTCGGACAGCTGAATCCTTTGTTCAACGGTGGTTTCAGTGTTTCTTATATTGCCTTTAATACCTTGTTCGGCAAGCAGAATCCCAACGAAATTTCTGCTACTTTCCGGCAATTCCAGGACAACCGGATCATTGTTTCGCAGCGGGTGGCTGCTGCCAACCCTTACTGGCAGGCTTTGCCGGACAACCAGAAGTTTACCCCCGACGGATTTGCCAAAGGATATGGCCGTTATGCACAGGATGTGCTGGTGCCTGCTTTTATTGCTGCCTACACGGGTAAGGATCCGAACAATGTGAGCCTGATTAAGGAGGCGGGCAGCAATATCAGCGCCAATCTGTTCCGCGGCATCATCCCAAGACCCAACTGGAAAGTTACCTATACCGGTCTGAGTAAAATACCTGCCCTCTCCGGGCTGTTTACCAATATCACCATTACACATGGTTACAATGGTCAGCTGAGTATGAACAGTTTCAACAGTGCATTGTTGTATCAGGATCCTTTCCGCCTCAGCGCCCCTGGATTCATAGACAGTACCAGTGGTAATTTTATTCCGTTCTTCCTGATTCCGAATGTGAGCATTGCGGAACGGTTTGAACCGCTGATTAAGGTAGACTTCACCACCACCACCCAGTTCAACTTCAATTTTGAATACAGAAAGAGCCGGCAATTGAGCATGAGCCTGATCGACTACCAGCTCAGCGAGAGCAGAAGCACCGAATGGATTGTTGGTGTTAACTGGCGGAAACGAGGTTTCAACCTGCCGTTTAAACTGCCTGGCTCCAGGGGTAAAAAACTGGAGAACGACCTCAACCTGAAACTGGATGTTTCTGTAAGAGATGTGTCTATCAGCAACAGCAGACTGGATCAAAGCAATGCTTACGGTACAGGCGGCCAGAAAGAAATTACCCTGCAACCGGCCATCGATTATGTACTCAACAACCGGATCAATATCAAATTCTTCTTTGATCAGCGCAGGGTTACTCCGTACATCTCCACTTCTGCACCCATCGTGAATACAAGGGCCGGTATCAATGTGCGGATTTCACTGGCCCAATAAAAAAGCCCCGCCGGTGGGCGGAGCTTTCTATCGGACTGGTTTTCTTGTTTAATTTTTTCGGAAAGCCCATTTGCCCATTTCTTTCCAACTTACTTTCTTTCCGTACATCAATATACCAGTGCGGTAAATCTTGGCGCTGAGCCAGGTGGTTAATAAGAATCCTCCTACCAGGCTGAGCATGCTCACGATCAGTTCCCAGTAGGCAACCGTTCCCGGTACGCCATAGGCAATCCTTGCCATCATCACCATGGGTGAACTGAATGGAATGATACTTGCCCAGGTAGCAATAGGTGTTCCCGGATTCTGTACTGCATTGGTCATAATGATGAAAGAGAAAATGATCGGCATGGTAATCGGCATCATCAGGCTCTGTGCATCCTGCGGATCTTCATTCACCACACTGCCTACCGCTGCAAACAGCGAAGCATAAAACAGGTAGCCGCCTAAAAAATAGAAGATAAAACATCCAATGATCAATGGCCAGTTGGCGGTACTCATGGTATGCTGGATCTTGTAAATATTTTGTGCGGTATCTCCTGCCTGCATCATTCCACCTGCAGGAATCTGCCCGTTGTATTGTTTCAATGTGTTTACCTGGTCCAGCACTTCATGCGGTATGAGGAACTGTGCTGCTGCCATCAATCCTACTACCAGTATGATCCACATCAGGAACTGGGTAAGCCCTACTGCACCAATGCCAATGATTTTTCCCAACATCAGCTGGAATGGTTTTACACTGCTTACCATCACTTCCGCAATGCGGTTGGTTTTTTCTTCCATTACGCCGCGCATTACCATGGCACCATAGATGAACATGGTAATGTAAATCAGCATACCGCTGCCAAATCCGATACCGTAGGAGAGGGCTGCATTGCTTTCCTGGGCAGTATCGCCCTGTTCTTCCAGCGATTTTAATTCGGCAAACTGCGATTTTTCGCGGATGGAATCCAGCTGTGCACGCTGTATGCCGGCATCCTGCAGCATCTTGTCTTCGATGGCTTCATCTATTTTTCTGCTGATAGCTTCCTCGGTAGTCAGGCCGATCCGCTTTTTGGAACGAATGATGTAGTTGATTTTTTCAGTTCCTTTAAATTCCGGAATCAGCAGAATATCGGTATAGCCTTTTTGAATGTAGTTGGTTGTATCCACTGCTTCGGGAAACTCAAAAAGGATATGTGTGGTGTTTTCCAGATTGCCCTTGAAAAAGCCATTCTGGTCTACAACCGCAATCTTGTGATCTTCCTTGCCCTGGATCGCAAAATAAGTGGCGCCTACAAAAAACAGCACCATGAGCAGCGGCGTTAAAATAGTAGTGAGCAGAAAACGCTTATTCTTTACCCTGCTAAGGTATTCGCGTTGTATGATGATCAGAATTTTATTCATCTTATAATTAATTATGACGGTTGCTGAAATGCCCTGGTGGTTGCGGATGTACCTTCTACCAGGCCAATGAAAATTTCGTTTAAGGATGGTAAAATTTCATGGAAGGATTCAATGATGATTTGTTGCTGCAAAAAGTGCTGCAGTACATCGTTGCTGCGGTGATTGGGGCTGATCTTTACAATCAGTTCATGGTCTTTCCGCTCTTCCACAGTAAATGACTCCGACTGTATGACCGCCGGCAATTCACTGAGTTTGATGCTGAACTTGTTTTCCTTAAACTGCTGCTTGATATTGCCCACAGTACCATCCAGGATTTTCTTACCCAGGTTCACCAACACAATATGATCGCAGATTTCTTCTACCTGTTCCATCCGGTGGGTACTGAAAATAATGGTGCTGCCTCTTTGCGCCAGACCATATATTTCATCTTTGATGAGGTTGGCATTCACGGGGTCAAGACCGCTGAAGGGTTCATCGAGTATGATCAGTTTAGGCTCATGCAAAACGGTGGTAACAAACTGAAGCTTCTGACTCATTCCTTTACTGAGGTCTTCCACTTTTTTGTTCCACCAGCTTTCCATTTCGAGTCGTTTGAACCAAAAACGGATTTTTTCCATAGCTTCGGAGCGGCTCAGCCCTTTTAACTGTGCCAGGTACAGGGCATGCTCGCCAATTTTCATCTTTTTGTAAAGGCCACGCTCTTCGGGCATATACCCGATGCGGATGATGTCTTCCTCCGGATGAAAAGGCCTTCCGTCGAACAGGATGCTGCCGCTGTCCGGATAAAAAATACCGGTGATCATTCTCAGCAGTGTTGTTTTTCCGGCTCCGTTGGGGCCCAACAGGCCAAATATGCTGCCCTGCTCAATAGAAAAACTGATATCGTCTACCGCTTTCTGAGTAGCATAGTGTTTTTTGAGGTGTTCAAGTTGCAGAATTGCACTCATAATAAAATAGAGATTGGTGATTTAGGTGTTACCATTGTTAGTTGCTCCGGCTGCCAAAATATTACAGCAACCATCTTCTTTATAGTAAATTTGCAAAAAAATTCATCAAAACAGGATAATAATGACCAACGGTTTAAGAAAAGCGGGGATTCTGGTGGTAATGCTGCTCCTGCTCAACGGGTTGAGCAGCTGGGGCTTTTTGGTACATAAAACAGTGCAGCAACTGGCCATATATCAGTTACCGGCGCCGATGGTTCCGTTTTTTTATGGTTATGCCGACCAGTTGATATATGAATCGGTACGACCCGATATCAGAAGAAACAGCGACAGCACAGAAGCCCCGAAACATTTCATAGACCTGGAAGATTTTGGAAAGGATGCTTTGCACCATATGCCCATGAACTGGGATGCTGCTGTAAAACAATACGGTAAAGACAGTTTGTTGAAATATGGATATGTTCCTTACCAGGTCGTTTTTCTCCAAAAGAAACTGACGGAGGCTTTCCGCATGAAAAACAAAGACAGCATTCTGTTTTACGCCTCTGATATCGGTCATTATATAGCGGATGCACATGTGCCCCTTCATACCACCAGTAATTTCGATGGTCAGCTGACCGGACAGAAGGGATTGCACAGTTTATGGGAAACCATGGTTCCGGAAATAGAAATCAATAGCTATCAATTGCATACCAGTCATCAGGCCCAATACCTGAAAGATCCGGCAGCTGCCATCTGGAAGGCTGTAAGGCAGTCGCATGCTTTGTTGCCCGATCTGCTTGCAAAAGAAAAAGAGGTATCACTCCAATTCACCGATGCAGAAAAATACCGGATCCAGGTTAGAAAAGGCAAGGAATATAAAAACTACACCAGTGCTTTTGCCAAAGCGTATGGCGCAGTGCTGAAGCCTACTGTAAATCAACAGCTGTTGTTGTCTGCAGAACTGACCGCCGACTTCTGGTATACCAGCTGGCAAGATGCAGGTAAGCCCGATCTTGCAACCATTTCCAACTTTAGCGATGCAAAGAAAGCGGCATATCAGCAGGAGTACCTGCTCTTTCAGCAAAATGAATTATTGAAACAAAACAAACTGCAGGCAAAAAAGGTGGAACCCCAGGGTCGTTAGTTCAGAGAACGGCTTTTGTTAGTTCCATTGTTGATGAATCATCAGGGCCAGTTTCTGCCCGTCCATGGCTGCACTTACAATGCCGCCCGCGTAACCGGCGCCTTCGCCACAGGGGTAAAGATTGCTTAGTTGAGGATGTGCGAGTGTATCGGGCAGCCTGGGAATTCTTACCGGGGAGGAGGTTCTGCTTTCTGTTGCAACCACCACCGCTTCATTGGTAAAATAGCCGCGCATTTTTTTGCCGAAACTGTGAAATCCACCCTGTAAACTGTGGTACACGAAATCGGGTAATACCTCGTTCAGCGATGCTGTTGCCAATCCGGGCAAGTAGCTGCAATCGGGTAACGATGTGGAAACCCTGTTGTTGCTGAAATCGGCCATGCGTTGTGCAGGCGCTACAAATTTTCCGCCACCTGCCCGAAATGCTTTTTGTTCAATCGCCTGCTGAAAATGCATCAGCAGCAATGCATCCGCATTTACCTGTTGCTTTTGCTGTTTAAAGTATTGCACTGCATCTGCTTCCGATACCTGTACTACCATACCGCTATTGGCATAGAGGTTGTTTCTTTTGCTGGGACTCCAGCCATTCACCACCAACTCTCCCGGATCGGTTGCAGCGGGGGCGATGATGCCGCCCGGACACATGCAGAAACTGAATACGCCCCGACCATTGACCTGTTCTACCAGGCTGTAGGAAGCGGGAGGGAGGGAAGTTTCCCTTACACTGCAGTGGTACTGTGCTGCATCTATAATTTCCTGCGGATGTTCAATGCGCACACCTAATGCAAATGGCTTGGATTCTATCAGGATCTGCCGGTTGTTCAGCAAAACAAAAATATCGCGGGCAGAATGTCCGGTGGCCAGTATGTAGGCATCGGCTTTCAGTGTATCCCCGTCGGCAGTAAGGACAGCTGTGATTTTACCGTTGCTATGCACTATATCGGTCAGCTTTTTATTAAAATGCAGTTCTCCGCCACAGTCCAGGATCTGTTGGCGCATGGCGGTAATGATGTGGGGGAGTTTGTTGGTGCCGATATGCGGATGAGACTGGTACAGTACCGATTCATCTGCACCAAACTGGTAGAAGAGCTGTAACACTTTATCCATATTGCCCCGTTTGCTGCTTCGGGTATACAATTTTCCATCACTGTAAGTGCCTGCTCCTCCTTCCCCAAAACAGTAATTGCTCTCCGGATTTACAATGCCTTCGCGGTTGAGTTTTGCAAGATCTCTTCTGCGCGATTTCACGTCCTTGCCCCGTTCAATTACGATGGGCTTAATGCCGAGCTCCAGCAGCTGCAATGCTGCAAATAAACCGGCAGGTCCTGCACCAATGATCACCACTCTTTTAGCTGCATGCCGAACGTCTTTGAATGTGTAGCTGATTCTGTTCCGCTGAACCGGCGGCTCCTGAATAAAGGCCCTTACGCCCAGATTGATCCATACCTGTTTGCTGCGCGCATCGATGGATTGCTTCATGATCAGGAAGCCGTTCACGTCTTGGGGCGGGCAGCCTGCTGTTTGGGCAATATATCCTTGAATGATTTCAGGGGAAGCAGCTTCCTGCGGCTTCAGCCGGAGCGTGAATTCTTTTTGCATACTGTCAGGTGTTGATCCTAAAAAGTGTTGATGCTGTATAAATGGGAGACCAATCAGAATGGTAAATCATCTACCACGTCGGCGGCAGGTGGCATGTCGTTGTAATTGCCTGCTGGCGGCATATCCGTTCCTTCACCCGACATTTTCATGGTTTCCATTCTCCAGGCATCGAGGTTGGTAATATAGTTCTCTCTGCCATCCTTCATCCACTTCGTTCCCTTGATATTGAACATCACTTTTACCTCATCTCCCAGGTTGAACCGGTCGGGCATGGCTGTTTTGTCCTGTACGCACTGAAACTTGATGTAGCTGGTAATAGACCTGCCGTTGATATCTTCGGTTTTCTCTATAACGAACTCCCTGGTTTTGAAGGTTTCTGTACGCTGAACGATGTCATATCTGGCCACTAATTTGCCGGTAATCTCATAACTCATGATCAAGGGATTTTTTTAAGTCAGGCAAAAGTACTGTATAATACAGCACCTTTAAAAAAATCCATGGTGAAAGGATAATTATTGTACCTTTCTAAACGCTCAAATTTCAAGTATGAATCGCAGTACGCCGCTTGTTGTTGTTCTTTTTTTTCTGGTATCCTGTACTACCATTTATCAGCCAAAATCCGTCAGCTATCAGGGGTATAGTGTTTCTCCAAAGATTCAGTCCGATACGGCACTCTCTAATATGCTGCAACCTTATGCAGGTGAAGTGAGGGGCATGATGCAAAAAGTAATTGGATTTACCAACGTGAACATGTACCGCAAACAGCCGGAGAGTATTCTCGGCAACTTTATGGCCGATTGTATGCAGCAGATGGCTGCCCAGAAATACGGCAAGCCGGTGGATGTAGGTTTTATGAATAACGGAGGTATCCGCTCCGAATTGCAAAAAGGAAATATAACCCTGGGGAATATATATGAACTGATGCCTTTTGATAACCTGGTAGTGATCCAGGAAATGAAGGGGCCCATGCTGGAACAGTTCATTCAGCATATTGCTGCCGACAGGGGCTGGCCTATATCGAAGGGCTCCTCCTATGTAATCCGTTCCGGCAAGGCCGAGCAGATCATCATCAACGGAAAACCCCTTAACCGGGAGGCCACTTATATAGTAGCCAATTCAGATTACATCGCAGCAGGTGGAAGCAATGCTTCCATGCTGAAGGGAATTCCGGTTGAAAACAAGGGCTACCTCCTGCGGGATGCCCTTGTGGAATATATTGAATCAATGACCAAGCAAGGCCGTTCGGTAGATGGTCAATTAGAAAAAAGAGTAAGCATTGCGAATGAATAGAAGAACATTTATACGGAAAACCGCACTCACAACCGGTGCATTGATGGCGTCGTCTCTGGCAGGAGCCGCACCTGCGGATACCGCCCTTACGATCCTGCATACCAACGATGTGCACAGCCACCTGGATCCTTTTCCGATGGATGGAAGCAGAAATCAGGGATTGGGCGGTGTGGCTGCCAGGTCTTCGCTGATCAAAGACATTCGTGCGGAAGCAGATCAGCTATTGCTCCTGGATGCCGGAGACATCTTTCAGGGAACGCCCTATTTTAACCTGTACAAAGGTGAACCGGAAATCAAGGCCATGAGTAAGATGGGGTATGATGCCGCTACTATGGGCAATCACGATTTTGATGCCGGAATAGAAAATTTTGCCAATCAGTTGCAGCATGCCAGCTTTCCGATCGTAATCTGTAATTATGATTTTACAGGTACACCCATGGAAAACAATTACCGGCCCTATACCATTGTGCAGAAAGGAAAGCAGAAAGTGGGTATACTGGGAGTGGGCATAGAACTGGACGGACTGGTGCCTGCAAATCTCTATGGTAATACAGTGTATAAAAATCCTATTGAATCGGCCAATGCAACAGCAGAACTCCTGCGCAGGCAAAAATGTGATTTCATCATCTGTTTATCGCACCTGGGAGACAAATACGATGAAGATAAAGTGAGCGATGAAATACTGGCAAAAGAGAGTTACGACATTGATTTGATCATCGGAGGTCATACGCACCGGTTTTTTCCGCAGCCCAGGAAGTACAGGAACAGGAAGGGTGGGGATGTTTTGGTGAATCAGGTAGGCTGGGGGGGCTTGCAATTGGGCAGGCTGGATTATATTTTTTCGCCAAATCAGCGTAAAAATTTGGCAAAAGCCCATACTGTAGTTGTGGTGAAAAAAACAAGCGAATAAAAAAATTTTTTTTTCAACATAAAGTCTACATATTCGCAGCCCCAATTTATTTTTCCAACATATCCACATGTGGGGAAAATTCAATAACTTGAAGGCTAGTGCGTGTGGATAGAAATTGCAAGAGAAAATTGTAACTGATTATATAAAATTGTTCATTTTTTTGTATGGCTAAGACTGCTGAATCCGTTTGGACAAATTGTTTGAAGATCATCAAAGACATTGTAGAATGGCAACATTTTAAGACGTGGTTCGAGCCCATTACTCCCGTAGAGCTGAAGGAAAATGTATTAATGATACAGGTCCCCAGCCAGTTCTTTTATGAATACCTCGAAGAGCATTATGTTACCCTGCTGGCTAAAACACTGAAAAGAGAATTAAGCAAGGATGCCAGACTGGAATACCGCATCATGGTAGACAGCGGTAGCAGTAACGGAAGAAATGGCTCAATGGATATTCCCGCACGCGGCCCGAAATCGATCAACAACAATGAAATGAATTTCCCGCTGGTGATCGATAACCCGGTGAAGAATCCTTTTGTGATTCCCGGCCTGAAGAAAATGCAGATTGATCCCCAGCTGAACCATATGTATACTTTCGATTCCTTTATCGAAGGTGATTGTAACAGGGTAGCACGCAGAGCGGGTAAAACCGTAGCCGAAAAACCCGGCGCCAACTCTTTCAACCCGCTGGTAATATATGGCGGTGTAGGTTTGGGTAAAACGCATCTTGCGCAGGCCATTGGTAATGATGTAAAAAGATTGCATCCTTCGAAAGTGGTATTGTATGTGAGCAGCGAAAAGTTCATCAACCAGTTTCAGGATCACAGCCGCAATAATGCGATCAACGATTTTATTCATTTTTATCAATTAATAGATGTACTGATCATCGATGATGTTCAGTTCTTCAGCAGGGCAGAAAAAAGCCAGGATGCTTTCTTTGCTATTTTCAACCACCTGCACCAGAGCGGTAAACAACTGGTACTTACTTCCGACAAGCCACCCAAAGACCTGGATGGTATGCAGGAAAGATTGCTGAGTCGTTTCCGCTGGGGACTCAGTGCAGATTTACAGGTGCCCGATTACGAAACCCGTATCGAGATCCTTGAAAAGAAAATGAAGAACGATGGTTTGGATATGCCCAAAGAAGTGGTGAAGTATGTGGCATATAATATTAATACGAACGTGCGCGAACTCGAAGGCGCACTGATTTCTCTCCTGGCACAATCTTCGCTCAATAAGAAGGAAATTGATGTGGAACTGGCCAAGAAGGTATTGCGCAACTTTGTTAAAACCAGTAGCAAGGAAATTACCATCGATGCCATTCAGAAAATGGTTTGTGAATATTTTGATGTTCCATACGAAAAACTGTTGCACAAGACCCGTAAACGCGAAATTGTACAGGCAAGGCAAATTACCATGTACCTGGCCAAAGCCTTCACCAAAAACTCCCTGAAGACCATTGGAGAGCATTTTGGTGGCAGAGACCATACTACGGTGATTCACTCCTGCCAAACCGTGAAGGATTTAATGGATACCGATTCCATTTTCCGTGAAAATGTAATGGAACTGACGCAGAAAGTGCAACTGGCTGCTATGTAACGATATGTTGGAATCGCCCGAAAACATTACGCATCCTGTCTCTTCGCAGACGGGATGTTTTATTTTATGGTTTTTTGAATCAATTTTTGGCAGTTAACCATATGAAACTTATTTTTGCAGCCCTCTCTGAAAAGAGTAAGGACGGTGAGGTGGATGAGTGGCTGAAATCAGTAGTTTGCTAAACTGCCGTACGGGTTAAACTGTACCGCGGGTTCGAATCCCGCCCTCACCGCAGTGAGACCACAAAAAAGGCTTTCCTCCGGCAGGAAAGCCCAGGTTGAACATAGGTTTCGGGAAGTAGCGCAGGCCGGTAGCGCACCTGGTTTGGGACCAGGGGGTCGCAGGTTCGAATCCTGTCTTCCCGACGAAAGAAAAAGCCAGCACGAAAGTGCTGACTTTTTTGTTTGGGGCCGTCGCGAATTCATTCGCGTA
>JAQTZD010000144.1 GCA_028687975.1 Sediminibacterium sp.
AGATTCCTTTTAAATTCGGTTAAAAGAGCGGAAAAAAAGCTTATTAAAAGGGGGATAGGCGTAACAAGTGGTAGAATAATTTCAGAGCAGACATTTGGCTTTTGGACAGACATATTTGAAAATCATCACTATAAATTACTCCGAGGGCGCCCAATAAAAATATTTAAGAATTTGCCTTCGGGATATGGTAGAACAGAGGTGCTAAATGAACTAAACAAGGTGAGACAATTTAGAAATAGAATTAACCATAACGAACCTATTTGTTTTGTAGGGACAAATATTGATTTTACAAATACACTTGCAGTTTATAACTCTATTTTAAACCTAATGACCTGGATGAATCCTGAGCTAAACAAATGGGCAAAGAGTTTTGACAAAGTAACATCAACAATAATGAAAGCTCAAGCAATATAAAGCTCCACAGACAACAAAAAAAACGGTAAAGCGGACTCTTTTTGCGATGACATGGAACCGTGAACACAGAACTCCCCAAAACTTTTTGAAAATGTATTTACAGAAAAAGTAAGCGTTTCAGCGTTACTTCTCTTCGTAACTACAAGTCCATCGATTGTCGGGATTGGAAGGGAACACCAGAAAAAATTTATTGGGCCGGTCTATTTTCTCGGCTTTTCCTCCGTCGAAATAACCTCCTTTGAACAAGAGATTGCCTTTTGCATCCACGGTGTATGTTCCACTGCTGGGCTTTTCAAAACCTTTGTATGTATACTTGCCGTCTTTGGTGATGATGAATGATCCTCTTGGTGTGTAGCTATAAAATCCACCACTGTATTTAGACGCCGTACAATTGTACTTGCCATACTTCGGCGCAACAGAATTATCCTGTGCATTTGCAACCAGAGAAAACAAGGCTAAAACAGTTGCAAACAGCGGGGTTAAATATTTCATATTAGTATAGTTGTTGATACGAATATACAGTTATTAACCATACTCCTTACAACCTTCCATCCACCACTTCTACCGGCAACATGCTTTTTGCATCGTAGATCAGGGCGCCTCGTTCTCTGTAGCCTGTGAAATCGATCTGGTGAAATGCATCGTGCCCCACTGCCAGGATCATTGCATCGTATTGCTTTGCAAGTTTAGTAATAAGGCTGATTCCATATGCTTTTTGTACAGCTGCTTCGTTTACCAGCGGATCGTGTATGGATACTTCCAGCCCCGCTGCTTTTAGTGTGGTATAGATATCGATCACCTTGGTATTGCGGGTATCGGCGCAGTTCTCCTTAAAGGCGAACCCAAGGATCAGCACTGTTTTGCCGTGGATACGCCCCAGGAACTTTTTGGCCAGCAGCGCAATCACTTTCTCTCCCACAAATACACCCATCTGTTCGTTCACTTTTCTTCCGCTGAGAATAACCTGCGGTGTATAACCGGCCTGCATGGCCTTGAATGCCAGGTAATGTGGATCTACGCCAATGCAGTGCCCGCCCACCAGTCCGGGTTTAAACGGAATAAAATTCCACTTGGTGGATGCCGCTTTCAATACTTCATGTGTATCGATCTTCAGCTTGTCGAAGATCAGCGCCAGCTCGTTCATAAACGATATGTTTACATCGCGCTGTGCATTCTCTATTGCTTTGGCTGCTTCCGCTACTTTAATAGAGGGCGCTTTATAGGTGCCGGCCGTTATGATACTGGCATACAACTGATCTACTTTTTGTGCGCACCGCAAACTGGAACCGGAAGTGATTTTCTGTATGGAAGTAATGGTGCGGGTTTTATCGCCCGGGTTGATGCGCTCCGGTGAATAGCCCACAAAAAAGTCCTTGTTATAGGCCAGCTTGCTGAACATCTCCAGCACCGGTACACATACCTCTTCGGTGCATCCGGGATAAACCGTGGACTCGTAGATGACCAGATCGCCTTTTTTTAGAATACTACCAATGGAACTGGTGGCTCTGACCAGGTAAGTAAGGTCGGGTTGATTCTCTTTGTCTAATGGAGTGGGTACCGTGATGATATAAACGGTGCATTCTTTCAGCGCCTGTAATTCTGTGGTGAACTGCAGGGTTCTGGAGCTTGCGGCCCTGATCTGCTCCGGCAGCATTTCGTGTGTAATATCAATGCCCTGGCGGAGTTGGCTGATCCGCTCCGCATTGGTATCATACCCTTTCACATTGTACTTCGTTGCAAACGCAAGTGCGAGTGGGAGGCCTACATAGCCCAATCCGATTACTCCAATAGTGTATTGTTCCATAGCTACAAATATGGAGTTTTTCAGAATATCAGGCTAGCGTATTAATACCCGATTTTTTTTACTCGTACTCTGTTTTTGCCTTTTGGAATGTGTATTCCAGCAATTCCAGGTTGGGCTGTGTGCCGTCTTTGGGATACAGTACAGATGCTTTTTGCTTTTCGGTCATAGGCGTGTACACCCTGCGTGCCATGGCATCACATTCGAACTTGGCATCGGCCGTTGTCATGTGTATGGGCGGGGTTTTCTGCGACCAGGCAGATGGTCCGCGGAGGTATCCGATGATGTCCATCTCCTGCGCTACCTTACAGAAGCGAATGGCATCTACCACAATACCGCCACTGTTCGGGCTGTCCTGCACGCTCAGGCGGGCTGTGAGCTCGTAACGGGCGCCGGCATATCCGTAGGCCACGATATCAATATTACATACTTTGTTATCTGTACCCATATATACTCCTCCGGGACGTTGTACCACAGTAAGGGACGGACCGGCAAACATGGTGGTTCCCTCTGTTCCTACCCCACGCACGATCGACTGTCCGCTAAGGACGTTCTCTTTGGAAATGTGTTTGTTGTGCAGGCGGTTCTTCTCGGCCATGTTCAGGAAATCGGTATTGGCGGAACGTCCGTTGATGATGTGCTCCTGTCCTTGTGTGGTACCTGCGGCCATATTCATCTGGATATGCTGGGTTACCACCAGTCCGGAATCCATCATACTGCCCTGCAACACTTCGGACAAACGGCTGGCGCCATAGCTGGAACGCATATCGCTTCCCACCACGGTTACCCTGTTTTTAACGGCCTTGGCTTCCAGGCCACGCGCGTCTTCTGTTGAAATATAGGTAGGCATACAGTTAACGATATGTACGCCTGCCTCCACCGCATGTTCAATATACCAGCGGGCTGCTTCTTCGGAACCTACCGGCATATAGTTCAGCAAAATATCTACCTGATGGTCTTTGAGGATCTTTTTGTATTCTTCGGGGCTGATGACCGGCTGCTGATCGTCTTCCACAAATGTGATGTCGGGGTTCAGCGAACGCATATGCGGCGCAATGCCATCCAGGGTGGGTCCGCGAAAGACGGTTGCTTCCCCTGTAATGCAACGGAATTTTGTAGCAGGATCAATTACCTGCATGTTACAGTTAGGATTTGCATAGATGGCTTCCTGAAGGGAATGCGCCACTTTGCGCGCATCAATATCAAAACCTACAACAAATTCAATATCAGCCGGCTTGTATCCGCCAATTTCCGGATACATTAAACCATGTGTATTATCTGTATTTCTGGTATAAAACTCAACTCCCTGAATCAAAGCCGACGCACATGAACCAACCCCCGCAACAGCCACTCGTATTTTAGCAGACATAAAGTATGTATATATTATAATTATAGTTTATTCATATAAACTTAATCGTGCAAAATTACAACATTTGATGTTTAAACAAATTGTAAATCGGTTAATCCGCATTAATACCTTATTTTGCCGATTAATTGATTTTTTATGAGGATAGGCTATGGCATTGA
>JAQTZD010000066.1 GCA_028687975.1 Sediminibacterium sp.
CTTCGTTGGAGAGGCGTTTGTGCCCGGGACTGGATTCGAACCAGCACGCCGTTTCCAGCACCACCACCTCAAGGTGGCTTGTCTACCAATTTCAACACCCGGGCCTCCTTTGGGACTGCAATATTAGCGTATTTTGATTAAATCCAAACGCTGTTTTACATTCTTTCGGGAACATTTATTCCCAATACTTTCATGCCCGTCTTGATTACTGTAGCAGTTAATATGGCCAGCATTAATCGGAGTGTTTTCTTTTCTTCTGTTTCTGCATTGGCAATGGAATGTTCATTGTAGAAGGAACTGAAGGTTTTGGCAAGATTAAAAATATAGATGGCTACTTTAGAAGGATCATGCTCCAAACCAGCATCCTGAAGTGTGGCCGGGAATTGTTCCAGTGTAACAATCAGCGATTTCTCCAGTGGGAGCAGGGCTTCTTTAAATTCAACTCCGGAAGCAATTTCCGCAGCGTTGCCTTCGATACCCATCTTGCGCAGGATGCTCTTGATACGGGCATGGGTGTACTGAATAAAGGGCCCGGTAAATCCATGAAAATCGATGCTTTCTTCGGGATTGAAGATCATTTTCTTCTTTGGATCTACCCGCAGTAAGAAAAACTTCAAGGCACCCAGGCCAAGTGTTTCGTATAAATCAATTCGCTCTGCTTCTGTAAAGTCATTTACTTTACCCAGTTCTTCGGTTTTTTGTCTGGCTATTTCCACCATTTCCTGTATCAGATCGTCTGCGTCTACCACCGTTCCTTCGCGGCTTTTCATTTTCCCGGTTGGCAGTTCTACCATGCCGTAACTCAGGTGATAGATTCCGTCGGCAGAAGGCAACCTCAGTTTCTGACAGATCAGTTTGAGTACTTTAAAGTGATAGTTCTGTTCGTCGCCCACCACATAAATACTTTGGCCGGCGTTGAATTCTTTTTGTTTCTGCTCGGCCAGTCCGATGTCTTGCGTAATGTATACAGAGGTGCCGTCTTTTCTCCGAACCAGTTTTTCATCCAGGCCATCACCGGTCAGGTCGATCCAGACACTGCCATCTTCTTTCTGATAAAAAACCTTTTCTTTTAAACCCTTTTCCACCAGGTCTTTTCCCAATAAATAGGTGTTGCTTTCGTAATAAATTTTATCGAAATCGGTGCCAATTTTATCATAGGTTTTCTTAAATCCGGCATACACCCATTCATTCATTCTCTTCCACAAATCAATCACTTCGGGTTTGCCTTCTTCCCAGTCTAACAGCATCTGTTGTGCAGCTTTCATGATGGGAGCAGATTGGGCCGCTTCTTCCTCCAGCATTCCAGCGGCTTTCAGCTCAGCTACCTGGCGCTTGTATTCGTCGTTGTACTTTACATAGTAATCACCTACAAAATGGTCTCCCTTGGTATGGGTTGTTTCTGGGGTGGCACCATGTGCAAACAGCTGCCAGGCAATCATGCTTTTGCAGATATGAATGCCCCGGTCGTTTACAATACAGGTTTTCACCACCTCATTGCCTGTTGCCTTCAATATTTCTGCGATACTTCTTCCCAGAAAATTATTTCTCAGGTGTCCGAGATGAAGCGGCTTGTTGGTGTTGGGAGAGGAGTATTCTACCATCACTTTTGAACCTGTCGGATTTGCTTTTCCGAATGCTTCCGCTGTATAGTTCCGGGTTAAAAAACGCATCCAGTATCCTTCTCTCACCGTTAAGTTCAGAAAGCCCTTCACCAGGTTATAGCCCGAAAAAAGGTTGGGGAAATTGGCCACCAGGTGGTTGCCCAATGCGGCCCCCAACGCGTCGGGAGATAATTTTAATTGCTTAACAAAAGCAAATAGTACAACCGTATAATCTCCCTCAAATTCCGGCTTGGTACTGTTGACCAGGATAAATTCGGCGGGGATTTGCTGATGGTATAACTCACCTATACTGTAGGCTGTTGCTGCTTTAATCCGTGAAACCAGGCTCATATTCTTAACAATTTCGGGTGGCAAAACTAACCAATTAAGGGCTACCTTCGCTGCCCGTTATGCAAAAGCTGCATTTTTTCATGAGCAACCTGATCCTGAAGACCGTAGATTTGTTCTATCCGGCTTTCCGGCGCTTCATGCCATTACAAACCTACCGGTATGCTGCCTGCGGTGGTTTCAATACTGCACTGGATATATGTCTTTTTTTTATTTTCTATAATTTCATACTGGTTCGTTCGCCGCTGGAGCTTGGTTTCATTACGATTGGCGCACACATCGCCTCCTTCCTGATGAGCTTTCTGGTTACATTCCCGATTGGGTTCTACCTGAGCCGGTACGTGGTTTTTCAGGAAACTTCGGTGGCCAAGCGGGAGCAACTGGGAAAATACTTTATGGTAGTGATGGGCTGTTTGATTCTGAACTACCTGTTCCTGAAAATTTTTGTAGATGTCATGGGCTGGTACCCCACACCGTCCAAGATCGCAACCACCTTCTTTGTGGTGGCTTTCAGCTATTTTTCCCAGAAAAATTTCACATTTAAGGCAGTTAAATAGGCTTTTTGGCCTGATTTTATAGCAAAATGACCCATTCCGGTGGGCATCTGATCATTTTTATGACAATATTTCATTCTGTTGTCAGGTGGCATAATCATTGACCTGATAAAGTCAAGAAAAAAAATAAATATGGGAAAGATAATTGGGATTGACCTTGGAACCACCAACAGTTGTGTTTCCGTAATGGAAGGAAATGAGCCAGTTGTTATTGCGAACGACGAAGGCCGTAGAACCACACCTTCTGTGGTGGCATTTTTAAAGAATGGCGAAAGAAAAGTAGGAGACCCTGCAAAGCGCCAGGCTATTACCAATCCACAGAATACCATCTCCAGTGTGAAGCGTTTTATGGGTCGTAAGTACGACGAAGTGACGGAAGAAATCAGCCATTGGAGCTATAAAGTTGCCAAAGGTGACAATAATACTGTACGTGTAGCCATTGAGGACAGGTTGTATACCCCTCAGGAAATTTCTGCGATGGTACTTCAGAAAATGAAGAAAACTGCAGAAGACTATCTGGGTCAGGAAGTAACAGAAGCGGTTATCACTGTTCCTGCTTATTTCAACGATGCACAGCGTCAGGCTACCAAAGAAGCCGGTGAAATTGCCGGTTTGGTGGTGAAAAGAATTGTAAACGAACCTACCGCCGCTGCGCTGGCCTATGGCCTCGATAAAAAACATGCTGATCAGAAGATCGCTGTGTTCGACCTGGGTGGTGGTACTTTCGATATTTCCATCCTCGAACTGGGTGATGGTGTGTTCGAAGTAAAATCTACCAATGGTGATACCCACCTCGGTGGTGATGACTTTGATAAAGTAATCATGGACTGGCTGGCAGAAGAGTTCAAAACCCAGGAAGGTATTGATCTGCGCAAAGATCCGATGGCCTTGCAGCGTTTGAAGGAAGCTTCCGAAAAAGCGAAAGTGGAATTGAGTTCCTCTTCAGAAACTGAAATCAACCTGCCATATGTTACTGCAGTTGATGGTGTTCCCAAACACCTGGTGGTTAAATTAAGCCGTGCCAGGTTTGAACAGCTTGCTGACAATCTGTTTGCGCGTTGTTTAAAACCTTGTGAGGCTGCACTGAAAGATGCAGGTTATTCCACATCCGATATTGATGAAGTAATTCTGGTAGGTGGTTCTACCCGTATTCCTAAAGTACAGGAAATAGTAGAGAAATTCTTTGGTAAGAAACCCAATAAAGGAGTGAACCCGGATGAAGTGGTAGCCATTGGTGCTGCTATCCAGGGTGGTGTATTAACAGGTGAAGTAAAAGATGTGTTGCTGCTCGATGTAACCCCACTGAGCCTGGGTATCGAAACCATGGGAGGTGTAATGACTACCATGATTGCAGCCAATACCACCATTCCTACCAAGAAAACAGAAGTGTATTCCACAGCCAGTGATAACCAGCCTGGTGTTCAGATCCATGTATTACAGGGAGAACGCCCAATGGCCAATCAGAATAAGAGCTTAGGTATGTTTAACCTGGATGGTATTCCACCAGCTCCAAGAGGCGTACCTCAGATTGAAGTAACTTTTGATATTGATGCCAACGGTATGCTGCACGTTAGTGCAAAAGACAAAGGCACCGGTAAAGAACAGAAAATCCGTATTGAAGCAGGTAGTGGCTTGAGCAAAGAAGAAGTGGAGAAAATGAAAGCTGAGGCAAAAGCCAATGAAGCCAGCGATAAGGAAGCCAGAGAACGTGTGGAAAAACTGAACCAGGCAGACAGCCTGATCTTCCAGACAGAGAAGCAATTCAAAGAGTTCAGAGATAAGGTTCCTGCCGATAAAAAAGGCGCGATTGAATCTGCCCTGACCAAGCTGAAAGATGCACACAAAAATCAGGATATTCCTGCTATTGATGCAGCTATGGCCGAAATGAATACAGCCTGGACTGCAGCAAGCGAAGACATCTACAAAGCGCAGCAGGCTTCCGGAGCACAACCGGGTGCTGAGCAGGGGCCTCAGGGTGGTGATGAATCCAAAGGTGATACTGTTGAAGATGCACAATTCGAAGAAGTAAAATAGGGTAGGCAAAAAACCGATAAAAAAGTATAGTGAACCCGCAGTAAATCAGGTATTTGCTGCGGGCTTTATTTTTTTGCAACTTGTTTAGTTGCCATTGTTTTTTAAAAAGTTGCCTCATCTATGCTTGTCTAAAATGGGTTGGGGAGTTATCTTCTCCTATTTCCTGGTACTGCTCAATTTGGTTTAGCAACTCCATAGACTGAAGAATGGATTGCCACTCTTTACCTCTAAATATCAATTGAAACCATTTTTTGTTTCGATTATCATATTTGATATTGAAAAATAACCATAATGAAACATAAGTGAATGATATTGTAATTATTCCCTGTATTATCCATAACAACCAATTTTCGGCTAAAAACATTTTCTCATTCCAATAAAAAGTAGTCCAAATAGGAATCTGTAAAAAAAGCAGTCGGGTTACGTTTAGCGTAGATATTTTAAGTTTTGAAATTTTTTCCTGAATAGCCAGTACAGGTTCGCTGAAATCAATTTTGCTGATCAGGTCTACTTGATAAATATAAACAGCTATGGTGAAGGTTGTAAGAAAAATCTGGATTATAGCAGAAACCAAGAAAAAAATATTGACACTGCTTAAATGATTGATTATTAAATGTCCGAGAAAACTTCCAAGTCCTATTACCCAAATAATGCCTACAGTAAGCGCAAATAATTTCGTAGGTCTCATTGAGACAAGAACATATTGCGCTTTCAGTCTTGTGATGTTTTCAGTATTATGTTTATTTACACGTAGGCTGCTTTCTAGTTTTTCATTGGTTGACTGCCAAAGTGATTTAAGTTCTTTTTCGTTCATTGTATTATAAATTCATTTGTGAAAATTTCTTTTTAAGTTTTTCCTTGATGCGCCCTAATTTAGTTCCAACATTGGTTACTGATAAGCCCATTATTTCTGAAATTTCGGCGTGACTCTTATCCTCTAAATACAGTAGCATTATGGCTTTATCAAGGTCATTGAGTTCAGAGATGAACTTCTCCAAAAGATTTAATTGATCTTGTTTCTCGGTACTAACATCATCTTCTAGTGATGCAAGTTCTTCAATTAGCGGATTGTTTAAAACTTTCCTGTTTGCATTTTTTCTATAATATGAAATTGCTACGTTCAAAGAAATACGATATAGCCAGGTTGTGATAGAAAATTTATCATTGTATTTGTTCAATGATATCCAAATTTGTATCATCATTTCCTGTATAAGATCTTGTCTGTCATCATTTCGACAATAAGCTAAAGCCACCTTGAACAAAATACCTTTATGCTGTAAAATGATTAGCTGAAACTTTTCGCTTAGTTCTTTATCGCTTCTCATAGTGTATTTCTTGCAATTTTCTGTATACTTTGCTACTCCATTAAAGTTAAGCGTTGTTCGTTTCCGAAATCAGTTTATTTAATCCAAACACGCCGGAATGTGGCCCAATGCTAAACTCCCAATTTAGCCTGATTTTGAGTTTTTACCTGATTGTTATTTGAGGGTTATCGCCTGATAGTATCAAATTGGCATACCAGTTTTTGATGAAACTATAAGATTCAGGATTGTGCCTTACACTATTATGAGTTGCTCCATTAATAATTTGTACCTGTGCTGAACAGTTCTCATTTACTGCTTTTCTCATTATGCCTGAATTGAAAATTTCATCGTTCAATCCTATCAAAACTAAAGTCGGTACATTGAGTAACTTTAACCCTACCATATAGTCTTCAGGTGCCATACTCATATTTGCCCTGTAGGTATATTTTCTTGAAGGTGCATTCTCAGGTAAATTCAAAAAAAGTACTGGTAAACTATTATGTGAGTAATCACCAATTTCATTAAACATTTTTAATCCAATGATTCTGGAAAAATGAATTTTCATGAATGGTTCTATATTGTCATTTTCTGCTGGAGGTGTTTGCTGAATAGCTGGTGAGTTGTTTCCTATAAGTGGTGCAAATAGGATAAAGCCATCAATTTTGTCTTTGTTTTTCTGGATGGCGTAATTCAAGGCGATACCACCACCCATAGAGTGCCCTGCTATGATAATTTTCCCGCTCGGTTTTTGTTTACGAATCTTCTTTACAATATCTACTATGTCATCGGCATATTGATTAATGTACTCAACATCGCCATCTTTTCCGTCTGATCTCCCATGTCCTCTTAAATCAATAGCGAAAACCTCTGCTTGAGTTGCCTCTTGCAGTAGCCCGGCAGTTTTGCTGTACAAATACCCGTTACTCGCAACACCATGAATAAGGATTATTGTATTTTCCGATTTTTTAGGGTAATTGTAAGCGAATATTCTCTTTTTATCTCTAACGGTGAAGAAGTAGTCTTTGGGTTTATAAACCTGCTCAAACCCCATTTCTTTTATTGCCTCCGGGTTAATCTTTGTTGATTGCGAAGGTTTAAAAGAGGGGTCAGGCATATTGATTAGTATGGTTGCCTCTGCCACCATACTATCCTTATTCCCCTTGAAATAATCCTGGAGAATACTTTGTCCTGAAGCAGGCCTGACGGCTGAAAATAGTGTTAAAATCAAAATAACTTTTATCATTCTCATTTTGTGAATAATTTTAAATGAAACATAATTTCCAAATTATTCGCAAAGGCTGTCAAAAAATCACAGTCTGGTATAAAATATTTAATTGATATTCCTGCTTGCTACGATTTTGTAGTTTTTTTCTGGAAACAGTAAAGTCAGCAGCATAAAAATTAGTACGAAGCTAAATTCCATTCCGTTTCTTCCCGTTAAGCATATTATTTCATCCACTAAAATTCAATTTTATAGGTCAAATTTGGTATAATTGAAGATGGGTTGTCTAGGTCTATTTTATTACTTATTAGGTTGTATTTAAAGCCATTGTAATCTGGCTGTCGCGTAAGATTAACAATCTTTAGAGCGATTTCCCGGGAGTTCTTACGTTTATTTATACGATAACTGGCAGTGAAATGTACATTTAAAGCTGGGTCGAATTGCATTGAAAATGCTTTGGTTTCGTCAAAGACAACTTCTTTTGAGTAATTTGATGCTGCATTGTTGATCGGAGAGTATCGATTCCCACCCTGATAAGTTGCTCTAACATTAATACTTAATGTGTTCTGATTGCTTTTGCCAACCTGCCACTCTTTTCCGGTTAAAAAGTTGAAGACATAATTTCGGTTGTATCGGGTGTTACGCCACACGCCATCTCCACCTTTATACTCCGATTTGAAGAAAGATCCCGTTAGCATATAATAGTAGCCTTTAGACATGTATTTTTCAAGGGTAAGATCAATTCCATAATTTCTTCCTGTGCCGGTGTTTTGTAGTTTTTCTGCAAAGAACCAGTCATTTTGAAGATTAAGGAATGATAATGAACTGTTTGCCACTACAGGAACTGAAAATATCTGCTGATAATATGGTTCAACTTTAAAGTGAACCAAATCAGAAACATTCCAATCATAACTGAACACAAAGTGGTGTGATTTTGTAAAATCCAGGTTTTTATTTACGGCAGTTGCTCCGCTCGTCAGGGAATTATTGAAATAATAATTTAAATTCTCTAACCTGCTATGCAAACCATAAGCTAACCCAAAAGAATGATTTTGTTTCGGTCGATAACGAAATCCAAGCCTAGGCTCTATGGTATAATGATTATTCAAAGTGAAGAACTGGCCATTTACCCCAATATTCATAAGTAATTTATCAGTAAGGTTAATGGTTGAGTTACTGTATGCTGAAAGCAACGTACTAAATCCATTTGAATTCACAATTTCCTTAAGCGGCGAATTTTCAGAAAACGATTTGTTTAAAAGCAAATCGTACATCATTCCCGTTAGTAATAATCCTGTTTTATTGGTATGCCTTGAACTATATCTTTTATTTACAAATGATGACAGTACAATATTAGAAGTTGCAACTTTTATTGTGCTTTGTGGTAGCAGTGTTGATGCGGAATTTATTCTTAGCGCAGCCCATTCAGTTCCATTTATTGTACCAGCAATGGTCGTTTTTATATAGGCATTTTTTTTCAGGAAATACTTATGGCTAACACCTAGTGCTCCCATATATTGTTTGATGCTATTATCCTCTTTATCGTTATAATACTTCCATTCTGTGCTATCTGTTTTTACTTTAGATTTTGCTCTATCAATCAGTCCGATTCCCCATATTGAGAAAGTGCCTGCTTTTTTAGTAGGAAAATTTAATTTAAATGAAAGATCCTGAAATTTTATGCTACTTGCATCTTCGGGTAACAGGGGAGCCAATATTGCCAGGGTAGAATATCTGTAGTTGTATATGTAGGAAGAACGACCTCCCTTTTTAAAAGGGCCTTCCTGTGAGTTTTCTATACCAACAATGCCTGCTTGAATTGTACGCTCTCTTTTTTCGTTATTCCCTTTTTTTATAGCCAAATCAAAAACACCTGATATTGCATTGTTGTATTCTGCCGGAAAGGCTCCTGATAAAAAATCTGAATTTGCCAGCATCTGGCTGCTTAATGCAGTAAATAAGCCGCCTCCAAATGATTGCAAATCCCCAAAATGATTGGGAGAAGGTATCTCAATTCCTTCCATTTTCCATTGCAAAAATTTTGGAGCATTGCCCCGTACTATAATCCCATTGTCCCCGGTATTACCGGCTACTCCGGCAAATGAAGTTGCTAAACGTGCTGGATCATCAAACCCGCCTGCATATCGTTTAGCTTCGTCCACACTTAACATTCGTGCACTCACCGTTGCCATTGCATTAAGAGGCTGCTCTTTGTTTACGCGGGGTCTTATCACTAATTCACTGAGCATTGTGATGTTTTCATCTAACTCCAGCGTTAAAAAAGTTCCTTTAGATGAACTTACCAATACCTCCCGAATTATAGCTGGTTCGTAACCAATACAGGTAACTTTTAAATCATACCTTCCTACCGGCACATTTGAAATAGTAAAGTTGCTTAATGAGTCGGCTGTTGTGCCAATTAAAGGATTTGTATTGAGTAATACAATGGAAGCAAATGCTATTGGCTTTTTGGTCGCGTGATCTACAACTGATCCCCGAATACTTTGTGTTGGTTGGGCGATTGACTGTAGTGTCAAAATAGAAAGGCTGAACATAAAAATAAATCGTATCATATTGTTGAATATTAGAAAGTGTAAAACTCTTTCTAATTCCAATTTTCTACAATACTGATTTATCAGTATATCTAATCCAGGAGTCCGAATTTTGCGGCAAAAATCACAGCTTCTAATGAATTTTTTGCTCCTAATTTTTCCAGGAACCTTTGCCGGTGTGTATTAACAGTATGCACGCTAATCGCTAATTTATTGGATATTTCCTTGCTTAAAAGTCCATCTTTTACATATTTCAAAATCTCTATTTCTCTTCTTGTTAATTCGACCTGCACTTTTGAGGAAGCTTCTATCGGGATGATTTTTCCAGTTCTGAAATTCAATAACTGACTTTTACTTTCCTCGAATACATCCTGATTTGAAGATACATCCACAACATTAAGCATAAGCCATATTTGATCAAAAGTGTCCAATTCCAAAACTTGATACTGCTCTATTAATCTAACGTATTGATTTTGAGAATTAAGCATTCTATATTCTGTAATCAATTTATAATTGAACTTTTCATCGCTTGAGAAATTGTTTAATATTTTTAGAACTGAAACGCCATTGATACTGCATTTTATAGCATCGTCAGGGTGAATTTTACTAGCAAAAAATTGTTGCCCTAAGTCTTTATAATCGCCAGGTTCATAGCCTAGAAGTACACCAAAATTTGAGGAATAGAAAATAAATTCTCGTTTGGATAAATCAAATATTCCGGTTCCGGAATTACCAATATCTGACAGCGTTTGTAATACAGATGTATGCTTGTTTATTGCTGAATAATTCAGGTTCTTTTCATCTAACTTTATTTTCGAGAGATATTTGAAAAACACTTCTTGAATATGGTTATGTTCTGTCATGTTGTTTCTGGCTATTGTTTGTTAATCGCGACTCCGAATTTTCCGAGCCCTTTTTGTTTTAATAAGGTTTGAGATGGGGTATGGCAAAGCCGCAATACCTGCCTGATCAGCGTAAGATAACAGTTCCCAACTGATTGGTAATGTCTCTTTCGAACTCTTTCAACTGTTTATGCAATGCGATCAGCTTGAGCTGTTCTTCGAATGGGGCATTCTCCATATCACGCTGATTTTGCTCGAACATTTTTTTGATCTTTCGCAGTTTGAAATAATTCATGCTGGTGATGGCGTCGCTGACTGAAGTATCTCTTTCGAGAATCTTCATTCCTTCCATCACGTCGTCCCATCGCTGGCTCAGCTCATACGGCATCATGGATAAATTCACAATTACATCGCGAATGCTTTCGTCTTCGTGATACAACATGGTTTTGGCTGAAGGCTCCATTCCTTTATTGTACCAGTCTTTATAGTAGTCTAATATTTTACTGCAGACCGGATTGTCGAACTGAAAATGTTCCATCTCCTGAAATATATAAGCTGCAATGGTGTGCGTTTCGTTAAACGGTTTAAGCCCGTGATCCAGTAAAACCCGCAGTACATTTTTTTCGAACAGGTCGTCTTGCTGCAGAAGTGCGGCAGTGTCGTCGTATTCAGGAGGTGTGCTTTGTGCAGAATCTTCTTGTATAAAAGCGGCTTCGTTAAAAGGAAGTTTCTTTTCTTCCTTTGCTATTTTATCCCGTTTGTATTTATTCACCAGGTTGGTAAATCCTGTTTCATCTATCCGGAGCAGTGCGGAACATTGCTTGATGTAATCCTGCTGTTTGGTGAAATCTTCGGCCTTGCTGATTCTGCTGAGCGATTCGGCAATCTGGTTTACAATGCTGCTCTTTTTGCTTACATCGTTGCCGGCTTCTTTCAGCAAAACTTCCAGCTGAAACAGGATGAAATCTTTTTTATTGGCCGATATAAACTCATTGAAAGCCTTTGCTCCAACTTTATTTACATAACTGTCGGGATCTTCGTTGTCCGGAATTAATACCAGCCGTACGTTCAGGCTTTCTTCCAGTGCAAGATCCAGCCCGCGCAATGCGGCTTTGATGCCGGCACTGTCACCATCGTAAATAATGGTCAGGTTATCCGTATATTTTTTGATCAGCCTTAACTGGTCTACTGTTAAGGAGGTACCACCGCTGGCTACCACATTTTCAATTCCTGCCTGATGCAGGCTCACCACATCTGTATATCCTTCTACCAGTAAACACTCATTGGTGCGATCGATGGCCGTTCTGGCAAAATAGGAACCATATAGGATCCTGCTTTTAACATAAATCTCATTTTCAGGAGTGTTGATGTATTTAGGCCCGCGGTCACTTTTACCAATTACCCTGGCGCCAAAACCAATGATTTTTCCACTGTTGTTGTGGATGGGAAATACAATCCTGTTCCGGTAATTGTCGGACAGTTCATTGTTCCGGTTAGCAACCAATCCGGTTTTAGGCAACAGTTCGGGATTGAACTGGTTGGCCAGCAGGGCCTTTGTAAGGGTGTCCCTGGCTTCGGGATTGTACCCAATCTGAAACTTATGAATTACTTCGTCCCGAAATCCCCGTTCCTTTAAGTAGGAGTGCGCAATCTGCATACCCTCATCCGTATGGAAAAGCTGTTCGGTAAAGAATTTTTGAGCAAAATGATTAATGGCATAAAGACTGTCCGCCATTTGGAGCTGTTGTACCTGCTCCGGTGTTTTCTGGGTTTCTTCTACCGGTATATTGTACCGTTCGGCCAGCCATTTCAGGGCTTCTACGTAGCTGTATTTCTCATGTTCCATCAGGAACGTGATGGTATTGCCGCTTTTTCCACACCCAAAGCATTTGTAGATTTCCTTGGCAGGTGAAACCGTAAACGAAGGGGTTTTTTCTCCATGGAAAGGGCAGAGGCCCAGGTAATTGGTACCTCTTTTCTTCAGTTTTACAAATTCGCCCACCACGTCGATAATGTCGATGCGGTTGGTGATCTGCTGTATGGTATTTGGAGAAATCATGCGTTTGCGGGCTGCTAATTTACGTTACTCCTGGCTCTGAAGGAGCTTCTTTCAGAAATAATTTGTGCGGTTTTCTGCAAACTCTTTATTTTTAAGGATGCTTAAAAAAGAAAGACAGGCTTATATAATCCAACAGATTAACATACATAACAAGGTATTATCAGCTGATTTATGTGTACAACTGGATGTTTCTGAAGATACAATCCGCAGGGATTTGCAGGAATTAGCGGAAGAAAGTAAGTTGATTAAAGTACACGGTGGCGCACTGGCCAAGTCTTTCCATTTTACCATTGAAACCAACCAGGTTTATAATTTATCTGCCAAGCAGGTGATTGCGAAAAAAGCCATTCAGTTAATCAAAGACGGAATGCTGGTTGCCATCTCCGGCGGCACCACCATGCGGGAACTGATCAAGCTCTTGCCACCCGAGCTCAATGCCACATTTGTTACCTCCAATGTACCTATTGCACTGGAACTCCTGAATCACCCGACTGTAGAAGTGATTTTCCTGGGTAATAAATTGCTGAAAAGTGCGCAGATGGCGGTAGGAGCAGAAGTTGTCAGCCGTTTTGGACAGATCAAGGCCGACCTCTGTTTATTGGGTACCAACAGCATTGATACCGTTGATGGAATCACGGATCTTGAACTGGAAATTATTGAAGTAAAAAAGGCCATGATTAATGCTTCCAAAAAGGTAGTATCACTTGCTATTTCTGAAAAATTGAATACCGCTCAACGGTTGGTTGTTTGCGGTTTGGAAAAAGTAGATGTGCTGATTACTGAGCTGGATCCGGCCGATGAATTGCTTGTCCCATATGCCAAAAAGGGGATTGAAGTACGCTGATTTACCTCTACTTATTGTTCAAATTACACATTTGTATTTGCAACTTTCTGCAATTTATTGCTGTAATTTTTTCGCTGATTAACAATTCTTCATTTATATTTAACACGGAATTAGATTTATTTTAACGATTGAGCAGCTTTTTGCAGCTTTTTGCATGAAGTTGCTGTCATCAGAAACAAACACTGTACAATGAGAAAACTCCCAAGCTTGATTAAAGCAGTTTGTTTTTTACTGCTCGTTTTCACGCTGCCTTCCTACGGGCAAAGTCAAACGGTTTCGGGCACCATTCTGGATGCCGACAAAAAAACACCGCTCTCCGGTGTTACCATTAAGGTGATTGGTTCAACTGCTACTGAACAATCCAAAGAAGATGGTTCTTTTACCATTAAGGCCAACAAGGGACAAGCCTTGCAGGTTACTTATATAGGTTATGAGGCCCAGCGTTATGTAATTGGTAGCGGCAAAATCGAAATCTTACTCAAGAGTTCAGTAACTGAACTGGATGAGGTAGTGGTTGCGATGGACATTAAGCGAAAAGCCCGCGACCTGGGATATTCTACCCAGGTGGTAAAAGGGGATGACATTAAAGAAACCCAGCGTGAGAACTTTATTGGCGGTCTTCAGGGTAGAATTGCCGGTGCTACCATCACAGCAACTTCCGGTGTGCCGGGTGCATCTTCCACCATTGTATTGCGTGGGTTTAACTCCCTGTCTTTAGACAACCAGCCACTGTTTGTTGTGGATGGTGTTATAAGAGACAACTCTACGATCGACGCAACATCGTCTGTGCCATCTGCAGCTGGTCAGAACAATACTTCCAACGACTTCACCAACAGAATTTCAGACATCAACCCCAACGATATTGAGTCTGTAACTGTACTGAAAGGACCTGAAGCTACTGTATTATATGGTAGTGCTGCTAGTAACGGTGCCATTGTGATTACAACCAAGAGAGCGAAAATGGCCGATGGAAAGCGGTTTAATGTTAACTACGATAACAGTATTCGTTTTCAGTCTCTGCAGAACATGCCTAAAGTTTTCAATGGCTTCCAAACCGGTACCAATGGTGTGGCTTCTACTGCAACTTTCTCCGCATTCGGACCAGCTATGGACCCGGGCACAAAGTTGTATGATAACATTGGTAACTTTTTTAGAACTGGTTTTGGTATGACCCACAACCTGAGTATGGAATTTGGTAAAGCCAATTCCAGTACAAGGATCAGTGGCTCTTACTACGATCAGAGTGGTGTGGTTCCCAATACCCGTTTACAGAGAGTGAATTTCAGAATTACCAATACTTCCAAAATTGGTAAGTACTTAGATATTACTCCATCCATCGCCTACAGCAACAGCAATAACGATAAAGCCTTAAAAGGTGCCAACGGTTATCTGTTGAACCTGTTTTTATGGCCAGCTACCGATAATGCAGTTGACTATTTATTACCAAATGGTCACAAGCGTTACCTGGCGAATCCTTTGGCCAATAACCCTGCTGATGATGCTGGTTTAGGTACTGTTTCTGAAACAGACAACCCTTTCTTTGCCGTTAACAGAAACGAATCCAGGGATAAAACCAATAACTACGAAGCCAATCTTGCTATCAACTACAATCCTTATAAGTGGTTAACGGTTGCAGGCAGATTCGGTTACAACCATTATAGTACTTCCGGATTCCAGTTCCGTGATCCGGAATCATCTTCCCAATCTTCTATGGCCAATAAGGGACAATTAGATAACTACTGGATAAAAGCTGCTACCTATAACCATACCATTACTGCTACTGTTAAAAAGGCATTTGGTGATTTTAATACCAGGTTAACAGTTGGTACACGTTGGAGTCAGACCGATATGGACTTTTATGGTATTTCTGGTACCAAAGACAGTACCAGAGGTTTCGACAGCAGTGCAACCGACCCTGCAACCCGTACCCGCTTAAGCCGTGCTGCTTTGGCTGGTAACGATAAGTGGAATCTGAGAAAGAACTACCAGATTGCCGGATTTGCAGAAGCAACCGTAAGCTTTAAAAATCTGATATTCCTGACCGGTTCGGTTGCATTTGAATCTTCTTCAGTGCTGCCAGCTGCCAACAGGAACTACAGCTATCCGGGTGGAAGTTTAAGTGTGATCATGAGTGATATTTTCCCAACCCTCAAGGGTGGTGCTTTAAGTTACTGGAAACTGAGAAGTTCAATGGCTTCCACAGCAAGGCTCCCATCGCCTTATGCCAACCAGTCTAACTTTGTGCCTACTGCAACAAGTGTTGCTCCGGGAATTGTTCCTTTGCAATATGCATTTACCAATGCCAA
>JAQTZD010000005.1 GCA_028687975.1 Sediminibacterium sp.
ACCAATATCATCATCTTCGAAGTAGCAGGCCGGTTTACCGCAGCTCAGCTGGTGGAAGCGCTTGCCGAAAAACAAGTGCTGACTATTGCCATGACCCCTGCTGTTGTAAGAATTGTAGTGCATCTGGACATCAGTTCTGCCATGGTAGCCCAAACCATTAGGGCAATTCAGTCCTTATAGGTATCTTTGCAGCCCAAAAATTGATGTTTTAAGAGAAATTATGTTACCTAGAATTAACCCAACGAATACACAGGCCTGGTTTTTACTGAAGAAGCATTACGACGATGAAATGAGCCGCAGGCACATGAAAGACCTTTTTGCCGCGGATCCTGAGCGATTCCAGAAATTTTCGCTCTGCCTGGATCAACTGGTCTTTGATTACTCCAAAAACGTCATTCAGCCCAAAACCCTTCAGCTCTTGCTCCAACTCGCCGAAGAATGTAAACTGGGAGAAGCCATACACGAATTGTTTGCAGGCATCAAGATCAATGAAACGGAGCAGAGGCCTGTGTTACATACTGCATTGAGGAATTTTTCCGACACCCCGATACTGGTAGACGGCAAAGACATTATGCCTCGCATCCGGAAGGTTCAGGAACAGATGAAAGCCTTTTGCGAAGCCATTCACAGTGGCGAATGGAAAGGCTATACCGGAAAAAAAATCAGGTACATCGTTAACATCGGTATCGGTGGCAGCGACCTGGGTCCGGTAATGGTAACAGAAGCCCTGAAACCCTACCAGCTTGAAGGCATCACCACTTATTTTGTAAGCAATATAGACGGCACCCATATTGCCGAGACCCTTCGGAAAATAACCCCCGATGAAACCCTGTTCCTGGTGGCGTCCAAAACCTTCACCACGCAGGAAACCATGACCAATGCGCATACGGCCAGGGCCTGGTTCCTGGAACAGGCAAAGGATGAAAAGCATATTGCCAAACATTTTGCTGCCCTCAGCACCAACGAAGAAGCCGTGACTACCTTTGGCATCGACAAAGCCAATATGTTCGAATTCTGGGACTGGGTCGGCGGTAGGTACTCGCTCTGGAGCGCCATCGGATTATCGATTGCACTGACCATCGGATACAACCATTTTGAACAGCTCCTGAAAGGTGCTTCTGTTGCAGACGAGCATTTCCGTAAAGAGAAATTCGACAAAAATATTCCGGTATTAATGGCACTGATCGGCATCTGGTATACCAATTTCTTTGGTGCACAGAGCGAAGCCATTCTCCCCTACGACCAATACATGCATCGTTTTGCCGCCTATTTCCAGCAGGGCAATATGGAAAGCAATGGAAAGAGTGTAGACAGAAACGGCAATCCGGTCAATTATGCAACCGGTCCGGTAATCTGGGGCGAGCCCGGCACCAATGGACAGCACGCATTCTATCAATTGATTCATCAGGGAACCCTGATGATCCCCTGCGATTTTATTGCGCCGGCCATCAGCCACAACCCCATCGGCGACCACCATGCCAAACTCCTGTCTAACTTCTTTGCCCAAACGGAAGCCCTGATGAACGGGAAAACAGAGAATGAGGTAAAAGTGGAGGGAATGAAGGCTAACAAGAGCGATGAGGAAATCAAAAAAATCAGTCCGTTCAAAGTATTCGAAGGCAATAAGCCAACCAATTCCTTCCTGGTAAAAATGATTACCCCGGAAACCCTGGGTACCCTGATTGCATTGTATGAGCACAAGATTTTTGTACAGGGTGTGATCTGGAATATTTTCAGTTTCGACCAGTGGGGTGTGGAATTGGGAAAACAGATGGCCAATCAGATTCTGCCCGAATTGCTGAACGATGAACCCGTGAAAGACCACGATGCTTCTACCAACGGACTCATCAACGCTTTCAAAAAATTCAGAAAAGATGCCTAGCCCTTTGCAGGATATTACCATCAGAGCCATACAGCCCGAAGACAATGCAGCCATTGCACAGATCATCCGGACAGCCCTGACCGAATTTGGCGCCAATAAGCCGGGCACTGTTTTTTACGACGACAGTACAGACCATTTGTTCGAGCTTTTTGCTGCCGAGCCCAGGAGTGCCTATTATGTAGCATTGCAGGGCAATGTGGTGGTTGGCGGTGCCGGTATCTATCCTACCGAGGGTTTGCCGGAGCATACCTGCGAACTGGTTAAAATGTACCTCAACAAAACAGTACGGGGTATGGGACTCGGCAGAAAGATGATCGATCATTGCCTGGAAGTAGCCAAACAAAAAGGATTTGAACAGATATACCTCGAAACCATGCCCGAACTAAATAAGGCAGTGGCCGTATATGAACAGTTTGGGTTCAGCTACCTGAACGGGCCAATGGGCAATTCCGGACACAACGGATGCAATATCTGGATGCTGAAACAACTTTGATTACCACAATTTTGTAGGACACCAATCTCCCCATTTGTTTCCCAGCAGGAAGCCGATCAGAATTTCGTGCGTACCCTTGCTGACCGTATTGAGCTTTGAGGTTTGCAGATCATAAGAATACCCGATGTTGATGGAGTGATTCAGGTTCACCCCGGCCATTGCCGCAAATCCGTCTTTGTGCCTGTATGATGCACCCAGCCAGAGAATGTCCTGGTATTGAAATTTGGCATTTACATCTACCCCCAACGGCAACGGACTTACATAACGAATCAGGGCCGAAGGCAGAAAGGTAACATCTTCTGACAACTGCATCCTGTATCCTCCGTTCAGGAACAGGTGCGGCACCAGCTTACCTCCGGTTAGGGAAACCCTGTTATCAGAGAAGGAAACATTCTGCGGAATGATCTGCTGCGCAGAAACCCCCAGGAAGAAATCTTTTGAGTAGAGCCAGAGACCCGCACTGATATCTGGTTTGAGCCGGTTCAATGTTCCGCTTCCGGCTACAGCCGGGTCTACTGTAATGGAGCCAAAATCCAATTTGGCTGCATCCAGACTGATGTTCGTAAATCCGGCAGAAATCCCTGCCGACAAATTGGTTCTTGGAGAAAGCCCGATATGATAAGCGTAGGTACCATAGGCTGCGAAGCGATTCAATGGTCCGGTTTTATCGTTGATCACCGTAAAGCCAACTCCATGATGCGGCTCCGCTGCCTGATAATCCCGCCAGTAAGCCGTACCCCTCGGATTTTCACCTCTGGCCCTGAAGCTGGTGGCAGATGATCGCTCATAATCACTTTTTTTTAAAGGACCGTGAATGGTGAGATAGGTGGTTACAGGTGCATCCTGTAACCCCACCCATTGCATGCGGTGGCTGGCTTTTACATCCCAGTAGTTCTCTATACCGGCAACCGCGGGGTTGATGATATAGCTGTTCATGATGTATTGCGTATAATAAGGTCGCTGCTGTGCAGCAACTCCGGTAAACATCCAGCAAAATATCAACAATATCCTTCCTTTCATCATTACTTGATTATGGTAACCGATCCGCTGATGGTACTACGTCCATTTTTGGGGTTAATAATATAATAGTATGTTCCTATCGGAAGGGGCTTACCCTTATAGGTTCCATCCCATGGAACCGGATAGTTGACCGATTGAAACAACAATTGTCCATACCTGTCGAATACATCTACGGTTGCATCCGGATACCGGTCGAGGTAGCGAATCTGCCAGGTATCGTTCACCCCGTCTCCATTGGGAGAAAATGCATTGGGCGGCATGGGGGGCCTCAATACTAAAATACTGATATTATCCGAAGCAACACATCCGCCAATGCCGGTTACCTCCAAAGTATAGGTAATGTCGTCTGTAGCTGAGGTTACCGGAGACAATACATTATTGGCATCGAGATAGGTATCCGGCGTCCAGAGATAACTTACAGGGCTGTTGGCAAACATCGAATCGGGCACTAATGCAAGAGAAGCGCCAAAGAACAGGGTTTGCCGGTCTTTCAGGAATACCTTGGGGTTGGGGTGTACTGTAACGGGTGAAGTAGCAGTATCGCTGGTACAACCATTTGCATTCACAAAGAACAAACTGATATTGTATATACCCGAGTCGGGGAATTGCTTCACGGGATTCATGAGTGCGGAAGTTCCGGCAGTTCCGAAATTCCAGTTCCAGGTTAAAGGAGCGCTTGAAATACCGTTGCTCTTATTCTGTAACTGAATGGACTCCCCTGCACAAATCTGTGCCAATGAAGTGGTAAAACTGGCTTTGGGCTGCGGATATACGCTCACCGTTTTCTCCATTGAACTCACACAGGTTCCTCCGGAATATGCCTGCACCCTTATGGTATATTGCTGAGCGGAAGGCAACTGAAGATCCGGATAGGTATGTTTATATAATTTATCGGGTAGCGGATCTTCATCCACCTCCATGGCATTTTGCTGATTGGCGTAGTCCCAGAATATTTCCAGTCGGGTTATATTTCCGAAGTTGACGGAAGATTTGTTTTTTATCACCACTTCTACCGGCTGGCAAACAGGTAAGGGATTGGTAATTTCAAAATCGGCATTGGGAATAGATCCATTTACATAAAATGGTTGCTCCAAGGTGTCTGCACATCCGGAAGCTGCCGTTACTTCCAGTTTGGCATTATATTGCCCGGCCGCAGCATATACAATACTCGGATGCCTATCTGCGGTTGTTGATGGTACACCGGAAGCAAAAGTCCATTTATAGGTTAATACAGTAGCATCCGAAATTTTGCTCTCATTGGTAAATACAGCAGCAGCATCTGCCAGACATACTTCAGGTGTTTTAAACGCAGCAACCGGTGTAGGCCTGATGGTTAAAGGTGTAGGCGATTGGTATACATCACTGGTACAACCCGTATTGGTTTTAACCAACAGGCTTACATTTTTTACTCCTTCAGAGGTATACTGCCTGGTTTGCGTCACATTTGTTGCAATGGTGTCGGAACCTGCGCCATTATCGAAGTTCCAGATCCAGGAAACAAGCTGGTTGTTGTTGGGACTGGCTGCGAGCGTAGACTGGTTGGTAAAAAGGATATCTGTATTGAGGCAATTGGGACTGCTGTAAGCAAAACCGGCCACCGGTTTATTAGACAGTTCCAGCGATTTAGTGGTAGTGGCCACACAGCCGTAATCGGTAATCGAAGTCAGTTTCACCGAAGTGGTGTAATTGCTGATGAGCAGATCCGGATTTTCCAATGTAGATGTAGTTCCATTCCCAAACTCCCAAAACCACTTGTAAACGGGCCTGCCAAAACCATTGGTTTCGTCTTTGAAGCGTACATTGGTATTAATGCAACCCGAAGAAACCACGGAAAAATCTGCTACAGGCGGATCATTTACAACGATGTTGTCGATGATTTCCTGGTCGTTGTTATTGCTGCAACCATCCGACTGCGGCACGGTGGTCGTAGCGGTAATAGTAACCGGGAAAGTGCCGGTTTTGGTAAATTTATAAGAGTTGGGTATAAAGTATACATGGTAGGTTCTTCCATTCGAAGTATACGTGGAATCTGCCTGACCATTGGTTGGTACATAGGTATAGGGTGAGGTTCCCACCACATCGGGATTATTGCCAAAATCCAGCACCAGTTTGGTAGCCTCGTAAGGAATGGCTACAAATACTTTAAAAGGGGTATTGGTACAGGTGGCGGAATAGGTAATACCACTGCCTGCATAATCGTTGCGGATACTGATGGGCGGGTTCAGGTCCACAATATTGGTACCTGCATTGTAACCGTAACTCTCGGCCATGCCAAAACCATAGGCAATGGCATTGAACCCGCTATCGGAATAAAGCGAATGAGACATTCCCGAGCCAACAGGCAATATGGCATAGGAATAATCCGGATCCGATGGATGCGGTTTGAAGCTGCTGGCAGCAGGAGCTGCACCATCCAGTTTGAAACTGGCCGCCCCTTCCTTCTTTATAACAATATTGATATAGCTCTGCTGGATTCCAAATTGATTGGCGGAGTACAATGTGATTTTATTGATCGTTTGTTCCACCGGGCTCAGGTAAATCATTTCGGGATCCCCATTTCCGGAATTACCCTCTTGTCCCTGTGTGGTACAGTATTGTGCTACCAGGATCGGTTGATCGGCTTCAATCAGGTTGGGTCTGGGCGAACTGATTCCGGTAAAATCCCCGTTCTTGAACTGGTAATAAAACCCATTGATGAGAGATGTTTTCGGAATCTCGTTTCCATTGAGTTTTACCACGGTTGCAGGATCTTTAACACAAATCCGGTAATAGTTGTTGGGCTGGGAACCGGTGGGAACCGTGAGGTACCGCAGGCCCCAGGCATTGGAAGGAAAAGCCTGGGCAAAAAGATTGTCTGAACTGCCATTGAGGGATGGCCCAAGGTTGATTTTACCGCTTCCCGAAAAAACCGCAATGGGTTTACACCCCCCAGTTCCCCCTGTACTGATGGACCGGATTCTGGACCCGGTAAGATCGGCTCCTGAACCACCCTGTGTAGACCCCATCACATTGTATATCTGCCCTTTGTTCAGTTTTATATTGGTAGGCTGGTTTACAGTCAATCCGTTCAGGTTGTTGTTGCTGGGCGTAATTTCTACCGTGGTATTGTCTTCTGTTGCTACCACAAAGAAAAAAGAATTGGATGACGGTTCATTAGAACGCTGTGTATAATTCACGGAGTAATAATCCCGCCCCAGGGTATTGGTAGGAAAAAGCACAGAGGCACCAGAAACACTTTGGTTATAAATATGAGCGTATGCAACAATTGCACGATCGCTGGTAACATGAATTCCTGTGTTGAATGTACCCGGGTCCATGATCCTGGCATCCTGTGACCCGGTTTTTGGAATGGGATCGGAAATCGCTACCTGGTTGGCCAAAACGGAATAGGTTCTGGAATAACCCACACCCGGGATTTCCACCGTTACATTAGCATCCTGATCGGAAGTAAAATACAGGATCATCTCCTGCTGATTGATGATATTGGAAGATTGTGTGGGAGACATCCGGATATGATAACCATACCCCAACCAGAAATCTCTTCCCTTATTGGAAAACTCCTGCGCACTGATTTCCTTCGTAATAATCATCGCAAATACACACAGGATCAGATATTGGATTTTCATCAATAAGGGGGGTCTTATGGAAAGAGTCAAATTACAGTTTGAAATTAGCACAACTAGTTGAATTACCTTCAAAAGATGCGTTAAATTCCATGAGTGTTGCTTTTGAGTAAATTAATTCCACCAGGTCCGGCACAGAACAACAAATCGAGGATACTCATGTTGGGCATAAAACCAATCCGGTCTTCAAAAACCTGAGTGTACCGGACCGGATCTACCCCATCCGTATAATTTTTGGGCAAAACCCGGTTCCGGGCATCTGTTGTACCTGCTTCCGGAACATCCCGGTATTTTTCCGAGCATTCAATCCGGAGATCGGCTTTGATTTTTTGGAGTACCCAATGCAGCAGCAGCATATCCAGATCCATCAAGAATGCCGGTCTTTTTTCGAGCAGGCTAAAAAGCTCCTCCCGGTAATATTCAAAAAAAGGAGCTCGGTTGTAACAGGCTTCCAGGGTCCGGCAATGCTGCAGTACCCAATTGTCCCGATAGGCCACCCGAACATCCTTCATGACCTGTCGCTGGTTCCTTCCGTCCTGGAGCGGAACCGACAAATGAATGAGCCCATTGGCTCCCGGAACAATGCACCGGTTGCGAAAACTCATTTTTTGGTAGTATTCATATTGTTCAATTTCAACATGTGTAAAATTAAACAAAATTTTATAGTAATTAACACTTCCAAAATATTGATTTTCAATTAATAATAACGACATAAAATATTTTGTTTAACCAGACCTGTTTTACCAGCTTACAACCGTTTTTTTCCTCAATTATACCTTTATTTATTATTCAAATAAACACACTAATTAAATAATAATCAATAATTTAATACAATATTTTTATACTAAATTTATGAGTATCATTTTTGTTTCAAAAAAATACACAAATCGCTAACAATTTTAGCATACAAGTTACGCATTTTTCAGCTTATTTTGCAGAAAATAAACTCCTTTGCGTACCACCCTACTCTCCCTGACTCTTTTATGTTTACTGGCTTCCTCCTGCACCAAACCCAAAGATTTTGAGTACCGGGACGTGCGCGGTTTTAAAGTAAACTCCCTTGGGTTTAAACAAAGCTCAGTGAGCTTTGAACTGGTTTACTACAACCCGAATAATTTTGGGGTAGACCTGAAAAAAATTGAAAGCGATGTGTACATAGACAGTTTATACCTGGGTAAATTCCAGCTGGATACCCTGATGCACATCAACCGGATGAGTGAGTTTGTACTGCCGGCTACCATACAGGTAGATATGGCCAATATGCTGAAAAATTCAGCCCGGATGCTGTTGAAAAAAGAAGTGCTGATTCAGGCAAAAGGGACTGTCAGAGCCGGAAAGTCCGGCGTATTCAAATCCTTCCCCTTTCAATACGAAGGCAGGAAGAACCTGGGGATGTTCTAGCAGGAATTGCACCGGGCAGGAACTACTACGGGCCAACATGTGACCAGCAGTATGCCCTATTGAATGGGAGGTATATGGCAGGGCTGTTTGGGCTTTGGACCACCCCCGTCTTCTGCCCGTTTACATACTGGAGGCAGTTTCGCATAGGATTCCGGGTTGGCTTTTTCCGTTTCTGTATCAAAACCTGCATTGTTGATGGCTGCCCGAATAGTGGATTCGTCGGTTCTGTCTGGCCAGAACTGAACTTTAATTTCCCCTTGTAACAGATTGATTTTCCATTGAATCATACCAGATTCCATGTTGGCTTTGTTCTCTACCACCAGGTATTTCTCCAGCCTTTCCTTGCATTCCCAGCATTTCAGATTGGCCGATTTTATGGTAACCCATTGTTGTTTGGGCATTTGTGCAGACAAACTGAGGCTGCAGCAACAAAGTGCAGCAATGATCAGGTATTTCATACGAATAATTATGATATCGATTAACGGCTTCCGGTCCAGACAGCCGGGTCCTTGCTCCATTCCATCAGCAGGGCTTTTTCAGACGCTCCTACCAGTCCTTTTTCAATAGCCAGCTCAATCATGGTTGGGTAATTGGTCAGCGACTTCGTTACCACTCCTGCAGCTTCAAATGCCTTTACTGCCTGATCAAACCCATAATTGAAAATAGACACCATACCCACTATCTCTACTCCGGCAACTTTCAGTACGTCCACTACCTGTAAACTGCTTTTACCGGTCGAAATAAGATCCTCAATCACCAATACGCGCTGCCCTTTTGTAAAGGAACCTTCAATCTGGTTGCCCAGTCCGTGCTCCTTTGGTTTGGGCCGCACATACATCAGCGGAAGTTTTAACTGATCGGCTGCCATGGCACTCCAGGGAATACCGGCCGTTGCAACACCTGCCAGGGCTTCGGCTTGTGGAAACTGTTCAAAAATTACATTGCAGAGTTCACTCTTGATGAAATCGCGTACATACGGAAAAGACAATACTTTTCTGTTATCACAATAGATCGGGCTTTTCCAGCCACTCGCCCAGGTAAAGGGATTGGAAGGACTCAGCTTCACAGCTTCTACCTGCAATAGTTTCTCTGCAACTGCTTTTTCGTTTGTCATGATGCGAAAGTAACTCCAATTTTGAATTGGAAAATGAGAAAATTAGTATAACTTTTGTTGTTATGAACAAAAAACGAATTGTTGCTGCAGGCGGGCTTGTTTTCAATGAAAACAAGGAATTGCTCATGATCCTGCGAAGGGGTTACTGGGATTTACCCAAGGGAAAGCTGGACAAAGGGGAAAGCGTGGAAGCCTGTGCCATCCGTGAAGTGGAGGAAGAAACCGGTTTACGTAATATTATACTCGGTAAGTTTATTACCATTACCCTGCACGAATACTTCGACACGTACCTGGATGAGGATGTAGTGAAGGAAAGTCACTGGTATCATATGCGTGTGGAAGGGCCTCAGGAACTGGTTCCGCAAACAGAAGAAGACATTATGATGATTAAATGGGTAAAGCGGGAAGCACTGCCCGAGTACCTGAACAATACCTATCCCAATATCATTGAAGTGATCCGGATTTTCTATTCAACACAGCAACCGTAATCCTGCTGATACAGACCAGTTTTTCCTGCTCATCGAATATCTTGATTTCCCAGACCTGTGAACTGGCTCCCCGGTGTATAGGACGGGTAATACCGGTTACATAACCGGAGCGGGCGCTTCTTACATGATTGGCATTGATCTCCTGCCCCACACAAATAAATTGTTCGGGATTAACCGTTAATACGGCAGCCACACTGCCCAAAGTTTCGGCCAGAGCCACGGAAGCTCCCCCGTGCAATAAACCATAGGGTTGTTTGGTGCGGTGATCCACCGGCATCGTGGCTTTCAGGTAGTCCGGCCCTACTTCTGTAAAACAAATACTCAGGTGTTCTCCCATGGTATTTTTTCCCAGACCTTCAAAGTCCTTCAGCGAAAGGTCTTGCTTAAACCAGATTGGCATAGCTGTATGTTAAAGCGTTTAAAGAGAGTTGATGACAGCCTGCGGCAGGAACGGAGAAGCATCGCCACCGTTCAGCAGAATATCCCTTACAATGGTGGAAGCCACCGAAGTATATTTGGGCTCTCCCGTAAGGAAGATGGTTTCAATTTTATTATCCAGCGTACGGTTGGCATCCGCAATGGTTTTTTCATATTCAAAATCGCTCACATACCGGATACCCCTTAATATAAAACGGGCGCCAATTTTTTCGCAATAATGAATGGTAAGCCCCTCGTACACCACGCTCTCCACTTTGGGCTCATGCTTGTAAATTTCCCGAAACCATTCCATTCGCTGTTCGGAACTGAACATGGGATTCTTGGAGGAATTGATACCGATGCCTACCACGATTTTATCGAACAAAGGCAATGCCCTGTTGATGATGTCGGTATGCCCGAGCGTAACAGGATCAAATGTTCCGGGAAATAAACAAATGCGTTGCATAAATAGGATGGCTTTAATCGTTCGTTGTTGGTGAAGGTTAGCTTTCTCTTCCTGCCAGCAGATACAATGCTGCCATCCTTACGGCAACACCATTTTCTACCTGGTTCAATATGATGGAATAAGGTCCGTCTGCTACGTCACTGTCCAGCTCCACGCCTCTGTTGATGGGGCCGGGGTGCATAATTACAATGTCCTTTCCGAGGTTCTCCAGCATTTTTCTTTTGATTCCGTAAGCCAGGTTGTACTCTCTCAGCGATGAGAAGAGCGGCTGGTTCTGGCGTTCCAGCTGAATCCGCAGCACATTGGCCACATCGCACCATTTCAGCGCTTCCTGCAGGTTATAGGTTACCCTTACACCCAATGCCTCTGATATATATTTGGGAATCAGGGTTGGCGGACCCACCACCAGAATCTCTGCTCCCATTTTGCGGAGCAGGTACATATTGCTCAAAGCTACCCGGCTGTGCATGATGTCTCCGATGATGGCAACTTTTAATCCTTCCAGCTTTCCCAATTTCTCGCGCATCGAAAATGCATCCAGCAGGGCCTGTGTGGGATGTTCATTGATTCCGTCTCCGGCATTCACAATAGCAGCAGGAATATGTTTGGCCAGAAAATGCGGTGCTCCGGAGGCACTGTGCCGCATCACCACCATATCTACCTTCATGCTCAGGATATTGTTCACAGTATCCAGCAGGGTTTCCCCTTTGGCAGCAGAAGAACTGCTGGCAGTAAAATTGAGTACATCTGCGGAAAGCCTTCTTTCGGCCAGTTCAAAAGACATTCTTGTTCTGGTGGAATTCTCATAAAACAGGTTCACGATCGTAATGTCTCGCAGTGAGGGTACTTTCTTAACCGGCCTTTGTAATACTTCCTTGAATTGTTCTGCAGTAGAGAGAATAAGCTGAATATCCTCTTTAGTGAGGTCTTTGATACCAAGTAGGTGTTTGGTAGATAGTTTCATTAAAAATCAAAGATAATATATTACACTAAAACCACTTCGTCTTTTTCATCATTTTCACGCCAGTTCACTTTTACCTTATCCGAAAGAATGGTATCAATGGCCTTACCGGAGAAATCCGGCTGAATGGGAAGTTCCCTGCTGAACCGCCGGTCGATCAGTACGCACAGCGATACTTTGGAGGGTCTGCCAAAAGCGAGCAACGCATCCAATGCAGCCCGGATGGTTCTTCCCGTGTACAGCACATCATCTACCAGAATAACGGTTTTGCCCTCTATACTGAAATTGATATCGGTCTGATTGGCGATATGTAAAGTTTTTCTAACATCATCGCGGTAGAAAGTAATATCGAGCTTCCCATAATGGATGGGGGTTGTGCCCACCAAAGCTTTCAGTTCTGCTACTATCCTATCGCTCAGGAAAATCCCTCTTGGCTGTAACCCGATCACAACGGTATTCGCAAGCCCCTGGTTGTTTTCCAGAATCTGATGAGCCAGGCGCTTCACGGTCAGCGCAATTTGCTGTTCAGATAATATTGTCTTCAATGCGGAAAATTTTATTAAAAATAAATGCTTTATTCCATACCAAAGCAGAATAATTAAAGGGGTTCTGCTTTACTTTGCCGGTATGTTACTGCTAAAGGATCTTGAACTGGTGCAATTCAGGAACTACCTGTTCACAAAATGGGAGTTCAGCGAAAGAATTGTCGGGATCTGCGGATTAAACGGCACAGGCAAAACCAATCTGCTCGACGCCATTTACTATCTGGGATTTTCGAGAAGTTATTTCTCCAGAACAGATGCCCAGAATGTACGCCACGGAGAATCGGGCATGCGCATTTCCGGTAATTACCTGCTGAACGGCGATGCTGCCGTAATCACCTGTATCCTCCGGGAGAACAACAAAAAGGAATTGTCGGTAAATGATGTACTGTACAAAAAGATGAGCGAGCACGTAGGCAAATTTCCCTGCGTGATGATTGCGCCGGATGATGTGGAACTGGTTACCGGAAGCGGTGAAGCCCGGCGTAAAATGATTGACACCATTTTATCGCAGACCGATCGCGATTACCTCCACCAGCTGATGGCTTATACCAGGCTGATACAGCAACGAAACAGCTTACTCCGGCAGGCAGAGAACGGGACTATTCCGGATCATACCCTCTTGCAGATTTTGAACGAACAGCTGGTACAATCCGGCGAATGGATTCACCACTGCAGAAGGGCGTTTTTGGAACAGTTCATACCGCTTGTAAGCAAATTATACACGTTGATCGCCGGCAAATCGGATGGACTCGCCATGTATTACGACAGTCAGCTGAACAATAATGCTTCATTTGCAGAACTGCTGGCAGGCAGTTTGCAAAAAGACCTGGTATTACAACGTACCACCAGGGGAATTCACCGCGATGATCTCCGTGTTGAACTTGAAACACATCCCTTTAAATCGGAGGCTTCACAGGGGCAGCGCAAGAGCCTCCTGTTTGCAATGAAACTGGCAGAATGGGAATACCTGCGGGAAAAAATCGGAGTTCCGCCCATCCTCCTGCTCGACGATGTATTTGAAAAACTGGATGAAAAAAGGATGTTCCAGTTGTTGTTCAGGGTTTGCAGTGAGGCCTACGGACAGGTATTTATCACGGATACACATGCAGAGCGGCTGAAGCTGCAGCTGGAGCAAACCGGCGCAGCCTTTCAACTGATTGAGTTATAAAATAGCACTAACTTTACCACATGGCTGAGATGCATATTGGCGACGCACTAAAAGGGTTTATCCGTAAAAGCAATTTAAAGAACGGCATTCGTGCTGTTCAGATTGAAGAGGTATGGGAATCCCTGATGGGCAAAACCATTGCTAAATACACCGACAAGATTCAGATCATTCAAAAGAAACTGTTCATCCATACCAATGTAGGGCCACTTAAAAATGAATTGCAATACCAGAAACCGCAAATCATTGCGCGGGTGAACGAAGCTTTCGGGGAAGAGATCATTAACGAAGTAATCATTCAGTAATGGCCTGCTGAATTATCCGTTCATCCGAACCCTCGGATCAATCCAGCCATAGAGCAAATCTGCCAGGAGATTCACCAGTACAAAAAAACTGGCGGTAAGCAATACACTCCCCATCACTACCGGAAAGTCCAGTTTCTCCAGGGCGTCTACCGTTACTTTTCCAATTCCTTTCCAGCCAAAAATATATTCCACAAAAAAAGCGCCGGCCAGCAGTTCGGCAAACCAGCCGGTGATGGCGGTTATCACCGGGTTAAGCGCATTGCGCAATGCATGCCGGAACAGCACCACCCTTTTGCTCAGTCCTTTGGCATATGCAGTGCGGATATAATCCTGATCGAGCACATCGAGCATGGCACTCCGGGTAAGCTGCGTAATAATGGCCAGGGGCCGGATACCCAACGTGAGTGCCGGAAGCACCAGGCTTTTCAAAGAGAGCTGCTTTCCCAAAAAAGGATCCGTATAAAAAAGGCTGCCGGTCATTTGCAGCCCGGTGAAATCGCTCCATACAAACCCAAAGAAATAGGCCAGCAGGATTCCCATGAAAAACGAAGGGGCCGATATACCCAATACACTGGCAAAAACGGCGCTGGTATCCATCCAGGTATTTTGTTTAACCGCCGCCAGTACACCCAGTGCAATGCCAACTACCGTAGCAAACAACATGGCTGCCAGTGCCAGTACCAATGTGCCGGGCAGGGCTTCGTACAACACGGTACCTACCTCCTTCTTGGTTTGATAAGACCTGCGCAGATAAGGTACTTTGATGGCCAGTTTTTTTTCTCCTCCAATAAACAGTCCCTTGAGTCTTTTCGATGTTATTTCTTCCTGCGTATGAACTGCAATGGGCGATACGTCGTTCACATAGTGAATCAACTGCTTCCAGACAGGCTGATCTAAGGCAAGCTCTTTTCGGATATTCTGTATCGTGGCACTGTCGCCGGTCTGGCCCAATACCAGTCTCGCAGGATCACCGAATCCCTGAAACAAAAAGAATACCACCACCACTACCCCTGCCAGTACCAGTATGCCATAACCTATTTTTTTGGAGAGATATTGTATCAAGGGGTTTCTATTTAATCAGGATGGCTGCATCAGAATAACTGCGTTTGTCTACAATGGTGGCACCCTGCATCAGGAAAAAAGTTGGTTTTACCCGTGCAGCTGTTTTAAGAACTGTGGCATCACAACTGAACACCTGCAACTGAGGAAAATACTGCTGCAGTTTTGTTGCTTCAGGAGTTACCAGATAAACAGGCCAGTTTTTTGCACTGAACTCAGGCAGCAAACGGTCCAACTCCGGTTTCCACTCCTCTACTTCCTTTCCGTCCTGGATCAATACCAGGATGTAGTTGCCGGTTTGCTCCAATATGGCTGCGGTGGAATCTGTCCGATCCAAAGTTTGCAGGGAGAAATCGGTGATAGCAGGTTTTAAGCCATTCCCGGGTTTTACCAGCCGGTCTATGCGGTTAACATATTCGTAGGTTGAATCAAAATCTTCGGGAAAGCTGGCCTGATCAAAGCGCAGTTCCCTGCCATTTTTTTGGTACACAAATTCAATCGAAAAACTGTCTGTTGTGGCACCCGGAGGCATTTGCATCTGCTGCAGAATATTGTTGCCCTTCTTATAAGGGAGGCAGTCTACAATCGGGAGATGTTGCAACACATACCACTGCAAAAAGAAGCCAAAAAACACGGTCAGTCCCAGCAACAAAGATGCTAGTCTGCTTCCGGTTAATGGTTGAATCTTTGATTGATAAAAAAGGAGTATCAGAATCAGCACCAGCAATACCAGGTCTTTTCCAAAAGACTGTGCCGGTGTGATGGGTAAGCAATCTCCGAAACATCCGCAGGCTTTGATTTTACCCGAAAACAACGCATACCCGGTAAGGAAGGTAAAGAAGATAATCAGCAGGAGCAATAACCAGCTGAAAATTTTTACCTGCCATCCGATGATAATAGACATGCCTGCCAGTACTTCAAATACGTTCATCAGTATGGCAAACAGCAATGCATAATCATTCATTCCCTGAAGATGACCTGCCTCAAAGAATTCCTGCATTTTATAGCTGAGTCCTGCAGGGTCATTGATCTTGATCAGTCCGGAAAAAATAAAGAGCAATCCAACCACCCATCTTACAACAAGGAGGAGATTCTTCATGGTGAACAGTTTAGTGTTTTCCCTCTTCTATTAAAATCAGTGCAAATGCTGCATAATTGATGATATCAATATAGTTGGCATCAATTCCTTCACTGATCAGCGTTTTACCGTCGTTTTGCAATATCTGGCGAATCCTCAACAGCTTCACCAATATCAGGTCTGCAAAGCTTTCCTGGCTCATTTCTCTCCAGGCTTCGCCGTAGTCGTGGTTTTTAGACAACATGGTTTCCCTGGCAACCTGTACATACTTTTGATACAGTGCTGCCGTTTGTTCCACCTCCAGTTCTTCCACGGTTGAATGTCCGATACTGAGTTGAATCAGTCCAATGACTGCGTAATTCAGAATACCCTTGAACTCGGATGGAATATCGTCTCCCACTTTCTGGGTTTTCAGATCCTGAATGGTTCTGATGCGCAGCGCCTTGATAAAAATCTGGTCTACCACAGAAATGGTTCTGAGTACACGCCAGGCGGTGCCATAGTCTTTGGTTTTCTTGATAAAAATATCAAAACAGGATGCTATGGCCCGATCGTATTGCTCGTTCGTATTCAACATTATTCTTCCTTCGTTTACTTCTTTGATAATATCTTTGAATCCGGTGCAATTTAACTGAATCAGCAGAATGTTTACACTTAACTGTAAAGGAAGTTTATGGACCATCCGGCAACCGGTGGTCATGGGTATCATTAATGCCACGCCCGACTCATTTTTTGGCCAGAGCAGGGCTACCGGACTGGATGCTGCTGTAACAACTGCTGCACGCATGATTCATGATGGCGCTGCCATATTGGATATCGGCGGACAGAGTACCCGTCCGGATGCTGAACTGGTAGGAGAAACAGAAGAAACCAACCGTGTGATTCCTGCTATCAGCGCCATTCACCGCACTTTTCCGGAAATGATCCTATCGGTGGATACCTATTATCCGTCTGTGGCCAAAGCGGCTGTTGCCGCCGGCGCTTCCATCGTGAACGATATCAGCGGAGGAAGATATGATGCAGCCATGCTTCCGGTTGTAGCAGCGCTCCGGGTACCCTATGTACTCATGCACAGCACCGGTACGGCATCCACTATGCACCAACAATCCATTCAGGGAAATATCACCCTGGAACTGTTGCAGTATTTTAAAGAAAGATTGGCCGCCTGTACCGACGCAGGTATTCAGGATGTGATACTGGATCCGGGGCTTGGTTTTGGTAAAACCATGGACCAGAATTTTCAGTTACTAAAAGAACTCAACAGCCTGCAATTGTTCCAAAAACCAGTTTTACTGGGCGTTTCCCGGAAAACCATGATTCACAAAACCCTGCAGATCACTCCGGAGGAATCCCTGAACGGAACCACGGTACTCCATACCATTGGCTTACTGAACAATGCAACGATTCTGCGGGTGCACGATGTAAAGGAAGCCGTGCAAGCCATCCGGCTGGTAGCCGCATTACCCTCCTAAAAAAATGCCGGACTGATCAGCTATCAATCCGGCAGGATATCCATGAATGCTATTGAACTCTATTAATGCCGGGGATATCCCTGCGGGCCCTGTGGCATCATTGGTAAAGTAGTACCCGGAGCCGCATTGGTTACATCCAGGATCTCAATATCAAATACCAATGCTGCATAAGGAGGAATAACCGGAGCGCTTCCATTGGGTCCGTAACCCAGCAATGCAGGAATGTATACACGTCCTCTTCCACCTTTTCCAAAGAAACGAAGTGCTTCATCCAGTCCGCGGATTACACCACCGCTTCCTACCACAACGCTCAGTGGCTCTTTGTTGGGTGAATCCTTGTCCATATTGCCATCAAATTTCTTTCCATTCAGGAAGGTACCTCTGTACAATACAGATGCCTGTTTACCGGAATCTGCTCTCAGGGTTGCATCCCCGGCTTCAGTTACTTCCACAAACAATCCGGAAGGTGTTTCCTGAACCTTGGCTCCTTTTTTAGCAGTAAAGTCTTTCAGTTCTTTTGTTTCCCTTACTTTTTCATTGTCCAGTTCTTTCTGGTAGTCGGCCATCATCTGTTCTTCGTTGGCGAAAGTTTTAATCACTTCCACTTTACCGTTGATCAGGTCTTTTTGCTTGAAAATTTCATTGTACTCGAGCATACCCAGTTTTTTCAGGGAATCCACATTCATCACAAAATCGATTTTATCGCCGGGAGCACATTTATTGATCAGCTCAATAAAGCTGTGCTTTGAGATGCGGCTGGTATCTACCCGAAAATATACAGGCACTCTGCCGAATGTACTGCTCAGCACAGAATCCTTTGCAGGAAGCTTGTACTCTACATTCATTTTAACAAACTGTCCCTGTTTCAACAGGTCCTTACTTCCGCCTTTCTCAATTTTATAAGCAAGACCCGAAGGTGTTTTTTCATATTGATTACAACTTGCAAGCAATACAACCGCTGATAACAGCGGGATGGTAATTCTCCTCATTTTAGATTTATTGTAGTTGATTTTTATACTGTTTTAATACTTCTTTAAAATCCCTGACAGTCTGATCAATGGAATGACTGCTTCTTCCACCGGAGGCATTGGCATGTCCGCCCCCTTCAAAATGCATGCGGGCAAACTGGTTCACATCAAAGCTCCCCTTGCTCCTGAAACTCCATTTTCGTTCCTCATCCCGATCGATCACAATGGCACCGAATTTAATTCCCTGAATGGTCAGCAGGTAATTCACCAGACCTTCTGTATCTCCGGTTTTAATTTCATACTTCTGTAAATCCTGCTTTGTAATATACATGAAAGCAGTATTATACTCATATAAAACTTCCATTCTGCTGGTAAGCGCAAAGCCAATGAACCGAAGCCTGTTCTCCAGGAAGTTGTCGTAAATATGGTTGTGTACCTGGTCGTGCTCAAAACCGGTTTCTTTCAACCGGGCTATCATGCGGTGAACAGATGCGGTGGTGGATGGAAACCGGAAAGAACCTGTATCGGTCATAACGCCTGTATACAAACAGGTTGCGATGTCTGTATTAATGCTGTTATCATGACCCGAAGCAACTATAAAATCGTAGATCATTTCGCAGGTAGAACTCTTTCCTGTATCACTGATGCCATACGTAAAAGAATCTGCATCGGGTTGCTGGTGATGATCAATCAGTATTTTCACCGCATCTGCGTTGGCCAGGTGAATGGCCAGGTGCTTGGTTCGGTGAAAAATATTGAAATCGAGACAAAAAATTACCTGAGCCGCTTCCAGTATTTTCAGCGACTTTTCCTTGTTCATTTCAAAGTTGATCACCTGTTTGGTACCTGGCATCCAATGCAGAAAATCTGCCCAGTTCGTAGGCGAAATAACAGTAACATCGTGGTTCAGTCCTTTCAGAAAATGATACAGGCCCAGTGCAGACCCCATGGCATCGCCATCGGGTTTCTGGTGCATGGTGATCACCACTTTTTGTGGTGTAGACAAACTTGGGTAAAATAGAGCAATATCCTGCATATGATGGCGGCAAAATTGGGGTATCTGTGTTAGTTAATCAAATCATTTTAACAGTAAATGTTAAAAATACACTATTTGACTTGTTCCAAACCCCTGCTATGCCTTACTTTTGCCGCGAAATATACATATATGAGCAACAGAACATTTACCATGATTAAGCCCGATGCTACTTCCAAAGGGCATACAGGAGCTATTTTGGATCAGATTTTGAAAGCAGGCTTCTCCATAAAAGCCATGAAATGGATTCAACTGACCGAAAAACAGGCTGGCCTGTTTTATGATATTCACAGAGAAAGACCTTTCTTCCAGGAACTCGTAGATTTCATGAGCAGTGGTCCTATTGTGGCTGCAGTTCTTGAAAAAGAGAATGCAGTAGCCGATTTCAGAACCTTAATTGGTGCTACCAACCCTGCACAGGCTGAAGAAGGTACGATTCGCAAGCGTTTTGCCGCATCTATTGGCGAAAATGCTGTACACGGAAGCGACAGCGATGAAAACGCTTTGATCGAAGCCGATTTCTTCTTCTCCAAACTGGAAAGATATTAATGGCTGAATCTGCTGTAACAAGCGCAATAAAATTAGTTCCCGGTTCTTCTTCGAAGACCGGGATTTTTTTGTCGGTTCCTTCCGCATCAGCCAACAGCATTGGAATCAGGGGAATGCCTGTATCAATAAACATTGCGTGGGCTCCGTAAACGCGAGCGGTTAAAACTGTTGGTGCCCCAGTTCCGGGTAGACCGCCCGGAACCACTGCCTAGTGTAAGACTGTTCAGTCTGAAAGAAAGACCCAGCCCAATCGTGTAATACATGTCTTTTGCATACCCACCCCGCTTTATATTCACTCCGGGATAGGGTGAAGAAGAAATTTCATCACCCCGGTAAGTTAAACCAATGGTGGTATTAGCGGTTGATGATTCGGTCAATACAATTGCTTTGTCCGGATAGGTATTGCCTACATCATCGAGGTAATCGGTAAATAATTTCCGAAGGGTAATATCAAAAAACAGGTTAATGTCCTCGGTAACTGCCACCTTAACACCTGCACCAATCGGAATCTGTACATGAAGCAGCCCATATTTTTTCCTTTCCGGATAGGAAGGTAGCCCCTGTCCTTCCGTACCGTAATTCCGCAGGTATACTTTTTCTCCCGTACGGGAATAGGTCCAGGGGTTGCTGTGGAAAATACCCAACCCCAAATGCATATAAGGTGTAAGAAAATATTCTCCGCTGTTGATATTCATGAAATCGTACTCAATTCCCAGGTTGAATTCCCAGAGATTGGTTCTAAAATTCAGGTTTCTGTTGATAAAATCTTGCCGGGTATTGAAGCGGTCGTCGGCCTTCAGTTTCATAATGGAAATGTCTGCACGTCCCATCAATTGGTCGGTAAAATCATAGGTCATTCCCAGATTCAGCGCAATCGAAGACTGGTCGATCAGTTTGGCCTTTTCTTTTAAATCTCCATAATAGGTAGCCAATCCCAGGCCCATTTTAAAGCGAAAAGGCGCATCCTGCGCAATAACTACACCTGAAAACGACAAAAAGTATAATAAAATAAGAATTCGCTTAAAAACTGACATATCTGAATATATGGCAAATATAGAATATTTACTTACCTAATCCAGTATCGTCTTATGGGTTATTTCTTTGATGATTTGGTCCAGTTCGTCGGCGGAATGTTCCAGGTAATCGAGGAAGGTATGCTCCTCCTCTTTTTCAACCAGGCCGTTTTTAAACATATTGACCAGTCCCATTAAGCGGGCCAGCGGCGCCCTTACCAGGTGAGATTGGGCCCAGGCAATGTCTTTTAACTGCTTGTTCTGCCTTTCCAGGTTCAGGTGGATCTGCTTTTGCATAGTGATGTCTTCGAGATAACCATACCATACCACATTGCCGGTCTCATTTACTTCAGGGTGATAAAACAGTTTTACCCATACCGTTCCACCTTTTGGCAGGTTTACCCTGTATTCAATAGTCAGATCTGTAAGCTCACTCAGGCACTTTTTATACATGTTTTGCACCAGCAGCCGGTCTTCTTCCACCACCCAATCCGTAATCAGGTGGGGATTCTTCATCACATCCATTGTACTGATTCCTTTATAAATATTCCGGATTCCCCTGCTGATGAAAGGGATTTCCACACTACCGGAAGGCTCCGATTCCATCTGCAGAATCGCAATCGGGATCATTTCGGTCAGTTTTTTCAACTGATCATGGCTCTGAATCAGGTCTGCCTCCAGTATCCTGCGTACGGTAATATCCATCACAACCCCGATATGTTTTGTTAGTACCCCCTGATCATCCGCATAGGTCATACCTGAAATAATCAGGTTCCTGACAGCGCCGTCTTTGCGATTCAACCGCACTTCAAAGGATTCTGTTATTCCGGGACTGGCTACGGTTTTTTCATACCACTTGCGGTAAGCCTCCCGATCGTCGGCATGGATCCGTTCCAGAAAACGTTCTTTTTCGGGTTTAAATTCTCCCGGCTTGTATCCCAGGATCCGGTAAAACTCATCGCTCCAAATCCTTTCCTGGGTCTGCAGATCAATTTCAATACTGCCAATATGTGCAATTCCTTCGGCCCTGTTCAACAAGTCGCCGATGCGCTGCACCCTTATTTCAGAAGCTCTTACATGGGTAAGGTCCTTAAAATAGGCCGCAGAATACATTTTTTTATCGATGGTGAACGTACTGCCTGCTGAAATGCTGATGGGAATATGCTTACCAGACTTATGCAGTGCATGGCATTCAGCGGTATTGGTATTGGCACCATCCTGATCAGGTCTGGCAAATTGTTCAAAAATATGTTGTATCTGCTCCTTCTCTTCGGGAGGATGCAATAAACGAATATCCATTCCGATCAATTCTGCTCTGGTGTATCCCAATAAATCCAGCGCCCTGCTGTTCACATCCACCAGGCAATGTGTTGTTACATCGGCAATAAAAATGGGGTCACTCGCGCCGGAAAACAGTGCGCTGTAACGTTGTTCATTCAGCCGGTTGTTTTGTTCAATCAGCTTTACTTCGGTTACGTCATGAACAAATACCGTTAGCCCGTATACCTGGCCTTTTTGATCAACAATTGGCCCATACCGGTTTTCGTAAATCCGCGTTTTGCCTAACGTAAGTTCCAGGTGCTGAGACAACACAAAATGTTCTCCGTTCAATGCCCTGTTAAAAATTTGTTTAGACATTTCTTGCAGGTGCCCGGGTATCAGTTCAAAAACATCCTGACCTACCTGAATGTCTTTACCCAGTAAACGCCGGATATGCTCATTGTATCCGTCTGTGTAAGTACTTAACCTGAGCTGCTTATCCAGGGCAACAATGTACACATCCTTGGGGCTGTTGATGATGGATTTCAACAAAGCACTGTCTTTTAGTGCTGTTTGCCGGCTATGCTCCAGTTGAAGTTCATACTGCTTTCTCTCGGTAATATCCTGGATTACTCCAATCAGTTTTTCAACCGCACCGGTTTCATCAAAATAAGCCAGGCCCAGTGCTACAAATGTTCTTTGCTCGCCATCTTTCCGCATCAGATTAATCTCTATAGAACTTCTTTTTACCCGGTCTTTGATCATGCCTTGATACCACTGGATGTACCGGTCGCGATCTTCGGGAACTAATTGGCCCAGAAAAACATTCATATCCGGCCGTATGCTATCGGGTTCGTATCCCAGTAACTTATAAAATCCCCAGCTCCAAACCCGTTCCCCGGTTTTGGCATCAATTTCCACACTACCCGTTTGGGCAATCCTTTCTGCTTCTATCAACAATGCATTGTTCCGCTCCTCTTTTCGTTTGGCTGCAACACGCTCAGAAATATCCGAGATTATATTGGAAGTATACAATCCACCATGTGTATCTGTAAAAATGACGGAAGCAATTTCACAGGCAAACCGCTCCCCGTTCTTTTTAATACCGGTAATTTCTCCTTTTATTCTTCCATACTGAATCCGATCCTTCAGCTTTTGCTGCATCTCAGGACTGGATAAATCAAACAGCTGATCACGGTGCATCTGCCTGAATTCGGATTCGGTATAACCAAAAAGATCCGAAGCCGCTTTATTCGACTCCAGTATGGTCCCATCCGGTTTTGCAAGTAAAATGCCAAAAAAGGAATTTTCAATAACGGCTCTGTACATTTTTTCCCTGTCTGCAATTTTTTCATTTAACGACTGTATCCGAGCTTCGGATTCCCTTCTTTGCGTTACATCCAGACTCATGATCAGTCTGGCCTGGTGTCCTTCGTATATAAAATTGTGTGCACTGATTTCCACGTCAATTTTTGTACCGTCCTTTTTTAGGTGCGACCAGATTTCCTTGCTCATGTAATAGCCCGGTGTGTTTCTGTCTACCAGATTCAGCCGTTCCCGGTCCTGTTCTTCCCGGATTTCATATGCCGTCATAGACAGGAATTCCTCCCGGCTATAACCATAATGATCTATTGCCGTCTGATTAACTGCCAGAAATCGGAAACTGGGCAATTCCAATACCCACATCGGCAGCGGACTATTCTCGAAAATGCTCTTGTATTTAGCTTCTGATTCTTCCAGTTTTTTTGCGGCCAGTTTTTTTTCGCTGATGTCCTGTACAATTTTAGATATCCCCACAATATTTCCCGCTCCGTCTTTGATCGGGGAAATCAAAATAGATACGTTTACCGGAGTTCCGTCTTTCCTGAGCCGGATGGTTTCGTAACGATCCGACGTCTGGCCTTTTTTGATCCGTTCAACCTGGGCCCTTTCTTGTTCAATCAGGTGTTCAGGAATAACAATGGCATTATTTTTTGAAATGATTTCATCGGAAGTAAATTCAAACATACGCTGAGCGGCATTATTCCAGCTCATGATGTTTCCGGACATATCCAGGCTAACAATGGCATCGTCTGTTGAGTTGATGAGCCATTCAAAAAGTGCGTTGGGGGGTGTACTATCTTTAATAAGTTCTTTCTTCCCCGAAAAAAGCCCGGGGCGTAACCGACGAAGCGCCCAAACCAAAAAAAAGGCCAACGCAACAAACAATGCAATTCCCGTAATCGTATACAGTGTAGCCGTGTTTACCCCTGCCTGCCCCGGCCAGAAAGGATGAAGTAAAACTACATCCGCATTGATGATCAACCAGAATGTATGAAAAAAAATCATGGGCACTGATTAAAGTTCAACTGGGTATACACAATTTACTAAAAGAAAATTGTTCCCGGAAGTACCGCCCGTCAATTTTTTACCAGTGTATGATTAATGCAGTTCATTTTGTACCGGCACTACACTTAATACAACTCGTTTACTCATGTATCTGCTACTTTTTAATTGCATGGATAATAAAACTCGCGGCTGCTCTGGCATACCCTTCCATTAATTCGGCGTATTGCCTGTCGGATAAACGGAGTACTTTTTTGAACATCTGGCTGTTGATGATCGGAAAACAACAGATCGACTGAAGAAAAATGTACAAGAGCCCGGGATCTGTTTGCCTGAATAGAGAACCCATATAAAGCCAAAAAAGCCCCGAGGATTACTCCTCAGGGCTTTCGCTTGTCGGGACGACAAGATTTGAACTTGCGACCCCACGCCCCCCAGACGTGTGCGCTACCGGGCTGCGCTACGTCCCGAATTGATCCGGAATTTTACTATTCCGTGGTCACTCCCGTGTCATTACGGGGTGCAAATATAGGGCTAAAAGAAATTTTCAGGTTATATTGCAGGAAATTTTCAAATTCTGCATGAATATTCTTTTGAAGCAGGTACAGATTACCGATCCGAATTCTCCATTCAACGGTAAACCTTTCGACATACTTATTGAAGATAACAAGATCAGTAAAATTGCCGCAGAACTCAACGACAAAGCCACGACAATCATCAACGAACCCGGTCTTTCCGTTTCTCCGGGATGGGTGGATATTTTTGCTGATTTCTGTGATCCGGGCTACGAATACAAAGAAACACTGGAATCCGGTGCAGCCGCCGCAGCAGCAGGTGGTTATACCAGGGTATTTACCCTACCCAATACACAGCCGGTAACCGACCATAAATCGCTGGTGGAATATGCTGCCAGACAATCTGCCGGATTACCCGTACACATTCATCCCATCGGAACCATTACCCGCAAGGCAGAGGGCAAGGACCTGGCAGAAATGTATGATATGCTGCACAGTGGTGCAGTCGCATTCTCCGATGGCCTTCACCCCGTTCAGTCTCCGGGACTTTTCCTGAAAGCATTGCAATATGTAAAAGCCTTTAATGGCGTATTGATTCAGGTACCCATCGATAAGAGCATCGGCGCATCCGGTTTAATCAACGAGGGTATTGTATCTACCCGGCTGGGCTTACCCGGTATGCCTGCCATTGCCGAAGAGAGCATCCTGAAAAGAGATATAGACCTGGCCCGTTACGCCGGTTCCGGCATTCATTTTACCGGTGTATCCACTGCAACCTCTTTGCAACTCATCCGCGATGCCAAAAAAGAAGGTCTGGCCGTTACCTGCAGTGTTACCCCCTACCACCTGTTCTTCTGCGACGAAGACCTGCAATCTTACGATACCTATTTAAAAGTGAACCCGCCCATTCGCAGCAAAGCAGATATGCTCGCTCTGAGAGATGCCGTACTGGATGGTACGGTAGACTGTATTGCCTCCCATCATTTGCCGCAGGACTGGGATCACAAAATATGCGAATTTGAATATGCTTCTTTTGGAATGACCGGGCTGGAAACCGCATTTGCAGTGGTAAACCATCTGCTGGAACAATTGAGCAATGACAGAATAGTGGAATTGTTTTCTCTAAATGCCCGTAATATTTTTAACCTCCCGGCTACCCATATTACAGAAGGCGCACCTGCTGAGTTAACCCTCTACAGCCGGAGCAACCCAACCGTTTTGCATAAAGCAGATTTTAAAAGTAAATCGGCCAACAGTGCTTTTACAGACAGGGAATTAACCGGTCAGGTAAGAGGAATCATCAACAAAGGAAAAATATACACCAATTAAAACCATTTATATGAAAGTTAACATCATCAACGAAGGTGCTAAATTCGGTCTTATCTGCGGGCTTACTGCCTTACTCCTCATGTTTGGAAGCTGGGCCGCGGGCATCCGTATATTTACCTCCGTTCAGTTTTACGGCACTTTCGTTCCTTATATGATCGCTATCCTGCTCATCGGCGGATTCAATCTGAGAAAACAGAACGGCGGATTCCTGTCGTTTGGAGAGGCGTTGAAATTTAACTTTCTGGCGTATGCAGTTGCTGCCGTAATCATTGCTATCGCTACCTATGTTTTATACAATATCATCGACAAAGAGCTTACCCAGAAATCTGCTCAGATTGCTTTGGAAAAAACCAGGCAGATCATGGAGAAAATGGGATCCAGCGAGGAAGACATTGAGAAGGCCCTTAAAAATTCTGCTGAAAGCATGAAAGAAACCGGTTTAGGTAAAATCTTTCTGGGAACCGGACTGGGACTGATCTGGGATTTTGTGAAAGCACTCCTGCTCTCCGTAACCATCCGCAAGGAACAAAAATTTGAAGACCAATAATCCTGCATGAACTTATCCATCGTTATACCGCTTTTGAATGAAGAAGAATCGCTTCCGGAGCTTTGTGCCTGGATTGAGCGTGTGGTAACCAATCATCACCTCAGTTATGAAGTGCTGTTGATAGACGATGGCAGCACCGACAACAGCTGGGAAGTAATCCGGAAAATTGCCTCAGAAAATACCGCTTTCAAAGGCATTAAATTCCAGCGTAATTACGGTAAGTCTGCCGCCCTGAACGAAGGATTCAAAGCAGCGCAGGGAACTGTGGTGATTACCATGGATGCAGATATGCAGGACTCGCCGGATGAGATTCCTGCACTTTACAAAATGATTACAGAAGACGGATACGATATGGTAAGCGGCTGGAAAAAAATCCGCTACGACAATACATTTACCAAGAATATCCCTTCCAAACTCTTCAATGCTGTGGCACGCGCCAGTTCGGGCATTCAGCTGAACGATTTTAACTGCGGACTGAAAGCTTACCGCAACAAAGTGGTGAAGTGTATTGAAGTGTTTGGTGAAATGCACCGCTATATTCCTGTACTGGCCAAATGGAGCGGGTTTAGAAAAATTGGCGAAAAAGTAGTAGAACACCGCCCCAGAAAATATGGAACCACCAAGTTTGGCTGGTCCAGATTCATCAATGGTTTTCTCGACCTGGGCACCATCATGTTCCTCGGAAAATTTGGCAAAAAGCCCATGCAATTCTTTGGATTGTACGGAACCCTGTTTTTCCTGATCGGCTTGCTATCCAGCCTCTTTCTGGTCATTTCAAAAATCTTTGATCCTGAAATGGGGCTCACCAATAAACCATTTTTCTTTATTGCACTGGCAACCATGGTGATTGGCATGCAACTGTTTCTGACTGGCTTTGTAGCCGAACTGGTGGTGCGCAATGCGGCAGAAAGAAATGTTTACCTGATCGAAGAGCAACTCGGCGTTTAATTCGTTCATTCAACCACCTGCATGAAGCAAGAACTGATACTTATCGGAACCACCTGGCCTTTCAGAGGGGGCGGTATTGCCTCATTCAACGAAAGGTTGGCGAGGGCTTTTCAGGAGCAGGGATTTAAAGTAACCATTTATACTTTCTCGCTCCAGTATCCTTCATTTTTGTTTCCCGGAAAATCTCAATACAGCAACACATTGCCTCCGGAAGACCTGGATATTCATGTAACCATCAATTCGGCGAATCCGCTCAACTGGATCAGGATGGGCAGGATTATCCGCAATCAGAACGCACCCATTGTGCTGGTCCGTTACTGGCTGCCCTTTATGGGGGCCTGTTTGGGTACCATTCTCCGGATCGTTAAAAAAAATAAGGTATCCCGAATCATCTGCATTGCAGACAACATCATCCCGCACGAAAAAAGACCCGGCGATCAGGCACTCACCAGGTACTTTGTGCAGCCCATTGACGGTTTCATTACCCTGAGCAAAAAAGTTGCCGCCGATCTGAAACAGTTTAGCAGTAAAAAAGTCCTTACGGTTCAGCATCCTTTGTACGATCATTTTGGCGAGCTGATGCGCAAAGAAGATGCCCGAAAAAAATTAAAACTCCCTGCCGAAGGAAGGTTCATCCTCTTCTTCGGATTCATCCGGAAATACAAAGGGCTGGATCTGTTACTCCAGGCTCTGGCTTTGCTGCAAAACGAACAGAAAAGCCATCCTTCCTTCGAAATACCCAGGCTGATCATTGCAGGGGAATTTTATGAGGAGGAGAAAATATATACCGACCTGATCCTCGAACTGGGCATCGGCCATTTAATTGATTCCTTTACCCATTTTATTCCGGATGAGGAAGTAAAATATTACCTGAACGCCTGCGACTTTGTAATTCAGCCATACAGAAACGCTACCCAAAGTGGCGTTACTCCCCTGGCCTATCATTTTGAAAAGCCGATGCTGGTAACCAATGTTGGGGCGCTGCCGGATATGGTTCTCGAAGACCAAAGCGGCATCGTGACCGAACCCACTGCAGAATCCATTGCAACAGGAATCAAAAAACTCTATGAATTAGGTGAGGAACATTTTTTGTTTCAACTTCGCAACCAGAAAAAAAAGTACAGCTGGGAACAACTGACGTCCGCCATTGTTTCCCTGGCTCAAAATACATAACCATGCAGAATCGTATTACATCCATTATCGGAGCTTCCATAGAAGTAAAGCAGGCCATGCTGGCCGACCCCGTCATTCAGCAAACACTGGAGCAGGTCATTGAAGCAGTAACTATTTCTTTTAAGAACGGACACAAAGTAATGTTCTGTGGCAATGGCGGAAGCGCAGCAGACGCGCAGCACCTTGCGGCAGAATTCTCCGGTCGTTTCTACAAAAACAGGCGGGCGCTTCCTTCCGATGCATTGCACTGCAACACATCTTATTTAACTGCGGTAGCCAACGATTACAGTTACGACGATATTTATGCAAGACTGGTGGAAGGCACCATGGAAAAAGGAGATGTTTTGATTGGTTTAACCACTTCCGGCAACTCTCCCAATATTGTGAAAGCATTTGAAGCCGCCAGGGTAAAAGGCATTCAGACAGTTGGTTTCACCGGCAGTACCGGTGGCAAACTCAAAGCTGTTTCCGATTTTTTACTGAATGTTCCTTCCAATACCACCCCGCGTATCCAGGAGAGCCATATTCTGCTCGGACATATTATTTGTGAACTGGTAGAAGACGCTTTATTTAGTTAGTATGCTGAGACTGAACCTGATGCCCCCCGACTGGACATTGTTCCTGGACAGGGATGGCGTGATCAATCACGAAAAAGAAAATGACTACGTATTGAACTGGGATGAATTTCAGTTCTACGAAGACAGCCTGACCGCCATTCCGCTGTTGAACCGATGCTTTCAACGAATTGTAATTACGACCAACCAGAAAGGTGTGGGCAAGGGACTGATGACCCCGGAAGACCTGGAAACCATTCACAGCAATATGCTCCGTTCCATTGAGACTGCTGGCGGACACATTGATCGGGTATATTTCTGTACCGATCTGGACAATGATTCTCCCAACAGAAAACCACAGCCTGGCATGGCTTTTCAGGCACAGAAGGATTTCCCTGAAATCAATTTTTCCAAAAGCATCATGGTAGGCAACCGGATGAGCGATATGCAATTTGGCCGGAATGCCGGTATGCACACGGTATACCTGGCCACTACCCACCCCGAAGCGCCCTTTCCCGATCCGCAGGTGGATCTGCGGTTTACCGACCTGCTCAGCTTTGCGGAAGCCTGTGTCAGCATGACCCGTCGCTGAGACCAGTGTTTAAGGAAATGATAAAGTTCCCGGCAGAGTCTTTTAAGTTGCACAGTTTGAGTGTAAATTGCTTACAGTAGTATCTGACAACTGATCACATGAAAAAACAACTTGTTTTATCCCTTCTGCTGGTATTGGCATTGGGCAGCTTTGCACAAACTCCTCCCGACCGGACCAGGTTGCGGGAAATGGAGCAAAATCTCAGTGTATTTGCCCACAACATCCTGAATGCAGATGATGTGGAAGACCGGCTAAGAGCAGATAGTTTTTTTACCAGGAACCTGGTGCAGGCGCTGAAAGTACCTTACTCCTTTCACCATCCTTTTGATTCATTGAAAACCATTTCCAGGATCTATGCACCCGACAGCAGTTTCAGAATAATTACCTGGCAATTGATGAAGGATTTTTCTTACTACCGCTACAAGGGAGCCATACAACTCAATACCAAAGACGGTTCGCTGAAACTGATCCCGTTGTACGACGGCACCGACTTTACCGATAACCCGACAGACTCCGTCAGAAGCAATCTGAACTGGATTGGGGCAGTGTACTACAACATCATCCTGAAGAAATACAACAACAAGAACTATTACACGCTGTTGGGCTACGACGAAAACGATGCACGCAGCACCAAAAAATGGATTGAAGTATTGACGTTTGATCAGCAGAACCGGCCTGTATTTGGTGGTCGTTATTTCAGCTATCCCAACGATCCCATCAAACCTGCGCAACCGGCATACCGGTTTTGCCTGGAGTTTAAAAAAGATGCTAATGCAAAACTGAACTATGATTCCGAGCTGGACCTGATCATTTTTGCTAAACTGGTGAGTGAAACCGGTGAAGTCAGTAAAAAGCATACGCTGGTTCCCTACGGAACAATCGAGGGCTTTCAGTGGCAGTTGGGTAAATGGGTATACATTCCTCCCAGATAATGATGCGAATGTATTAATCCAGCTTCAGTACGGCAAGGAATGCTTCCTGAGGAATTTCCACATTACCGATCTGGCGCATACGCTTCTTACCTTCTTTCTGCTTCTCCAGCAATTTCCGCTTACGGCTGATATCACCACCATAACATTTGGCAGTTACGTCTTTGCGGATAGCACTGATGTTTTCGCGGGCAATCACTTTTGCACCAATGGCAGCCTGAATAGCAATCTGGAACTGCTGACGGGGCAGCAATTCTTTTAGTTTCTCACAAAGCTTTCTGCCGAAGTCGTTGGCTCGGCTTCTGTGAATGAGGGCACTCAGTGCATCCACTTTTTCGTTGTTCAGCAGGATGTCCATTTTCACAATATCTGCATCACGGTTATCGATGGGCGAATAATCGAAGGAAGCGTATCCGCGGGTAGAGCTTTTCAGTTTATCGTAGAAATCGAATACGATCTCGGTCAGTGGCATTTCAAAAATGAGTTCCACCCTGGTTGGGGTAAGGTAACTCTGGTTAATCAGGATACCACGTTTGCCCAAACAAAGGGTCATAATGTTGCCGATATAATCGGGCAGAGTAATGATCTGCGCTTTAATGAACGGCTCTTCGATGCGGTCTACCTTAACCGGATCGGGCATTTCAACAGGGTTGTTCACCAGGATCTTTTCGCCCCTGGTGGTATAGGCATTGAAACTAACGTTCGGCACGGTGGTAATCACGGTCTGGTTGAATTCCCGCTCCAGCCTTTCCTGAATAATTTCCATGTGCAGGAGCCCCAGGAATCCGCAACGGAATCCAAAGCCCAGCGCCTGGGAGGTTTCCAGTTCAAAAGTGAGCGATGCGTCGTTCAGTTGCAGTTTGTCCATGCAATCGCGTAACTCCTCAAACTCGTCGGTATTCACCGGAAAGATTCCGGCAAATACCATGGGCTTCACTTCCTCAAATCCGTGAATCATTTCACCCGGATTATTAGCCAGCGTAAGCGTATCACCTACTTTTACTTCTTTGGCATTTTTGATACCCGTAATAATGTATCCCACATCTCCCGCACTCACTTCGTCCTTCGGGGTCATATTCAGTTTTAAAACCCCCACTTCATCTGCAATATAGTCTTTGCCCGTAGCTACAAAACGGATTTTGTCTCCTTTGCGCAGCGTACCGTTCATGATCCGGTAATAAATGATGATACCCCGGAAACTATTGTACACACTGTCGAAGATCAGGGCCTGCAAAGGCGCGTCCACGCTGCCTTCCGGAGCAGGTATCCTTTCCACAATGGCCTGTAAAATTTCTTCAATACCAATACCGGATTTACCGCTGGCCAGCAAGATATCTTCCTGCTTACAGCCAATCAGGTCTATGATCTGGTCGGTTACTTCCGGAATTTTGGCTCCGTCCATATCGATCTTGTTGATCACCGGAATAATTTCCAGGTCGTTGTCGATGGCCAGGTAAAGGTTACTGATCGTTTGCGCCTGAATACCCTGAGAAGCATCCACCAGCAGCAGAGCGCCTTCGCAGGCTGCCAGTGCACGGCTCACTTCGTAACTGAAGTCTACGTGTCCGGGTGTATCTATCAGGTTCAGTACGTATTCAACCCCTTTGTGTTTATAATTGATTTGAATGGCGTGGCTCTTAATAGTAATACCTTTCTCCCGCTCCAGGTCCATATCATCCAATACCTGGTTCATCATATCGCGCTCCCCGATGGTTTTGGTATGCTCCAGCAATCTGTCTGCCAGGGTACTTTTACCATGATCAATGTGGGCGATAATACAAAAATTCCGAATCTGCTTCATAAGGCGGCAAAGATAGGTCGTATGGGTATATGGCGCTAAATTTGCACCCATGATGTTTACCGAAACCGGAGTTGATGTAAAAAAAGCGGCTGAATTCCTTCGAAAAAACGAATTGGTGGCCATTCCCACCGAAACTGTTTACGGACTGGCGGGCAATGCACTCAGTGAAACAGCTGTGGCAAAAATCTATGCAGCCAAGAACCGGCCTGCTTTTAATCCGCTGATTTTGCATGTTTCCGGGATAGACCAGATAGATCGGTATGCCATGGCAGATCCACACAGCAGGCAAATAGCCAGGGCGCTGATGCCGGGACCCATTACCCTGCTCCTGCCTAAAAAAACGACCGTGCCGGATATCACCACCGCCGGAAGCGGAAAGGTAGCCATCCGGGTACCGGACCACCCGCTTACCCTGGAACTGTTGAAGGAACTGGATTTTCCGCTGGCAGCACCCAGTGCGAATCCTTCAGGATACATCAGCCCCACTACAGCAGCACATGTTCAGGAAGGGCTTAACGGAAAAATTGCGTACATACTTAATGGAGGGCCGGCCCATATTGGACTGGAATCCACCATCTGCGAGGTATCGTGTAATCAAATCCTGCTTCATCGTGCCGGAGGTATTTCTGCAAAAACCTTAACAGCTATTACCGGACTGGAAGTGGTATTGCCCGAGGCAAAACACGCCCATGCGCCACATACGCCGGGGCAGATGAAAAGCCATTATGCTCCCAACACACCCTTGTTCAGGGGAAATATTGAACAGTTGATCAACAACTATCCCGGCAAAAAAATCGGAGTCATTAGCTTCAGCAAAACTTATGCAGACCTGCCGCTGGTAAGCAGTTATGTTTTGTCTCCTTCGGGCAATCTGGCAGAGGCAGCCAACCGGCTGTTCGCCACACTCAGAGAGGTAGACGCACAGGACTTTGATGTAATTTTAACGGAAGTATTTCCGGAAGAAGGAATCGGCTCTGCCATCAACGACCGTTTAGACAGAGCCCAATTTCTTCATAAATAAGATCCCGATTGTTTTATTGCAGTGCATTGATGATGGCAACAAATTCATCCGCAACAAGTGAGGCACCGCCCACCAGTCCGCCATCCACATCGGGTTGCGAAAACAATTCCACTGCATTGGCAGCTTTTACACTACCACCATACAAAATGGAAATGGCATTGGCTGTTTCCGCATTATAGGCTGCTGCTATATTTCCGCGGATAAACGCATGCATCTCCTGTGCCTGTGCACTGCTGGCGGTTTTACCCGTACCAATGGCCCAGATGGGTTCGTAGGCGATCACGACTTTACGCAGTTGATCGGCAGTTAAATGATACAGAGACTCCTTCAGTTGACGGGCTACATATTCATTTTGCGTACCGGCTTCGCGAATAGCCAATGGCTCTCCGCAACAGAAGATGGGAGTAATATTGTTTTCGAGGCAGATATTGACTTTTTCGGCCAGAAATGCATTGCTTTCACTGAAATATGCCCTGCGCTCCGAATGCCCCAGTACCACATAATTTACGCCCAGTGAGCTCAGCATGTCTACGGAAATTTCTCCGGTATATGCGCCGCTTTTTTTACTGTGGCAGTTTTGTGCCGCTACAAACACCTGCTCTTTGTTCCGCAGTTTCTGCCTGGCCATGGTCAGGTAAGGCGCAGGAATGGCGAAGATGACCTGCTGGTTTTCTTTCAGGGAATGAGGTTGACTGATGATATCGTCCAGCAGTTGTTCACCCTGCTGTAAGGTCAGGTTCATTTTCCAGTTCGCTGCTGCAATTTGCTTTCTCATACTCATTTGATTCTTGATTGCTTGGTTTATAAAGAGGAATGAAAGATATGTTTTAGTACATGAATTTCCGCATCGGATATTTTTTTACCCTTCATGTACTTCCAGTTATTGATATCGTTTATGGCTGCTTCAATATTGTATTTTTTGCCCTCGGTTCCCCAGCTGAAACTGGTGATGATCCTGGGAAGCAGGCCCGCTCCAAACACATTGCAGCAAAGGCCGATTACTGAACCAGTGTTTACGGAACTGTTGATGGCAAGCCGGGAATAATCGCCCATGATCACGCCGCATTTCTGGCCAACCACTACCGATTCGCCCTCTCCCATGACCCATACTTTGATATCTCCCGCCGAATTTTTCAGGTTGCTGTTGGAACTGCCTGCACCAAAATTGCACCACTCACCTACCACGGAATCGCCCAGGTAGCCATCGTGCGCTTTGTTGGAATAGCCCATCAGAATGGAGTTCTTGATTTCTCCGCCCCCCATGCAATAAGGTCCCAGCGTGGTGGCACCGTATACCCGGCTGTTCATTTTTAAAACGGAATGGTTGCCCAGTACAAAGGGTCCGCGAACCGCGGTACCCTCCATGATCTCGGCATGTTTTCCGATATAAATAGGTCCGGTAGAAGCATTGAGGATACAGCATTCCAGCTTGGCACCTTCCTCAATAAAAATATTTTCCCGCTGCACAACCTGCACCGAAGGAGGAATTGGTTGTGAAGTACGTCCGTTGGTCACCAGCTTGAAATCTTCCCGGATCATGGATTCATTCAACTGCATCAGCTCCCAGGGATACTCGATCCTGGAACCCCCATCCGAAGAAAGGATTTCTGCAAAAAAAGACGCTGCTTCCGCAGGGTTAAAAGCAGTGAAAGCGCCTGTGGATTTACCGGCAACCAGGCCATCGCCTGCCACAAGGGCCTGCCCGGGTTTCAACTGCCGGATGGCTTCAACCAAATGAGTGGTCGGAATCACTGCGGCATCAACCCAGGTATGCACATCGGGTTCCGGAACAGCAGGATAAAGCCCCTGGAGATAACCGGCAGTGTGCACGAATACGGTGTCCTGCAGCAGCCATTCCCAGCGCTCCCTGATGGTAAGGATACCAAACCTGAAATCGGCAATGGCTTTGTTGAGGGATAAGGGGGATAAACGGTCTCTGTGATTATTGTCGAATAAGATGATGGCCATACACAAATGTATTGCATATTCGTAATAATGAATTCTCCTTACCTTGCACGCTCAAACTTCCTAAACTTAAGTAACTATGAGCATTGGTACTTTCTCCTATCCGCAGCCGATTAATGAACCGGTTTTAGCTTATGCACCAGGCAGTCCGGAAAAAGCAGGACTTAAGAAGGCATTGGCCGAACTGAAGAAAAAGCAAATTGATATTCCGATGTACATTGGCGGCAAACAGGTTCGTACCGAAAAGAAAGTAGCCATTCATCCTCCGCACGAATTGAACCATGTGCTGGGATATTTTAATGCCGGAGAAGAGAAACATGCGGAGATGGCCGTTGCAGCAGCGTTGCAGGCCAAAGAAAAATGGGCTGCCATGAGTTGGGAAACCCGGGCGCATATTTTTCTGAAAGCAGCCGATCTGCTGGCAACCAAATACCGGTACCAGATGGTGGCTGCCACCATGCTCGGACAAAGCAAGAACCCATTTCAATCCGAGATCGACAGCGCCTGCGAACTGATCGATTTTCTGCGTTTCAATGTGCATTTTTTAAGTGAAATATACAAGCAGCAGCCTGTTTCCTCACCCGGGATTCATAACCGGATGGAATGGCGCCCGCTGGAAGGTTTTGTTCTGGCGGTAACCCCTTTCAATTTTACCGCTATCGGAGGTAATCTGCCCACTTCTGCAGCCATGTGCGGCAACGTAGTGGTTTGGAAACCGGCCAATACACAGGTTTATTCTGCCCAGCTGTTTATGCGAATCCTGAAAGAAGCCGGCCTGCCGGACGGAGTCATTAACCTGGTGTATGTAGACGGTCCTACCATTGGCAAAGTATGCTTCGGACACAGCCATTTTGCAGGAGTGCATTTTACCGGTTCAACCGGCGTATTCAACAATATGTGGAAAGTGATTGGCGAGAATATGGGACGGTACAGATCCTATCCCAGAATCGTAGGCGAAACCGGCGGCAAGGACTTTGTAATTGCGCACGCAACTGCCGATGTGGATGCTGTGGTTACCGCACTTGCCAGAGGTGCTTTTGAATTCCAGGGACAGAAATGCTCCGCAGCTTCCAGGGCCTATATCCCCAGTAATATGGCGGAAGAGGTAAAACGCAAGCTGGTAGCCGCCGTTCAGTCCATGAAAATGGGTACGGTAGAGGATTTCACCAACTTCATCAATGCCGTAATAGACGAAAAAGCCTACAACAGCATTACCCGTTACATCATCAATGCCAAGAAGAACAAAAAGGTTAAAATCCTGGCAGGAGGCAATTTCAGCAAAACCAAGGGCTATTTTATTGAGCCTACCATCATAGAAACCAGGGATCCTAAATCGGTGACCATGTGCGAGGAGATTTTTGGGCCGGTGCTCACGATTTACGTATATAAGGCCGATCAATTCGAGAAAACCCTGGATCTGTTAGACGGAACCTCCGCCTATGCCCTTACGGGAGCCGTTCTGGCCCGCGACAGGGCAGCTATTGAGCTGGCTACCAATAAGCTCAGAAACGCCGCCGGGAACTTCTATATCAACGATAAGCCAACCGGCGCCGTGGTGGGCCAGCAGCCTTTTGGCGGAGCCAGGGCGTCCGGAACCAACGACAAGGCCGGAAGCATGCTGAACCTTTACCGGTGGCTGAGTGCAAGAACCATTAAAGAAACTTATAATCCTCCAACCCAATACGGATATCCGTTTTTACTGGAGGCCTAGGAACCCTGTTTACTATCGACATTAACCCCTATATTTGCCCCTCAAATTTTTGAACAGTGCCGACAAAATTTTCTAAAGAAACTTACCTCTATTGGTATGAGTTGATGCAGCTCATTCGTCAGTTCGAATTGAAGTCTGAAGAGATGTATAAAATGGCCGGAAAAATCCGTGGATTTTTCCATGCTTATATTGGCCAGGAAGCAATTGCTGCCGGCTGTATGACTGCCACTTCTCCCGATGATCCGTTTATCACTGCCTACCGCGACCATGGTCTGGCATTGGCAAAAGGGGTATCGGCCAACTCCTGTATGGCAGAACTGTACGGTAAAGCAACCGGTTGCTCCAAAGGCAAAGGAGGCAGTATGCACTTCTTTAGCCTGGAACACAGGTTCTTTGGCGGACACGGTATTGTAGGTGCCCAGATCGGTACCGGAGCCGGACTGGCTTTTGCCGAGAAATACAAAGGCACACAGAACGTTGTGCTTTGTTATTTCGGGGATGGCGCTGCCCGTCAGGGTATCCTCCATGAAACCTTTAACCTGGCGATGCTCTGGAAGCTGCCTGTTATCTTCATTTGCGAGAACAACAACTACGCAATGGGTACGTCCATTTCCAGAACAAGTAATGTAATTGATATTTACAAACTGGCAGATGCCTATGATATGCCTGCAGATAAAGTGGATGGCATGAATCCGGAGTCTGTTCACGATTCTGTGGCAAGGGCGGTTAAAAGAGCCAAAGAGGGCGATGGTCCTACCCTGCTCGAAATGAAAACCTACCGTTACAAGGGACACTCAGTTTCCGATCCGCAGAAATACCGCTCCAAGGAAGAAGTGGACGAGTACAAAGACCAGGATCCGATTGTGAAAGTAGCCAATACCATTCTGGAGAATGCGTTTGCAACCAAAGAAGACCTTCAGGCAATTGATCAACGAATCATGGCCATTGTAGATGAATCCGTTCGGTTTGCGGAAGATAGCCCATGGCCGGACGACGATGAAGTGCTGAAAGATGTTTATATAGACAACAACTATCCATTTATTACCGACTAACCAACAAAAGAATAAACAATTACAATGAGCCAAAAACACGAAAGTGCAGTAGAAGCAACAGAAGTGCTGGTAAAAGCAGAATCTACCTGGAAGAAAATCCAAAAACCGGTGCTGGGCATTATTGCCGCAGTAGTATTGGTTGGCGGTGGATGGGTGGCCTACCAGGAGTATGTGATGAAGCCCAAAGAGGAAAAAGCAGCAGAAGCCATGTATAAAGCCGAACAATATTTTGCCATGGACTCTTCCAGACTGGTGCTGAACGGCGATGGCCAGTCGAAGGGCGTGCTGAATGTCATCAGCAATTTTGGCGGAACCAAAGCTGCTAATCTTGCACATTACTATGCAGGTATCAGCTACCTGAAGCTGGGCGAATACGAAAACGCGGTAAAGTACCTGAAAGATTTTTCAACAGACGCACACCAGATTCAGTTACTGGCGCTGGGTTGTCTGGGCGATGCTTATTCCGAACTGAAAAAGAACGACGAAGCGATTGCTGCTTATAAAAAAGCTGCTACAGTTTTTGAAAAAGACGAGAACAACTCATCTGAGTACCTGTTCCGCGCTGCCCTCCTGCTGGAAGTAACTGGCAAAACCAAGGAAGCGCTGGAATTGTACAAGGAACTGAAAGCAAAATTCCCTAAAACCGATAAAGGGTTCCAGGCAGATAAATACATCTACCGGCTCAGCATCGAGAAAAACGACCTGACTGCTAAATAATGGCAACTAAAGGAAATATAACTTTAAACAAAGGCATCCCTGTTATTGAGGATGCCTTTGTTGTTATCGTTAAAACGGAGTGGAACAGCCATATCATCAATGCGTTGGAAAAAGGGGTCAAAAAAATCCTGAAAGCCCAGGGCGCCAGTTCCAAAACCATCACGGTTCCGGGTGCGTTCGAATTGCCCTTTGCGGTAAAGAACCACTATGCCTATTCAAAGAAAATGCCGGATGCGTACATAACCCTGGGAACCATCATTCAGGGCGATACCCCGCATTTTGATTATGTATGCAAGGCTGTGACCGATGGTGTAGTACAACTGAACCTGAGTATAGATGTGCCGGTGATCTTTGGTGTATTAACGGTTTTAAACGAAGAACAGGCCCTGGAAAGAATTGGCGGCAAACATGGCCACAAAGGCGAAGAAGCAGCTGTTACCGCGCTTAAAATGATTGCACTGAACCGTTCCTTTAAATAAGCTCCCGATCATGATCGTACAGATTTTTGTTCCCTGCTTTATAGACCAGCTTTACCCGGATGTTGCTTTCAACATGGTGAAAGTGCTGGAGAAAGCGGGTTGCACCGTAAAGTACAACAAGAACCAGACCTGTTGCGGTCAGCCAGCTTTTAATGCCGGCTTTCATGGTGAAGCCAAAGAAGTATGTACCAAGTTTCTGAAAGACTTTGAGGGTTCAGAATACATTGTAGCCCCCAGTGCAAGTTGCGTGGGCTTTATAAAAAATTATTACCACCCGCTTTTTGAAAATTCAGCATATAAAAGCCAGGCCGAAAAAACAGCCGGGCGTATCCACGAATTTTCCGACTTCCTGGTTAATGTGTTGAAACAGGATTCCTTCGGTGCCGTGCTGGAAGGAAAAGCAACCTACCACGACAGCTGCGCCGCTCTTCGGGAATGTAACCTGAAAACCGAACCAAGGCAATTGCTCAGTAAGGTTGCGGGCCTGGAACTGGTCGAAATGAACGACGTGGAAACATGCTGCGGATTTGGCGGCACATTTGCCGTAAAATTTGAGCCCATCAGTACTGCCATGGGCGACCAGAAAGTAACCAATGCAGCAGCCACCGGCGCTGAATACCTCATCAGTACCGATATGAGCTGCCTGATGCATATTGATGGCTGCGCCAGGCACAAGGAAACTAATTTGAAAGTAATGCACCTGGCAGACGTACTGGCCAGCGGCTGGTAACCCTCCTTAGAGGCCACCTACTCTCCCAGCACCCATTCGTAATCCAGCTGACGCTTTTCGAGATTCGCCGCAATCACGCGGATCGATATTTTATCCCCCATTTTGAAGATTCTGCCACTCCTGCGGCCAACCAGGCTGTATTCGCTTTCTACCAGTCTGAAATCGTCGAATTCGCTGAGCCCTACAATGCTTACAAGGCCTTCACATTTGTGGTCTACGGTTTCAACAAAGAGGCCAAAACTGGTTACACCGCTCACTATGCCTTCGAACACACTGCCCAGATGCGATTTCATGAACTCTACCTGTTTATACTTGTTCCCTGCGCGTTCACACTCCATGGCAGCTCTTTCGCGTTCACTGGTATGCCGGCATTTCTCTTCCATTTTTTTGTCGTTCATCGGTTTGCCTGCCAGCAAGGACTCCAGTACCCGGTGTGCCAGGATATCCGGATAACGGCGTATGGGCGAAGTAAAGTGGCAATAGTTTTCGAAGCCTAAACCGTAGTGGCCAATATTCTCCGTTTTGTACACCGCCTTGGCCATGGTACGGATACCCAATTGTTCCAGCACATGCTGCTCCGGCTTACCGTACGCATCTGCCAGCATGGTATTAAAGCTTTTGGCAATGGCTTCCGGGCTCGACACATCGAACTGGTGCCCGTATTTTTTGGCGTATTGCACAAAGGGCGTTAGTTTTTCTTCGTCCGGCTCATCGTGTATCCGGTAAGGGAATGGGATGGGTTTCTTGTTGATGCTTTGTTTGGAAACATTCTCAGCCACCGTTCTGTTGGCCAGCAGCATGAACTCTTCGATCAGCTGATGCGATTCCTTGCTTTCCTTTACTACAATCCCAACAGGTACTCCTTTCTCATCCAGTTTAAACCGAACTTCCTGAGAAGAGAAACTGATGGCCCCATTGGCAAACCTTTTCTTGCGGAATTTCTGTGCAATGTTGTTCAGCAGCAGAATTTCTTCGTGATGCAGGCCTTTTCCGGTTTCGATGATTTCCTGTACATCTTCGTAGGTGTACCGGTGATCGGAATGAATCAGGGTACGGCCTAACCAGTATTGCTTGATGTCTCCTTTGCCGTTCATCTGAAAAATAGCAGAGAACGTGAGCTTGTCTTCGTTTGGACGAAGCGAACAGAGTTCATTGGAAATTTTTTCGGGCAGCATGGGGTTTACCCGGTCTGGCAGGTAAACCGAAGTAGCGCGTTTATAGGCCTCCACATCCAGCTCTGTATCGGGCTGAACATAATGGCTAACATCGGCAATATGTACGCCAATTTCATATTTGTCGTTGCCCAGCTTTCTGAAAGAAATGGCATCATCAAAATCTTTTGCATCTACCGGATCAATTGTGAACGTAAGGATGTTTCTGCAATCCCTGCGCTTACTGATTTCTTCCGCATCAATGATCTCAGGAATCCGGGCAGCTTCTTCCATTACATCATCCGGAAAATGAAGCGGGAAACCGGCTTCGGCCAGAATTTCTTTCATAGCGCCGTCGTTCTCACTGTCTGCCAGCAATACACTCACAACGGCACCCACCGGCTTCTTGTCTTCTTTATCCCATTTCACCAGCCGCACAATTACCCTTTCCTTGTGTTTTGCACCATTCAGTTCATTCATCGGAATATAAAGATCCGGCATGGGCTTATCTGTATCGGGTACAAAAAAAGCATGGTGCGCAGAAAGCTGAATATGTCCTACAAACTCTGTTTGTTTCCTGCTGACCACCTCGGTAATCTTGCCTTCTTTTTTTCCCGTACGGGCATTTTCTTTGATAATTTTGACCCTTACGGTATCCCCATGCAATGCAGTGGAAAAATCATTGGGACGAACCAGTATATCAATCGGTTCGTTTTCTGCCACCACATAACCCATTCCGGAACGGGTTACATCGAGTTTTCCTTTTATCGTTTGAACAGCGATGGATTTTGCCTTCTTTTTTTGTTTGGATTTTGTTTTCTTCTTTGTCATGATTCGGGATTAAAAGAGAAATTACGGATAAAATTTACCAGTATCTCATCGAACTTGGGCCCCTCGTCGAAAAGAAAGCGATGACGGATAGGGATTACGTATAAAGGCACATTTATTAATTGATCTCTGAACTTTATCAGTCTGACCGCGTCTTTCTCTGTAGTTAAAATTAATTTGTCTCTTGCGGGTATGGCATCGAATTTTTCACAGATCTCTCTGAGATCGTCAATGGAAAAAATATGGTGATCGGAATAATCCTGCTGGTAATACGCATGTGTATGGTGCAGCAGGTAGTCTTTTAATGGTTTTGGGTTGGCAATGCCACAGACCAGCAACACTTCATCTTCCTGGGTAATAATACATTTTTCCGCCACATCACAGATATGGTAAGGAATTCCATACTGAATGGCGGTAAAGAACACCCGTTGTGCCGGCAATGGCTTCAATTCGCGCAGAATACCAGCCTTGGCCTCTTCAGAAAGGTCGGGCGGACATTTTGTTACGACAATGATATTGGCTCTTTTGGCAGCAGCCCGTTCATCGCGGAGATCTCCTGTTGGCAGAAAAAAATCGTTGGTGTATAAGTTACTGTATTCTGTAAGCAGGATATTGAACCCGGCCCGAACAGTTCTGTGCTGAAAAGCATCGTCGAGAATGATCGCCTGTAATTCCGGATGATCCTGCAATAAATGGGGGATGGCCACAATTCTTTCCTCCCCGACCGCAACAGCAATATTGGGATTTTTCAGGTAAAACTGCATGGGCTCATCGCCAATTTCCAATGCAGTGGTATTGGAATCTGCCAATGCATATCCCTTGGTTTTTCTTTTGTACCCTCTGCTCAATGTGGCAATGCGAAACTCCGTACTCAGCAAACCAGTCAGGTATTCTACCATGGGGGATTTACCTGTACCTCCCACGGCCAGGTTCCCCACACAAATGATGGGAAAGTTAAACGCTGCAGATGCAAGCCATTTCTTATCGTACATCCGGTTCCTGATGATTACGATGATTCCATAGAGGATTGCAATCGGCAGAAGCAATACACGAAATGATTTTAAAAAAACCGTATTAAAATTCATAAATATGCTGTGGGGTAAGTCCGACGGTTAAAGGTATATCAAATTCATGGGTATCACTAATGGCTTCAACCGGCTCAAAATAAGAAAGGCCCACTATCGCGGCATCCGCTCTGCATTGTGCCAGGAAACGATCGTAATAGCCTTTCCCAAAGCCCAGCCGGTGCCCCTTGAGGTCGAACACCAGTAAGGGTACCAGGATCATATCTATGTCCTGTGGTGAAACTACCGAACCGGATCCGGGTTCCGTAATACCCCATTTGTTGGTGTCGTAAACCGTGTCTTCATTGATCAGAATGGCCTCCATGGTTTCCTTCCCGTTCACTTTCGGATACAGGATGTTTAATCCGGGAATCATGTGACGCAGGTAACCGGAAAAAAGATGTGTATTAGGCTCAGCCTGGTGTTGCATAGGCCAGTAAGTCATCAAACACTGTATTCCGGAAAAGTCGATTTGCTGAAACTGCAGCAGCAATAAATCGTTCAGCCGGAGTTGATGCCCCGGAGAAAGCGTACTGCGCTTTTTTTTGTATTCGGTTCTGAGTGCTGTTTTATTCATATACCTGAGCAATGATGGATTTCTGTGAAGTACTGATTTCCAATGCCTGGTAATGAAAAAATGCAGTAACATCAATCAGATGATTCATACTGCAAAATACCGAAAGGATAAGCAAAATGATACATTTGGCAGCACAATCGGCTGAATTTCCAAAATGTATTGCCGGGTAAGGCCGCTACGGGCCTTACCCGATTTCACTGTATTAGAAACTGGATTTAAAACGGAGATGGGCAGATTTTTTCATATTCTGAATTCTCCAGAGATCAACGGTACTAAAGGTTTTCGTGTTGCTCTGGGTATTTTCTGCAGCCAGATTGGTTGCCAGTGTTTCTTTTACTTCCTGTGTTAATTCGTTTAAATGTTGCCTGTCTATTTGTACAATAGAGGGCATAATTTCGCCTTTCATTGCTTCGCCTTTTTGATTTAAAAAATAATTCTGAGCCGGTAGTGAGTAATGATGTTCAACCGTTGGGGGTGCCTGGTGTTCCTGCCTACCGTAAGATGATATCAACTATAATGCTCAATCGCGCCGCAAAGATACAGCCCTTATATTTCACAAAAAAATAATACTGCTAATGAATTGTTAATTCATAGCGCGTGCTTTCACGAAATCTGCAATGAGGTAACTGATCAGTTTTCCGGTTCCCGGATCTTTTCTTCCATCAGCTAATTGCACGGCACCTTCACAGATGTGCAGGTATGCAGCATGGGTATCTGCTGCAGCAAAATGAATGTATTGGCGGGCATGAAGTGGTGAAATTCCAACAGGGGTCTGTGCACTGCTCAACACATGGGCAATGGAATCCAGGTCCAGCTCAATACCACAGCGTGTATCATCTGTAAAAGCAGTGGCAAGGCCAACGGCCTGCAGGAAGGTCCGTTTTTCATGTACAAAAATATCTTCGAATGTAACGCAGTCTACAAAGGGGTTATTGACCATATCCATCCATACATTCTGCGGAATGTAATTTTCATGAATGCCGATTACAAAATATTTTTCCAGATAGCCATCGGCCTCTGCGTAACTGAATCCGTTTCCGCTGTGTCTTCCTTCCATCGGACGAAAATCGGCATGTGCATCGAGATTGATGGTATTGATCTGCGCAATCGGAATCAGGCCGGCTTTGTACAGACCTTTGGCCGCACCTTTAATGCAGGGATAGGAATTGTTGTGTCCACCGCCTATTACCAAAGGAATTTTTCCGTTTTGTGTAATGAGATGAATCACTTGTTCAACTGCAGCATCTACTGTATTTACCGCATGCCGCAGTGCATTGATTTTTTCATCGGCATCCGGTGCATTGGACTCGATTACCTGTTCAATTTCAGAAAAATCAAAATGACCCAGCAGTAAAATATTGCTTCCTTCCAGAAAATCATTGCTCTGAATATTCAGAAACGCATACAGAAAGGAAAGCCAGGCAGAGTCCGTTCCGCCAATGCCGCCATTGGCCTTTACCCCTATGTCTTCAGGAATACCCAGGAGTACATATTCCGCAGCGGACTCCCGCAGCGAAGCCTCCAGCATGTGAGTATCTTTAATCACCTGGATGCGTTCACCCAATTTGGTTTCGAACCGGCGGATCCTGGTCAGCCTTAATACATCTTCCTTGTTGTATACCCTTAAATAATTCATACAAAGCATTTAGTCTTGCGGAACGGATACCCGAAATAACGGATACTCAATATAATTAAATAAATGCACCATTGATCATTACCCGATGAATCAGGTTGGTGCCAAATGCATAAGGCAGGTAGTTTACAGAAGGAATGGGTTGTGTAAAAATCAGGTTGGCCCGCTTCCCCACCGTGATACTACCCAGCTGCTCTCCCAGCTCCATGGCATATGCACCGTTCAGTGTAGCGGCATTGATGGCTTCGGCCGGCTGCATTTTCATTTGAATACAGCTAAGCGACACTACAAAATTCATATTACCGCTGGGGCTGGATCCCGGGTTGAAATCAGAAGCCAGCGCAATGGCAGCATTGGCCTGTATCAGTTCCCTCGCAGGCTGAAAGGGCATCCGTAAAAAAAATGCAGCTGTGGGAAGCAATGTTCCGATGGTATCCGATCCTGATAAAGCCTGTATGGCCGTTGCAGTCATCGATTCCAGGTGATCTACGGAAACCGCTCCCAGTTTCACCCCCAGCTCTACCCCTCCCGATGCATGCAACTGGTTGGCATGTATCTTGGGTTTAAGTCCCAATTGCATGCCTGCCCTGCAGATGCGCTCTGTTTCTTCCACACCGAAAAATCCTTCCTCGCAAAACACATCAATATAATCGGCCAATCCTTCCCTGGCAATCACAGGAAGCATTTCCTGGATGATCAGGCGGATATACCCTTCGTGATCTTCTTTATAAGCAGCCGGATAGGTGTGCGCTCCTAAAAAACTGGCTTTCACCGGAATCGGCGCCGTTGCTTTCAGGCGACGGATTACCCGCAGCATTTTCAGTTCATTTTCGGTATCAAGCCCGTAACCACTCTTGATTTCGATGGCACCTGTTCCCAAACGCATCAGCGATTGCAGGCGTTGCCATGCCGCATTGTACAGGTCATCCTCGCTCATGGCCGCCAGCCGGCGGGCAGACTGAAGAATTCCCCCACCCTTTGCAGCAATCTCCGCATAGCTGAGTCCGTTGATTTTATCTACAAATTCATCCTCCCTGCTGGCTGCAAAAACAAGATGGGTATGACTATCGCACCAGGCAGGCAATACGGTAGCTCCACCGGCATCTACTGTGGTCCAGTCCGCACCTTCCGGAAACGAATCTTCCATACCTCCATATCCGGTGATGATGCCGTCTTCGCTCGTAAGCCAGGCATTCCGGATCAGGGGCAGTTCTGCCAATTCCTTACCGCGAAGCAGTTTGGTCTCTTTCCTGGTATTCAACAGCTGTGCAATATGATTAACCCGTATTTTCATATTGGAAAATTACTCGTTTTATGTTTGTAAACACGCTATTTTAGGGATATGTATGCAAGTCTGACCATAGTACGTTACCCCAAATGGCTGGGATGGGCCGGACTGTTCTCCATGGCCGTTTTTCGTATTCCGCTTTTGTTCAACAGCACAGTGTCCTTTTGGAAACTCATGGGATCGGGCAGGAACGGTACCTTCAGCAAGGTACCCGATTGGAGACAGTGGGCAGTTTTATTGGTACATCAAGACAGCAAAGAGCTGGAACAGGCTGTACCCGTCCTTTTTAGAAAATGGTGGTCGCTGTTTGGCTGTGAACAATGGACCCTGCATCTGGAAGCTATGGAAGGGCATGGCCTGTGGGATGGTAAGTCTGTCTTTGGCAACCTCCCAAAGCAAACCGGCTATGAGGGACCAGTAGGAATCCTTACAAGGGCTACCATCCGTATGGGAAAACTCGGTCGTTTCTGGGAACATGTGAATGGTGTTGCAGAAAGAATGGCCGGCGCTCCCGGACTGGTAACTTCTGTTGGAATCGGCGAAGTTCCCTGGATTAAACAGGCCACATTCAGTATCTGGGAGAACAGGGATTTGATGAAGGATTTTGCATACCGGATGAAGGAACATGCCGAAGTGGTCCGGAAAACAAAAGCAGAGCAATGGTACAGCGAAGAAATGTTTGTACGATTCAGAATTCTGCGTTCCGAAGGATCATTAAACGGAAAATTGCCTTTTGAAATAAAACCTTAATTTGCAGAAGGATTATGAACCATTGTTCAACCATATCATTCTTAACCGCGCACTTTGCATGGATGTACAGGGGACTGAACTCCATGCCCGACCACTGAGTACCGGGTTTTCTGTTTTCTACATTGCATCAGGCAATCCATCACTGTATCTTTTTAACGGCATGCTCTTTGCAGCCAGCGTTTCTGTTCAGGCATTTTTGAGCTGCGGTTTGGTACAGGTTATCCGTTGTATTGGTCTGTTTTTATTAATTAAGCAAAACGAATGATATATGACAGTTTCGGTAACGTCAGAAATTGGTACGCTCAAAAGATTATTGGTACACAGCCCCGACAGTGGTCTGGGCAAAGTTGTTCCATCCAAAGCACAGGACTGGTTGTTCGAAGACATCGTACACCTCGATACAATCCGTAAAAATGAATACGATTACTATACCAAAGTGCTGTTGTATTTTCTTGATCCCGAAAAAATAAGAGGACGTCTGGCGGCAATTGACCATCCGGATAGCCATCGGAATTTTTACAAACCGGAACATCCCGACTTTTTCAAATCGGATAAAGTGGTAGAACTGCAGTGGCTGCTTGCAGAAATACTGACCGACTGCAATATCCTGCTGAAATTGGTTGCTTCTGTAAGCGCCATTGAAGGTTGTACCTATCAGTTGCAGAATGAACTGATGGACTACGAACCTTCGGAGTTGGCCAAAACCTTTATTTCTGGAACATCCAAAGACAAACAACTGATCTTTGCTCCTATCCCCAATTTCATTTTCACCAGGGATATCGGCATCACCATCAAAGACCATGTATTGCTGAACAAACCTGCCAAAAAAGCCCGTACCAGGGAAGCATTGCTGGCAAGGTATATCTTCTTCAATCACCCTTTCTTCAGCAACTACCGGAACAATATCATAGAACTATCCGATTCAAGTCATCATTTTCTGTTACCGAAAGAAGAGGATGACCGCAAGATTACGCTGGAGGGTGGAGACATTATGGTGGTAAGCGATAAACACCTGTTGGTGGGTGTAAGTGAAAGAACTTCGTCCGAGGCCGCTGTACGCATCACCAACACCATATTTGAAATGGGATTGATGGATAAAGTAACCATTGTTAAAATTCCCAAAAAGCGAGACTACATGCATATAGACACTGTTTTTACCCAGGTAAAAAGGGATGTATGGGTGATGCTGGGGAATTTCTCCCGCAAGGCAATCAAACACGAAGACGAGACTGCTGTAGAAAGAATACTGGAAATCAAGAAGGAAGAAAAAATAAAAATATTGCAGTTTCACCGGAGCAACCCGGAGCAACCCGTTTCTTTTGAAAGTCTGGAAGACCTGTTGATTGATATCAGCAGAAACGATCTGCATTGCCGCAACGAAGTGCAATTCATTTTTTCGGGCAACAATGAATTTCCATACAGCGCCCGTGAACAATGGACCGACTCCTGCAACCTGCTGGTTTTAAAAGAGGGTGTGGTGCTGGGTTACGACAGGAACGACAAAACAACCGAAGCCTTCCGCAATGCGGGATTCAATATTGTGGAAGTAAAAGAGCTGCTGCAGCAACTCGAAAACGGAACCACCACCACCGAATCAATTGAAAATACATTTATCCTGATGCCATCGGCAGAATTGTCGAGGGCCAGAGGTGGCTTCCATTGCATGAGTATGCCGCTCTGGCGCGAACCTGTTGAACCCATAAACTAATTCCATGCAACACAGCGCTCATTTATTAATGATACAACCGGTTCGGTTTGAATTCAATACAGAAACGGCAGTGAACAATAGTTTTCAAACGGCCTCTGCAGATGCTGGCAATATAGTGCAACAAAAAGCACAAGCGGAGTTTGATGCTTTTATTGCGCTGCTCCAATCAAACGATATAGACGTAACCGTTGTAAAAGATACGCCGGTGCCACATACACCCGATTCCGTATTTCCCAATAACTGGATCTCCTTTCATGAACCAGGATCCATTTGCCTGTACCCGATGTTTGCCCCTAACAGAAGACTGGAACGCAAACAGCATGTACTGGATGTTCTTTCAGAAAAATTCCGGATAGAAGAGCAGATCAATTTTACGGCTCATGAAGCGGAAAATCATTTTCTGGAAGGTACCGGAAGCATGGTACTGGACCGGGAGCATCGTATTGCATATGCATGCCTCTCTCCGCGCACCAACCTGAGGGTATTGGAAGACTTTTGCAACAGAATGGGTTATCAGGCAATCACCTTTCATTCTGTAGATGGCAACCATCAACCCATTTACCATACCAATGTAATGATGTGTGTAGCCGACAGCTATGTAGTTATCTGCCTGGAAAGCATACCTGATCAGGCAGAACGTTCCATGGTAAAAGCATCCCTTGAAAAAACCGGCAAGACCATCATTGAAATCAGTACCAACCAGATGAATCATTTTGCAGGAAATATGTTGCAGGTGCATAACCGGAAAGGAGAAAAGTTCCTGGTCATGTCTTCGCAGGCTTACCACTCGTTAACCCCGCAACAGATCCTTACTATTGAACAATATAATCCGATCATTCATTCCGATATCACCACCATCGAAACCAATGGAGGGGGAAGTGCAAGATGTATGATGGCCGAAATATTCCTTGAACTGAAATAACCGGAACAGCAACTGCTAAACTGCAAAGCTATTCCGCAGGCCTTCCTCAAAGGAAAGAGGCTGGTAATTGAGTTCACGGATGGCTTTGTTGATTTTTAATCCGGATTTACGTGAACGGCGAACCGGTTCGGGGAAACTGTTGCTGTCTACTTCTTCGATCAGCGACTCGTTCAGTCCGAGTACACGCGCTACCATCAGCGCCATGCCGTAGGGAGAAAGAATATCTTTTCCGGCAAGATGGTACACCCCTTCTTTTTTAGTTTCAATGATCTGTTCTATTCCTTTACAGATATCCGGTGCGTATGTGGGCGTTCTTAACTGGTCGCTCACCACCTTAATGGGTTTGCCGGCCAGCAATTGCTGCTGCACCCATTGAATAAAAGAAGGACGCAGCCCCTCCCACTGTCTTCCATAAATGAAAACCGGCCGAACAATGGTATATGGGCCTGCATAATCCTGAACCAGTTTTTCGGCCATGAGTTTGGATTCCCCGTAAAAATTGAGCGGGTCTGGCAGGTCTTCTTCAGAATGCGGACCATCCTCTCCAAAAATAAAATCGGTAGATAAATAAATAAAATGACTGGCACAGTTTTCTGCGGCCTGAAGCAGGTAACCGGTTGCGGTTACGTTCTGCAACAAACAGGCTTCCCTGTTTTGATGGCATTCGTCTGGTTTACTCATGGCTGCCACATGCACAATTACATCTGGTTGTACCGCATGGATATATGCATGCACTAAACTGCGATCCGTTAAGTCCAGACTGGCATATTCAATGTTTTCCGCAACGGGAATCCGTCTTTCTCCCCTGGAAACTGCATGGCAGTCAACTCCTTTGTTGGCCAGGTACATACAAAGATGTTGCGCTAGAAAACCATTGGCGCCGGTCACGACTATTTTCATGCAGCAATGCTACGAAAAAACTTAACGGAGGGTTACAAATGGTCATTAGTTTTCAAATGCTTACATTTGAAACTCCGTGTACACCTTACACATTCTTTTTTTGTAATATGTACACTCGTATTTAACTGAGAATCGAATTTGACAATGGCAGAAAAAAAAGTTACTAAAATCGGCGTTCTTACCTCCGGAGGAGATGCTCCAGGCATGAATGCTGCGGTCAGAGCGGTGGTGAGAACCGGTCTGTATCATGGGTTGGATATGTTTGGTGTTATGCGCGGATACAGCGGAATGATCGATGACGATATTGTTCCGATGGATTCCCGTTCTGTTGCCAATATCATTCAGAGAGGGGGCACCATTTTAAAAACTGCCAGGAGCGCTGAGTTCATGGAACCGGCCGGTCGCAAAATTGCCTATGATAACCTGAAAAAAAGAGGCATCAACGGACTGGTGATCATTGGCGGCGACGGTAGTTTCAAAGGCGCACAGAAGTTCAGCAACGAATTTGATATTCCCTGTATTGGTTTACCTGGAACCATAGATAAAGACATTGCAGGAAGCGATTTCACCATTGGATTCGACACTGCGGTGAATACTGCGGTGGAAGCCATCGATAAAATCCGGGATACTGCTGATGCGCACGACCGCTTATTTATTGTGGAGGTAATGGGAAGAGATGCCGGTTATATTGCATTGCACAGCGGTATAGCTACCGGTGCAGAAAACATCCTGATTCCCGAAACCAAAACAGATATTGAAGCCCTGATTCATTCTCTTTCTGAAAAAGAAAAAAGAAAAAAATTGGTAAACCTGGTGGTAGTGGCCGAGGGAGAAAAATTTGGCGGTGCCAATGAAATTGCCAGCATAGTAAGACAACGTTTGCCTAAAGCGGATATCCGTGTTTGTATTCTCGGACATATTCAGCGGGGAGGTTCTCCCTCCTGTTTAGACCGGCTGATCGCCAGCAGAATGGGCTATGCTGCCGTAGACTGTCTGATCAACGGCACACACAATGTGATGGTAGGTATTTTAAACAACACCCTCCATTACACCCCACTGGATCATGCAGTAAAGGCTAAAGATAAAATTTCAGATGACTGGCTTCGAATTGTAAAAATTCTGGCCAGCTAATAACAATAATATTAACAGTAACCCCTAACACAGACTCACATCATGTCAAAAAATCTGGACAAATACCTGCACAAGCACATGGACAAGGAAGCAGGCGTACAACACGTTTCTCACAGAACTAAAATTGTTGCAACAGTAGGACCTGCATGCGACACTTACGATAAATTGCTGGAGCTGGTTAAAGCCGGTGTGAATGTATTTCGCCTGAACTTTTCTCATGGCTCACATGAAGATAAGCTGGCTATCATTCAACACATCAGAAATATCAACAGTACACAGCCTTATAATATTGCCATCCTGGCCGATCTGCAGGGTCCTAAACTGCGTGTTGGGGAAATAGCGAACAATGCACTGGAAGTAAAAGCAGGAGATATTCTTACGTTTACCAATGAAAAATGCGTAGGTACCCTGGAAAAAATATATGTATCCTATCCCAACCTCGCAGGCGATGTAACCATCGGAAACATCATCCTGATAGACGATGGCAAACTGGAAGTAAAGGTTTGCGGAATTGAGAAAAACGGAGATGTAAAAGTAGAGGTAACTTTAGGCGGTATACTTTCTTCCAAAAAGGGAATCAACCTGCCCGATACGAAAATATCTCTTCCTGCACTTACGGAGAAAGACCTGGCAGACCTCGAGTTCATCATTGAGCAACAGTGCGACTGGGTGGCTTTAAGTTTTGTCAGAAGCGTGAAAGACATTGTGATCCTGAGAAGCAAGCTGGATGAGAAACACAGCAAAACCAAGATTATTGCAAAAATTGAGAAGCCCGAAGCGCTCTTGAATATCCGTGAAATTATTCTGGAAAGCGACGGTATTATGGTAGCCCGCGGAGACCTGGGTGTTGAACTTCCGGTTGAACAAATTCCGCTGATTCAAAAAGAATTGATCCGCAAATGCATTCACCGTGCCAAGCCTGTGATCGTTGCAACCCAGATGATGGAAAGTATGATGGAACGGGTGAAGCCCAACAGAAGTGAAATTACCGACGTAGCCAATGCCGTACTCGAAGGCGCCGATGCAGTGATGTTGAGCGGAGAAACCGCTGCAGGAAACTATCCAACCCTGGTTGTGGAGACCATGCGGAAGATCATTGCCGAAGTGGAGAAAAAAGAATACCGCTACAACCGTTCGGAGGATCTGAAACCTCAGCCACATTCTCCGTCTTTTCACAGTGATGCCATTTGCTACAATGCCTGCAAAATGTCCGAAGATGTGGAAGCAAGTGCATTGATCGGTATGACGCAAAGTGGCTATACTGCTTTCATGCTCAGCAGTTACAGACCATCCTCCCCTTTGTATATTTTCACCAAAGAAAGATCACTGGTGAATCAGCTCAGTCTAAGCTGGGGTGTGAGGGCATTCTATTACTCAGAGGAAGAAGGCCTGGACAACATTATTTCCGATCAAATTGATATTTTGAAAGAAAGAGGATTTGTAAAACCCGGAGATGTAGTGATCAATACAGGAAGTACACCTGTTTCCCTGCACCTTCCTACCAACCTCATCAAGCTGACCAAAGTGAGCTAAAATTCATACAGATTAGTTATAAAAAAGATTCTCCGTTCGGGGAATCTTTTTTAATTTCAGGCATCGCCAAAAGATAGTTGGCAGGGTTTAAAAAAACGGAATCAGGATACAGGCAGTTTACCGGCCATACGCCTGATAAAATCAGAAACCTGCAATAAATGATGCGTTTTTTTGCGGTTTTTATCCGGATTTAGATCTTTTTTTCTAAAAACAAGCTTAATTTAGCCCAACAAAATGAAAGTACAGATGGTAGATTCATTCGAAAAAATTGATGTCAGGATTTGTAAAAATGCCAAGGAAGGGGCTTTATGGGTGGCCGGCCAAATTGCCGACCTGATCAGAGAGAAACAGGCTAAAGGAGAAAAATGTGTGCTGGGTCTTGCTACCGGTTCCACTCCCATTGCCATGTATGCCGAACTGGTGAGAATGCATAAAGCCGGGAAACTCAGTTTTAAGAATGTAATCAGCTTTAACCTCGATGAATATTATCCGATAGACAAGGATGCTTATCAGAGTTACTGGAGTTTCATGCACCGCCATCTGTTCAACCATGTAGATATTGATCCTGCCAATATTCACCTCCCTAACGGTAATGCGCCCAAAGAAGAGATGCGGAATTTTTGCACCGCATATGAACAGGCCATTACCGATGCCGGCGGGTTGGATTTACAAATCCTTGGCATCGGCCAGAACGGTCACATCGGTTTTAATGAACCCGGTTCCAGCATTCTGTCCAAAACAAGGTTGGTGAACCTCGATAACAGCACCCGGATTGCCAATTCCTATGAATTTCCAAGCATTTCCAAAGTGCCCAGACTGGCCGTAACCATGGGCATCAGCACCATCCTGCAGTCTAAGAGAATTCTGCTGATGGCCTGGGGAAACAAAGCAGGCATCGTAGCCAAATCGGTGGAAGGCAATGTTACAGAAAGCATTCCTGCCAGCATTTTACAGCAGCACGGCAACTGCACATTTGTCATTGATGAATCAGCTTCTACAGAACTGACCCGCATCAAATCTCCCTGGTTAACCGGAGAATGTACCTGGAGCAATGCCATGGTAAAACGTGCAGTAGTTAATCTGGCCCTTAAACTGAATAAATCTGTCCTCAGCCTTACAGAACTGGACTACACCGAAAATGGATTATCCGACCTGTTGGTAGAAAAAGGGGATGCATACGAAATCAACCTGCAGGTATTCTATATGCTGCGCGACAGCATTACCGGCTGGCCTGCGGGCAAGCCCAATGCAGTCATTCCTGCACACCCTGAACGCAGTGCCCCTTATCCTAAAAAGTGTTTGATTTTTTCTCCGCATCCGGACGACGATATCATCAGCATGGGTGGAACTTTCATGCGACTCCACGACCAGGGAAATGAAGTACATGTGGCCTATCAGACCAGCGGTAATATTGCCGTGTCTGATGAGTTTGTAACCCGTTTTATCGATTTTGCGGTAGGATTTGAAGAAATGTTTGGCATAGACAACAGCAAGAGCCGCGAACAACTGGAGTCTGCCCGCGCATTTATTGCCACCAAACAGAAAGACCAGTCCGATACAAAAGAAATACGCGCAATCAAAGGACTGATCCGAAGAGGTGAAGCAAAAGCCACCTGCAGATATGTAGGTCTGACCGAAGACCGTTGTCATTTTATGAACCTGCCCTTCTATGAAACCGGTGCAGTAGAAAAGAAACCGCTGGGAGAAGATGATATTCAAATCACCATGGAACTGCTTCGCAAAATTCAACCACATCAGGTGTATTGCGCAGGAGATTTGGCTGATCCGCATGGCACGCATAAAGTTTGCCTCGAAGCTGTATTTGAAGCTTTGAGAAGGCTCAAAGCAGCCGGAGATCCGTGGGTAAAAGATTGTTGGGTTTGGTTGTACAAGGGTGCATGGCAGGAATGGGATATTGCGGAAATTGAAATGGCGATCCCAATGAGCCCCGATCAGGTGAAAAAGAAACGATTCGGTATTTTCATTCACCAATCGCAGAAAGATGCTGTTCCGTTCCAGGGAGCAGACAGCCGCGAGTTCTGGCAGCGCGCAGAGGAAAGAAATGCAAACACGGCCGATCTGTATGCAGCACTTGGTTTAACCAAATATGCTGCCATGGAAGCATTTGTTCGCTGGCACTACTAAATTCAGCTTGATCAAAATAAGCTAGTTTTGCAGCGTAGCAGTTTCAATGAAACAGCTACGCTGTATTCATGTATATGTACCTTCAGCGCCTCTTCATCAGCAGATTTCTGTTGCCGGTGCTTTTAACAGGCGCCTGTAATACGGTGTTTTCTCAATCCAGCTTCGACGGACATTTGTTGATTGCAGACAGCATGCCGCACAAGACCACACCCGGGTTTAAAAAACAGGCCGGAGAAATACTGGGATTTCTGCTGAACCCGATGAACGGTACCATAGTGCTGGCAGCTGTCAGGGAATATCCTTTTTCCAGAATTGCAACCAGATATACCATCCAGCTTTAATGCCTATAACCCATAGTATAAAGTAATATTACCCACCTGTTGCGCATAAGTACCTTTGAACTCTGCCGTGCGCAATTTTTCTGAGAAACTGAATGCAAATCGTTTATGCGACACCATGAAACCATATTCGTATTGCATCACAAATCGGCTGATACTGTCTTTGCTGATTACATAGGGTGAAGAACGGTGACTAAAGAACCCTCCCTGTAAAGTAGCATCATCCATCACAGCCGTTCCATTCAGCTTCATAAACAGATAAAACTGAAAAGGCTTTCTGTTGCCATTACCTGCCTTACGGGGATTGTAAGCAGGACGCTCATATTGACTGAAATAAGGGTTGAATATTCCGGCACGAAACTGCATACCTAATCCGATATTGTTCACCAGTGTACCGGCATTGGCGGCAATATTTCCAATCACTTCCAGATTAGGCGTAGGATTGAACAGCAGGTGCTCATACAAAATACCGTAATTGATAATGATGTCTGTTTTAATCTGGTTCTCCCAGCCCATTGGCTTCTGGTAATTGATTAACCCGTGAATAATGCGTTGTGCATCTCCGGCAAATGAATACTTGCCAATAATACCCAGGCTGAGCCCCGTAGTCAGTTTCTGCTTTTTTTCCATGCTGGTAGAAACCTGTGTATGTGTTGCATAAGTGATGCCGCAATAAGGCCGCTCTCCATACTGAATGGTGGTTTTATCTATTTCATTGGGCGTATACATATTCTGGGAAATACCCCAGCCATAGAGATTATCTGCTGTACCGGTCACTTTCATCAACAGATTAGACGGAAAGCGGGGAGCCTTGCCTTTGGAAAAATACATTTCGAATTTAAATCCGCTGGTATACGCCCGGTCGGTCCCTTCTCCCCTGAAGTTGAGAAAATCATCATCCTCCGAAAGTTTCATGTATTGCAGTACGTTGTTTTTCTGTGCTGAACCGGTAGTATAAAACAACAGAGAACCAATTGCTACAAGCACAAACTTCCAGGATGTCAAAAACAGTTTCATATTATCGGATTTTTGAGTGCTTTTCCGCTCTGTTCCTACTATAAATTTACCGTTTTACTGTAACATTGCAGCATGGGAATGACGATTGGAGCAACCTGGAGCGGGTATTGGAGCAACAAGTCCTTCAGGGTGAAATTTATTACAGGAATTGTACTGCTGGCAATGCTGACCCCCTTGTTTCCCGTATTCTTTGAATACATCGAAAAACGGGAAGGGTATCAGTTAAACGACTACCTGCTGAGCAGGCTGGAGCCAATGAATGTATCTGTACTCACTTTCCTGATCATCTGGGGGATGATTGCCTTCACACTCTACCGTTGCATGAAAGATCCGGATATGTTACTCTTGCTCATCTGGTCGTATGTGTTGCTTTGTTTTGGCCGCATTCTGAGTATTTATCTGGTTCCGCTGAACCCGCCAAAAGGCCTGATTGAACTGAAAGACCCGCTCAGTGGCATCTTTTACGGCAGCCAGATGGTCACCAAAGACCTGTTTTTTTCGGGTCATACTGCTACCTTGTTCACCATGTTTCTTTGCTTAAAAAACAAAACCGACAAGATCATTTTGCTGCTGTCTTCTTTTGTAATCGGTATCCTGGTACTGGTTCAACATGTTCATTATACCCTCGATGTAGCTGCAGCCTTTCTTTTCTCCTATCTGTTTTACAGGATGGCCAAGCGATTATTGCAGTTCGATTTTAGCTAACGGCAGCAACAATCCGGTCCATAAAATTTTGTATGAGTCTGCTTTTGTTCAAGAGCCGGTTGAACAAAAATATACCTGTGATGGCACATACGATACCCGCAATTACATCCAGTACATAATGGTGACTGGTATATACTGCTGCAAACCAGATACCAACCATAACGGCGGTGAAAAACAGGTTCATCCAGCCGGAGCGGCTTTTGATTCCATAGTACAATACAATCAGCGGATAGGATGAATGGAGCGATGGCATGGCTGCAAATACATTGGAGCTTTTTTCGTACAGTCCGCGGAAAATATTTACTCCAAAAAAGGTGTCAAATCTTACCAGCCCTGCTGTATTTCCTTTTGTACCGGGGATAAAATCAAATCCATATTGTTGTATGTACCAGGGTGGCGCTGCGGGATAAATATAGTAGAGGCAGAACCCCAGGAGGTTGACCAGCAGGAACGTAAGCGAAAAACGAAAAAACATTCTGCGGTCTTTAAAAAAAAGGAAGGCGCCAAACATCAGCGGCACAGGTATCCAGCTCAGGTAAAAAAAACCGCTGAGTACATCCAGGAATGTATTGTGGTGCCTGAGCCAGTATTCATTGGGGGTAATCAGGGTACCATTTTCAGTGAGTCCGAAAAAGGCTTTCTCCTTGAGGTAAAGACTGCGGATGTGTACATCATTGTACAAATAGTTCGGAAAGGCCTTCATGTAATCGAAAATGATCCAGAATACAATGAAAACAGAAAAGCCCAGGATAAACTTTCGGGTAACTGCCGACAAAAAGTAACAACCCGAAAACAAAGCCACCAGCAACAATTGTTCCTGCTTGTAACCAATCAGAAAATAAGACAATGCCAGGTAGGCGATACTGAGGAATGCCACCAGCAGAATATCTTTCCGGCTAAGGGTTTCATTTTGGTTCAACGAATCAGGCAGCATATTCATCTGTGATTTTCGGGTCAGGGCTTGAATCTTTCGATAATGGGTTTGCCGGTTGCTACATCCGTACCACGCAATTCAATGTAAACTACATTGGGTTTAAACAAGGTACCTCCCGGATCTATTCTGATGAATACTCTGTTCAACGCAGCATTCCGGCGGTTAATCAGTGTGTACATCCGATAGCTGTTATCCGTTGGTGATTTGCGTAGGTAAAGGTCTTTTTTCTTGTAGGCTACCAGGTGAATGGTGTAGCTGTTGTCCTTGTTTTTTTCCGACATGGTTCCATAGGCAAAAGCCTTTTGAATAAAGTTCAGCTCTTTGTGCATACCACCTTCGGGATAACGAATCCAGAATACTTTTACGGGAGTAGACTCATCCAGTTTTCCCGCAGCATTTACATTCAGCGTATAAATCACTGTATTGGTATTGGTGGTACGCTGTAAATAAAATAACTGGTTTCTGATATTGGCAGGAACCGGAAAAGTATCCTGCGGCTCCAGGATTTCCTTATCAGTTGATAAGCCGGAAAACTTACCCCTTCCTGCGTAAGTTGAATTCACCAAAAGAAGGGTTGTAACAAAGGCTGTCATGATCCTCACAATACGGGCTGTTTTACCCGCTCTGCACACAAATAATTGATTCATTTTAAATAAAAACATTAAAGGCTTTTCTGCCGGTCTTTCAAATCCAGTGCTGCTTTGGCATCCAGTAATCTTCGGAATGCCGTATAATTGGTCAGTAAAGCAAGCAGCATGATCGGAATAGTGAATATGGATATGGTTTCAAAAATTTGTATTTGGGTTCCGGGCAGGAATACTTTATAATCTCCGCCAATAAAGTAAGCGGCAATACCACAGGCAATGGCTGAAATACCTATCGTGATTACCCGCTCCGGTCTTTGCATCAGTCCTTCTTTACATTCCACACCCAGGCCCTCTGCCCTTGCCCGGGTATAACTTACCATCATGGAACCAATCAGGGCAATGAAGGCAAACAGGGAGCTGTAGAAATAATGATGGGCAATCAGGTAATAGCAAATGCCCAAAAACAGGATCAGTTCACTGTAGCGATCCAGCACGGAATCGAACAATGCCCCGAAGGAAGAACTCATTTTTCCCAACCGGGCCACCTGACCATCCAGCATATCAAAAACACCGGCAAAAAGTACCATGGCACCGGCCCATCCAATATAGCTGAGTTCTCCCCGATGCCCTTTTTCGGCCCCTTCTATGAATATAGCAGTTACTGCTATATTGAGCAGTAGCCCGATCACTGTAACTGCATTGGGTGTTAGCCCGATCTTAATCAGGAATTTCACAGCAGGATTGATCACAGCGTAAATGGCCTGCTGCGCTCTGTCTCTGAATTTTATTTGCCTTTGCTCTGTCATACATTCCTTCGTTAAAAATCAAACCTGAATCTTGTTCTGATACCATAAGGAGAAATTTCCGGATGATCGAGGTAACTGAATCTTTTAACAAAATCGACCCGGATAAGTTTCAGGATATTCTCAATACCAACGCTTCCTTCCATATATGGCTTACCAGATTCCAGTGCAAAGGTAGATGTGGCGCCGTTAATTTTAGGATACTGGAACAATGAAGGGTTGTTGACCGGATTATTTTCCGGCCTTACGCCACCGTAGAGGATTTTGAAGGAAGCCACTTCACGCAGTTTCAGTTTCTTGAACAGCGGAATCCGGTTGAACCCGATTCCCATAAAGTGGTGAACCCAGGTAAATGAGGCATAGCGGTCACTGACAAATTCCAGGAAGTTCATCAGGTTATAAGAATTCATCTGGTATGCGAAAGTCTGGTTGGCACGGTGAATGGTCATCAAAGGAAAAGGCACTTGGCCAAAGGTATAACCCGCTTCCATGGCCGCATCTGCATAACCCAGGCGGGACAGGTAAAAGCGCTTATCCACTTTTAAATCCAATTGATGGTAATTGTACTGTCCTCCCAGCAAGCCTTTAATCCCCGCTGAATAATTCAGGGTCATGATGGGATATTTATTGAAAATCGGTATCCGGTATACCTTTCCCTGGTAGTATTGTTCTTTAGGCGCCCACCGGATCTGTGCATTGATTTCTGTAGTGGTCAACTGAGGAACATTCTCCGGAAATCCATTATCGGTTTTGGTATACGACAAGCCCCCTGCAGGCTGCTGCCGCCAGTTCTTCAGCCCCAGTGTATAGGAAAACTTGCTCTTGAACTCCTTTACAAATTCCACTTTATAAATATCGTTGTAGAGCCAGCGATCGTTGTTTCCGCGTTTAAAAGACAAAAGGAAATTGTCTTCCTGAACAAACTCCAGGTCCTGTCCGGGAATTTTGGTGTCGGACTGAGCACTAATCCGGATAAAGTTCATCGGGAAAGTATAGATCGACTTATTGTTGAGTGAATATGTGGAACTGATAAAGTATTTCCATTTCTCGTCTTTGAATCCGTATGCGCCATAGGTTTCAAAATATAGCCGCTTACTCAGGGCCGGGGTGGTTCTTCCTCCCACACGCAAACGGAATCCTTCCACCGGGTTGAAGCTGTAAAATGTATTTACCGGTCCCACTTCAAATTTGCCCAGGTTACCATATCCGGCAAACAACAAGGTAGCTACCGCCATGGTTCTTCTGAAAGAAGGCATTTTTTCCAGGCTGTCGATATTGGTATATACTCTGGACTCTGTTAAACTCAACTGATCGTGTCGTTTTGCAGTCCAGAAAGTATCCGGCAGTTTATCAACAAAGTCTTTTCTAACAACAGGTGAGCCTGCGTATGTACTATCCGGTCTCGGACTGTTGATGGTGAAATTTTTATAGGAAACCGTTCGTTCTCCAAAAAAGCCTCCGCTGTTTTTATTCTTGCTCAATCCCATGTCGGCCATGAGTGTGCTCTTTTGCAGGTGGTAGCGCTTATCTTCTCCTCGTTCAAAATCCAGGTCTATATGCATTTCCTTCACCCAGTTGATATTGGCATTCTTACTCAGGAACATGTTGATTTTCTGTACCCCGTAATTGCCATCGAGGGTGATGTACATATTGCCCCTGAATAACAGATCATTGGTATTGCGGGGGGTAAAATACATTTTCACCAGCTTGGTGCCATATTCGTCGGTAATGGTATCTCGGATATAGAACATGTAGAAAGCAGGTGCAGAATTGGCAATCGGACTCAGGAACTGAAAAGTGAAAACATGAATATCGTTCTGATAGATGTCGATGTTTTCGTACAACCTGTTCAAAAGGGTACTTAAACCGTCGTTGTCTACATAACTTCCGAAGTTCACTTTCTTCTCGCCAAGAATAATAGACTTGCTTGCCTCCGGCGACTTGCGCAGGAACTGCTGAGACAATCTTTCCTCGAGATATATGGGTAAAAGGCTCTTCCCTTCCATTTTGGTGGTATCCCTGTTATCGAAAATGAAACTGTACTTTTTCATCAACTTTGAATTAGCCAGTTTCTCCGTTGAATTACTCAGTGCAGCCTGAATTTTTTCATACTGCTCATATTCCACATAATCGTAACTGGTAGTCCGGTTTTCGTCCCGATGCTCAATTACTTTACGAATCAGTTCCACTGCCGGGTTATTCCGGTTGCTGTATTTTGCCCGTTTGTTGGTACTTACTGTTACATTGCTCATCAAAGCTGGATCAGGTCCCATCATGATGGTCAGGTCTTCCACACTTCCCTTCTTAATGGTAAACTGCAGCTGCCTGTATCCCACAGAAGAAACAATGAGTTTATTGCTGTTGCCGGAGTAAATAATCATAAAATTACCCAGGCTGTCGGTGGAACGTCCTCTCCCCCCTTTGAAATATACACTGGCTTGTGCAATCGGCCTGCCTGTAAGAGAGTCGATGACCCTTCCCTTCACCACCGTTCCCTGTCCAAAACTGTCTGTAACAGCTGTAAACAGCAACACCAGCCCCAGCAAGCACTGTTTCCACCCTATACTATTTATGAATTTATTTTTTAAAAACATACTTTCCTTGTAAAACATAATTATAAAATATACCAACCAATAAGGATACCAATATCTTGGAAAACACATAGTTCACGTTAAAAACATGCACCATCAATGCCAGCCCGCCCACATTTAACAGCAAGTTCCCCACCCATACCAACAGGTATTTAAGTGCCTGCTGTGGTACCGGATGTTCTTTTGACTGGAACACCCAGTTTCTTCCCAGTGTAAAGTTCAGTACCCCGCCCGTGGTAGTTCCGATTGCACCGGCAATCACAGGAGGCAGGTGCACCAGTTCCACCATCAATACTGTTACCAGAAAATCGGTAGCAGATGATATCAAAGAAGATGCCTGAGCCTTTATAAATACCCACCATTTTACCATAACTGCAGATATAGCATTATTTGTAAAACAATATTGGCATAAATACCAGCCAGTACGTCATCCCCCATCACCCCCCAGCCTTTTGGCAGTTGTTCCATTTTTCTGACCATCAGCGGCTTCGCGATGTCGAAAAAACGAAAAAGTGCCAGGGCAACCAGCAGGTTCGTCAGATTTAGCGGAACAAACAAAAGGCTGATAAACATGCCCGCCACTTCATCAATCACCACTTTACTGCTGTCTTTGCCCCACAATGGTTCCACTTCGGCTGCGCCCCAAACCCCATAGGCCGTAACCAATAAGGTTACTCCGGCAGTAACTGCCAACTGCGCCTGATCAAATGCATAATACCAAATGATACAGGCTACCGCTGCAGCAACAGTGCCACCGCCTTTGGATATATAACCTATACCCAAAAAACTGGTTAATGTCTGGTGCAGCCTGATCATCATAGGGCTTCTACAAGTTCCTGATAGTAATCAAGCCCCAGATGCGTAATCAGGTCTTCTCCCATCATATGACGCAATGTGTTCTGCAGTTTAATTAACTGTTTAAAAATATCGTGTTCAGGATTCAGACCAGGAGCCGTTTGCGGCGATTTAAAATAGAACGACAACCATTCCTGAATGCCGCTCATTTCTGCACGCTTTGCCAGATCCATGAACAAAGCCAGGTCCAGTACAATCGGAGCAGCTAAAATTGAATCCCGGCAGAGAAAATTAATTTTAATCTGCATCGAATAGCCCAACCATCCAAATATGTCGATATTATCCCAACTCTCTTTATTGTCTCCATGTGGAGGATAATAGTTGATTCTTACTTTATGGTATAAGTCTCCGTAAAGGGCCGGATTTTTTTCCGGCTGAAGAATATCTTCCAGTACGCTGAGCTTGGATACTTCCTTGGTTTTAAAGTTATCCGGATCATCCAGTACCAGACCATCGCGATTCCCAAGAATATTGGTAGAGAACCAGCCGCGGACACCCAGGGCCCTTGCTGCCAAACCCGGTGCTACAATGGTTTTCATGAGGGTCTGACCAGTTTTAAAATCCTTTCCGGCTACAGGAGTACCGGTTTCTTTTGCAAGTTCAATCAATGCCGGAATATCAACCGTAAGATTGGGGGCGCCATTGGCAAACGGAACACCCAGTTTCAATGCCGCATAAGCATAAATCATGCTAGGAGCAATGGCCGGATCGCTGTTGTGCAGTCCTGCTTCAAATGCTTCCATACTTTGATGCACTGCAGAAGCTTCTATGTACTTTTCCGTAGATCCGCACCATACAATCACCACCCGGCTACAGCCGTTTTCTTTTTGAAAAGTTTCAATATCGTTCATTACCTGAAGGGCAAGGTCGTATTTGGATTTACCTTCTTTAATATGGGTACCATCCAGGTTTTTAACATAGGAACGATCAAATACCGCTTTCATAGGCTGGATGGATTCCAGTTCGGGCTTCACCGCATGCAGCAGCATTGGCTCGATCACTTTGGCTTTGGAAGCAGCTTCGAACACGTTGTCGCTGTACACATCCCAACCACCAAAAACAATGTCTTTCAGTTCCGCCAGCGGAACAAAATCCTTGATCAGAGGATACCTGTTTTCTGTTCTTTTACCCAGGCGGATATTACCCATTTGTGTTAATGAGCCAACGGGCTGGGACAAGCCTTTGTTCACAGCAATTACTCCTGCAATCATGGTAGTACCAACAGCTCCCAGTCCGGGTATCAGTATACCCAGTTTACCTTCTGCCGGTTGTATATAATGGTTCATACGCTTTTATTTAGTGGTTGTTTGATGATGATTTTTAAGCCCTTCGGTCATGATGCCGGAAATAACATTGATCCTGTTTTCCAGGCCAGATAATTTATTGCTGAAATAGTCCCGTTCAATTCCCCGGATACTGCTCACAATTAAAGAAGGTAAAATGTCCATTTCATCGGATAGTTGCGCCTTGAACTCACCGGATTGAATTCCGGATTCCAGAATAGAAGCAATCAGTTGGATATCCTGCTGTGTGTACTCAGAAAAAAGTTCTTTAGAACAGGTAGGCTGCCACATCATTTCACCGCAAACCAGCTTGTACAGGTTTATCATTTTAGTCAAGACCGTGATTTTGGTAACCGCAAAAGCCCTGAGTTTCTCCTCGGCCGTTCGGGCTTTTTCCACAGCAGACTTGGTTACATTAAATACTTCCTGCAGCTCAGATTGCAACACATCCTCAAAAATCTGTTCTTTGGACTGGTAATAATAATAAAGGGTGCTTTTGCCCTTTCCCATCGCTTTGGCGATGTCTTCCATGGTAGTTTTCTTCAGACCAAAGGTTTGAAAGAGCTTTTGTGCCGCCCGTATCACATCTTCTCTGAATATAACTTCTTTCATTTGAAACTTTTAGACCAAAATCGTTTTAAAGTCCAAAACTAGGTGATTATGCGTTAATAAGGAATTAATTTTATATAAGTGGCTACTGAGAGGGACAAATGTTACAAAAGGGCTAATTACTGGGGTTCTACCAGTTCCGAGCTACTTTCTTCCTTCATGTAGAATACAAATTGACAGAATGCAGGTATAACAAATCAAAAAAGCCTGCAAATCAATGAATTGCAGGCTTTTGATACCATTGGAAGGTATTGTTGTGACCGCGTTAGGATTCAAACCTAAAACCTTCTGATCCGTAGTCAGATGCTCTATTCAGTTGAGCTACGCAGCCATTTCCCCCGTAAGGGGCTGCAAATATAAAACAAACCTTTTTATCAGCAAAATATGAGCTGAACTTTGTGGCATATTTTAGACAGGCTTCTGGTTTCATTGACCCATTTGAATATTTGCAATATTAGGTCTGAAAAGCGTTGTATGATTTCTTTACAATCGAATTTCATAGAATTATACGGTAGAGCTATTTTGATAATTATAATTTTTCAATCCTACCACCGATCCGGTCTAATATTTTTTCAAACTCCGGTTGTCCCCTATAATACAAATTTCGAGAAGACTCATAACGCTTTTGCAGCCGCTCACGCGTTGCAGAATCGGACAACAGAAATGCTTCATTTTTTGCAATTGGCAACTCAAAGTCTGCAGTTGAAAAGCGTTTCTGCTTATGAATCATATATTCTTCAGTTCCAATGAATGTCTGTATATCCGACGAAGCGAGCAGCGAGTATACGTCATAGTACTGGCGCATATAATTGGTTGCAACCTCCCCTGTTGTCATTTCTTTCCGGAATTTTGAAGCAATGGTCTGTAATTTTTCAACAAAAGTGTATCGTGGATCATAACATAGGATATCTACAGCTCTATTGTCAATCAATTCAATATCCGTATTCTTCATGGCACGTTCAAATGCCCATGAACTAATAGTGACAGGTTGATTAGGTGCAATATTATCATAACCGGCCTCTAGTAAGATACCCTCTTTCAATCCATCAACAGGGTTAGCCTGATAACTATAAAGAAGTCTAATACCACCACTATTGTAGTTCTTTTTATCATCGAAATCTGTATCCCGAACGACCTCTGCAAAACCATCAATTTTTATTTCTGCCCCCAGCCTATCGTAGTAATCTTTTTTAAGTTGGCTATTTTTGGGGTTTGTATTCTTAGGATTTTCATTTATACCTAAATCCTTCGGTGGGTTGATATGAATATCAACATCTTCAGAGAACCGATCAATAAGACCAAATCCCTTGGATAGAGAAGTACCACCCTTTAGTTGAAAATCATAACCCAGTAATTTAAGTCCATATAAGGCGTGCATTATCCAGTAGTCTTTTTCGACTAGACCAGCCAGGATACCTTCTTCCTCTTCAATAATTCGGAGCAGATCACCAAAGCTCTCATGTTGATGCAGATAGATCGCTGCCATAGTTTATTAATTTGCGAGTGCCTCCGTAAAAAACTTTCGTGTACCAACTTTGCCAAACTGATTTGCAAGTCGCTTCAACTGAACTGTATCCATCTGCTTTGCCTCTCGCTTTACATTATCCATCAGGTTTGGCTGGTCTTCCGCCAATTCATTCCTGTTGTTAACCAAATCCACTAATAAAAACTCTTTTGTTATTTTTTCAGGTACATATGGTTTACGGACAAATCTGAAGGTGCGATTCCCTAATTTGAACTCCCCATGTCGCTTGTAATTATAAACCAAGCGGGTATTGTAAAGTTGAGTTGTTCCCACCCCTAGCTTATTATAATCATTGGGTGAGGTTATTACAAACCGGTTATCCTTTAAGAAAGCCTGCACCAGCTCATGATCTTCCGCTGGAGCATTACCAAAAACAGTCGGCTTGAGAGCATAATATAGCCCACCGGATAGTTTCTTTAGTGTTCCATCCGCAAGAAGCATGCTAAGATGGCGATCCACTGCATTCGACCATTCAGCTAAATCGGACCTCCTATACACCTGACCAGGTTGTATATGCTTTTTTAAGGATTCAAGCTTGCTCATAAGGCAAATGTATGATATTTGCATGATTTTTTACTAAAACTTCATTCATATTAAAAAAAATCATATTATTCTTACTTCTCCAACTAGTTACCTTAACTCCAATCTGGCATACCCTTAAACGCAGTCAGAAATTTAGCCTGCTGTTTTTTAAAATCAACTTCAAAGCTATAGAGATAGCTTTCGGTCGTTTTGACATTGGTATGATCAAATGCCTCCTGTATTTTGGGTAAGCCCACTCCGAAACGGATCATGCAATCATCCTAACGCCATCAGGACCTGATGAATGTTCTAATACTATTTTTA